>DASXVK010000165.1:0-2960 GCA_036504295.1 Polyangia bacterium
GCACCCGCCGCGCCCGCCCACGCCCGCCGCGGGGCCCGCGCCGTTGTCGCACAGGCGCGGCTGGTAGCCGAGCCCGGTCGCATCGATGACGCCGCCGGCCTCGACGGTGATCGAGGCGGCGATGATCTCCAGGTTGCCGCACTTCGTCCTGTCCGGGTAGTCCGGGCAGGAGCTGTCGTACGGGTACTCGACGGCGATCTTGCCCCCGCTCTTGACCACGACCGTCTGGTAGGCCCGGACGACGCCCCGCAGCCTGTAGGGGCTGTTGCTCCCGTCGACGGTCAGCGTCTGCGCCCCGGCGGGGCTGCCAGCGAGCACGAGGGCGAGGAGGACGAAGCACGACCGGCGCAGAGGCATGTGACCTCCACCTGCGAGCACAGGGAGGACCAATCCATTCAAGAAGCAACCCACACGCCAATCGTAACAGGATCGCTGAGGGCCTGTTTACAAGAACTCGTGCCGACCGGCCGGACAGAAGCATCCGGTTGGGGGGGTGCGGAGGCGGACGGAGTGACCGGGGTCAGGATGGAGCGGGCACGGGCACGGGCAGGGGCACGGGCACGGTCCTAGTAGCGGTAGACGGCGGCGACCGGGGAGCGGGTGGGCATGTGCTCCTGGGGCAGCTCGATGACGTCGCCGCCCTGGAGCAGGGTCAGCTCGCCGAGATCGTCGAGCAGGTCCAGCTCCTGGTCCGCGGCGCGTCCGTCCTTCACCTCGACCTGGCCGGTGGCCCGGTCGAGGCGGCCCCAGACGTGGCGGCCCGCGGCCTCGAGCAGCCAGCGCACCTTGCCCTGGACCACGGCCTCGGCCACGGCCGAGATCTGGTCGCTGCCGCGGCCGTGGGCGGCGGCGGTGCCGTACAGCTCGATGGCGGCGCGCTCCTCGTCGGCGAAGCGGGCGGCGACGAGCGGCCAGGCCTTGCGGTGCAGCTCGTCGGGGCTCGCGCGCTCGACGTTGCCATCGACGCCGTCGCCCAGGATGAAGGGATAGCGGCTCACCTCGCGGTAGATGGGCCGGTACCAGTCGACGCACGCCAGCACGAGCGGCGCCCGCTCGTCGTGCAGCGCGTTCCACACCGCGCGGTCGATCACGCGGAAGAAGCGGCGGAACTCGTTGCGCCGCTCGTCGGAGTAGTTGGTGTTGCTGACCTGGGCGGCCCGGCCGTTGCTCTTGACCGCCGGCTCGACGTACTCCTCGCCGAGCGCCGCGACGACGTCCTGCGGCAGGTCGGGCACGTCGACGCGCCACAGGTCGTGGGGCGAGCCCTCATAGAGCGCCACGCCCTTCTTGGCCAGCGCGAGGACGAAGTAGCGGCGGTTGCGGCGCAGGTACTGCACCAGCGGCCGCGTGTGGAAGCTGTCGCCGATGACGCACAGCTCCGGGACCGCGACGGGCAGGCGGTAGAGGAGGTCCACGTCCCGGGACCGGAAGATCGCCAGGCCGTCCTTCTGCGCCAGCCAGAACGAATGATCGGTCCGCTGCTCGAGCGGCTCCATCAGGGCCCGCACGTCGGCGTCCGGGAGCTCGGCCTTGAGGAGCCCGCCGGCCCGGTGCACGAGGTTCCGGTATCGAATCGGATCCTGCTCGTTGTCGGGTCGGTGGCGGTGGGTGGGCAGGTATATCGAGAGGCACGGGCGTTCGTGAGGCGCGAGTAGGTACTGTAGCTCGCGGACGCGCAGTGGTCGCATCACACTCCTCCTCGACCCGGCATGCGGCGGCCGGTGACGGATCTTCATGTAGGGCGGCGCGGGGTCTCGGGCCAGCGCAACGCGCAGCCGGTCGGGCCTGGTACACTGGCGCCGATGAGCGCTGACCAGCGGTCCCCGGAGCACGACGCGCCGCGGTACCGAGACTACGAGGAGCACGCGGTCGCGGGCGCGACCGCGCTCGGCTGCCGCGACGCCCAGCTCGCAGATTTCCAGCAGCAGGCGGTCGACGCGGTGCGCGCCCACTTCGCCCAGCCGGGCGCGCGCGCCGGCATCCTGTGCCTGCCCACCGGCGGCGGGAAGACGCGCACCGCGCTCGAGTGGCTGCTGCGGGATCACGTCGCGGCCGGGCGGCGCGTGCTGTGGCTCGCGCACCGCCTGGACCTGCTCGATCAGGTCCACGCCGAGCTCGTGCGGCTGCGCTGGCTGCTCGACGGCCGCCGCGAGCGGCTGGCCATCTCGCGCTACGACGGCGAGCACGACGACCTGCGGGGCGACGTCGTCATCGCCTCGGTGCAGTCGCTCGCCGCCCGGTTGCCGGGGCCGGAGGACCTCGCCCAGGGCGGGCGGCCGCTCGGCGTCATCTGCTTCGACGAGGCTCACCACGCGGTGGCGCCGGAGACGCTCAAGGCGCTCACGCGGCTGCGCGCGCCGGGCGTCGCGCTGCTCGGGCTCACCGCCACGCCGTTCCGCGCCTCCGACGAGAAGACGGCGGAGCTGCACGACCTCTTCGGCGCGCGCCCGATCTTCCAGAAGAGCTTCGGCGAGCTGGTCCGGCTCGGCTTCCTCGCCCGGCCGGTCTTCGTGCGCCAGCGGCTGCAGGCCACCGCGGCGCTCGAGCTCAGCCCCGCGGAGCTCGGCGCGATCCGCCGCCAGGGCGACCTCACGCCCGACGTGCTCGGGCGGCTGGCCGACGACCCCGCGCGCAACCACGAGATCGTCGAGCACTTCGCCGACCGCGCGGCGCTCTACGGCAAGACCGTCGTCTTCGCGTGCACGATCGCGCACGCCGAGGCGCTGGGCAGCCTGCTGCGGGCGCGCGGTGTGCCCGCCGGCGCGCTGCACAGCGCGCTCGAGGAGGACGAGCGCCGGGCGCGGCTCGAGCGGTTCCGCGACGGCGCCGACGAGGTGCTCGTCAACGTCGGCATCCTCACCGAGGGGGCCAACGTGCCCGACACGCGCACCGTGCTCATGGCGCGGCCGACCATGAGCCGGGTGCTCTACCTGCAGATGATCGGGCGCGGCGCGCGCGGG
>DASXVK010000166.1:0-2153 GCA_036504295.1 Polyangia bacterium
TTGCGGAACGCCTTCTTGATCTGGGCCGCGGACGCGTCCTGCGGCACCCCCAGCGCGGCGTAGAAGTCCCTCACGTTCAGGCCTCGGCGCGCGGTCCCGGCGGCGCCGCGCGCACGCCGTCACCCACGCGGTTGAAGACGAGCTCGTCGCCTCGGCGCTCGACGCGGATGCGGTCGCCGGAACGGAACTCGCCGGCGATCACCCGCTTGGCGAGCGGGTCCTGCAGGTACCGCTGGACCGCGCGCTTGAGCGGCCGGGCGCCGTAGCTCGGGTCATAGCCCTTCTCGGCGATCAGGGCCCGGGCCCCGTCGCCCAGCTCGAGCGTGAGGTCGCGCTCGGCCAGCAGCCGCTCGAGCCGGCGGAGCTGGATCTCGACGATCAGCTCGAGCTCCGCGCGCCCGAGGCGGTGGAACACGACGATCTCGTCGATGCGGTTGAGGAACTCGGGCTTGAACGTCGCCCGCAGCACCTCGAGCACGCGCTTCTCCGCCTCGGCGTCGTTCTCCTCGCTGTCGCGGAGATACTGCGAGCCGACGTTCGAGGTCAGGATGAGCACCGTGTTGCGGAAATCCACCGTGCGGCCGTGACCGTCGGTGAGCCGGCCGTCGTCGAGCACCTGCAGCAGCACGCTCCACACGTCCGGGTGCGCCTTCTCGATCTCGTCGAAGAGCACGACCGAGTAGGGCCGGCGCCGCACCGCCTCGGTGAGCTGGCCGCCCTCGTCGTACCCGACGTACCCCGGCGGCGCCCCGATGAGGCGGGCCACGGTGTGCTTCTCCATGTACTCGGAGCAGTCGATGCGCACCATGTCCTTCTCGTCGTCGAAGAGGAACTCGGCGAGGGCGCGCGCGAGCTCGGTCTTGCCGACGCCGGTCGGGCCGAGGAAGACGAAGGAGCCGATGGGGCGGTTCGGGTCCTGCAGCCCGGCGCGGGCGCGGCGCACCGCGTTCGCGACGGCGTCGACGGCCTGGTCCTGCCCGATGATGCGCGTGTGCAGCCGCTGCTCCATCTCGCTCATCTTGTGCAGCTCCCCCTCGAGCATCTTCTCGACGGGGATGCCGGTCCACCTCGAGACGATGGTCGCGATGTCCTCCTCCGTGACCTCCTCGCGCAGGAGCGAGCCGCCGTCCCGCTGCAGCGCCGCGAGCTTCTCGTTCTGCGCGGCCAGCCGCTTCTCGAGCTCGGGCAGCCGCCCGTAGCGCAGCTCCGCGGCCTTGCCGAGGTCGCCCTGCCGCTGCGCCAGCTCGGCGTCCGTCTTGACCTGCTCCAGCTCGGTCTTGAGCTGCTGGAGCCCGGTGATGACCTCGCGCTCCTTCTGCCAGCGCGCCTTGAGGGCGCCGGCGCGCTCGTGCAGGTCGGCGACCTCGCGCTCGACCTCGGCGCGGCGGGCCTGGGAGGCGGGGTCGCTCTCGCGCGAGAGCGCCTGGCGCTCGATCTGCAGCGACGTGATCTGCCGCTCGAGGGTGTCGATCGGCGTCGGCAGGCTCTCGATCTCCATCTTCAAGCGGCTCGCCGCCTCGTCGATGAGGTCGATGGCCTTGTCCGGCAGGTGCCGGTCGGTGATGTAGCGGGCCGACAGCTTCGCCGCGGCGATGAGGGCCGCGTCGCGGATACGGATGCCGTGGTGGACCTCGTACTTCTCCTTGAGGCCGCGCAGGATCGCGATCGTGTCGGGGATGCTCGGCTCGCCCACCATCACCGGCTGGAAGCGGCGCTCGAGCGCCTTGTCCTTCTCGACGTACTTGCGGTACTCGTCGATGGTCGTGGCGCCGATGCAGCGCAGCTCGCCGCGCGCCAGGGCCGGCTTGAGCATGTTGGACGCGTCGACCGAGCCCTCGGCGCCGCCGGCGCCGACGAGGGTGTGCAGCTCGTCGATGAAGAGGATGACCGCGCCGGCGGCGGCCTCGATCTCCTTGAGCACCGCCTTGAGGCGATCCTCGAACTCGCCGCGGTACTTGGTGCCGGCGATGAGCTGGCCGAGGTCGAGGGCCAGGATGCGCTTGTCCCTGAGGCTCTCGGGGACGTCGCCGGAGGCGATGCGCTGGCCGATGCCCTCGACGATCGCGGTCTTGCCGACGCCGGCCTCGCCGACGAGCACGGGGTTGTTCTTCGTCCGCCGCGCCAGGATCTGCGGGGCGCGGCGGATCTCCTCG
>DASXVK010000167.1:0-24355 GCA_036504295.1 Polyangia bacterium
GAGCAGGTCGGCGTCGAGGTGGTGCCCGTGGGGCGCCAGCGGGTCGCTCGCGTCCGGGGATACTGGGAGCGCCGGCAGGGGTTCGACCCGCTGGTCCAGGCCTACCAGCAGCACCACGAGGCGTCGTGGGCGATGCAGGCGGTCGGTCGGGTACGCTTCATCACGAAGCCACGGCTGGTCGTCTTCTTCCAGACCGCGCCCCTGCCGTACCCGATCACGCAGGAGTTCTCGTCCTTGCCGGCGTTCAGGCGCCACTTCGGCCTGCTCACTCGGCGGGAGTGGCAGGACCAGAGCCTCACGACGAAGGTGCCCAAGCAGGAGCGATAGCCGTGCTCGGGATGCGGCCGGTCGGCGAGGATCGCCTCGACCAGGCGCGCCGTGTTGGGGCCGATCGTCTGCCCCCAGTGGATGATGCGCGAGGGCGTCCACTCCAGATGCTGCTGGTGCGCGTGCGGCATGTGGCCCGTGATCGTCGTGTGGCGCCCGCGCGCGTAGCTGCGCGCATGCGCCGCGACCCGCGGGCCGCCGTGAAAGATCTCGACGGTCGTCGCCGTGAGGCGGGCGTCGAGCAGCTCGTGCACGAGCGTGTGCGGCGCCGAGTAGAAGTGATGGTCGAGCTCGACGTGGTAGTCGATGTTGAGCCGCGCCGTCGTCCACTCGCCGTAGACGAAGGGCGTGGTGGGCAGCGGCTTGAGCGCCGGCCGATCGAGGCGCTCGAAGAGCTCGCGGCGGCTGCAGCCGTAAACGCGCATGCGCCGATCGTTGAGGTCCTCCAGCAGTTCGGCGATCCGCTCGTTGAGCGCGTCGAGCGAGAAGAAGGTCTGGTTGCGCAACCGCGCCAAGATCCACCGCTGCGCGATCTGGACGCCCACCTCAACCTTGGCCTTGTCCCGCGCGTGGGCCGGGCGCGCCGGCAGCACCGACGTGCCGTAGTGCGCCGCCAGCTCCTCGTACGTGCGCTGGATGCCGGGCTCGTAGCGGCACGGCTGCGTCACCGCGCTCTTGAGCTGGTCCGGGACGATGATTTCTGGTACCCCGCCGATATAGCTGAGCGCGCGGCCGTGGCTCGCGATCCAGTCCGGGCCGCGCTGCGTGAGCGTGGCCTCGGCGTAGGTAAGGTTCGAGGCGCCGAGCACGGCTACGAACAGCTCGACCTCGACGCGCTCCCCGGTCTTGGGGTCGACGATTGCCGGCCGCTTCCCCGAGTAGTCGACGAAGAACTTCTCGCCGGCGCGGTGCTCCTGGCGCATCGTAAGCCGGTGCTGCTTCAGCCAGTTTCTGTAGTGCTCACAGAACTGCGTGTAGCGGTAGCCGTCGGGGTAGCTCTCCAGGTATTCGAGATGCAGTAATTCGAGCGTGACGCCGACCTTGCGCCGCTCGGCGTGGAGCCAGGCGAAGTCCGGCAGCACCCGCGCCGCACTCGCCGCCGACGGGTACAGCCGCGCTTCCAGCTCCTCGTCGGTAAGGGCCTGCACCGCCGCCCAGTCGAGCTTCGCCCCCTGGGCGCGTTCCACCGCCGCGTGCACTACGCTGGGGCTCGTGCCGCCGCTCCCCGCCACCTCCCGGTGGCTCCGGCGGAGCTCCCATTTCTGCCGCAGGGTCTCACGTGTCTTCCGCATGGACAGTCGCTCCGTCGCCATCGCCCTCCTGGTGAGGGCGACGGCTCAAGTGACCATCCAGCGTCGCTGCGCTACCGGCCGCGCCCTCCTATCGAGAGCATGGCAGGTCGGTGATCGTCATGTCCGATCCCGGTGATCGCGATGCCGATCCGCGTGATCGCGATGGACCGATCCCGGTGATCGTGATGAACCGATCCACGTGATCGCGATCGGCCGAAACGCGCACTCGTGAAGGTCGAAGTGTCCGACAGTTGCGTCCGCCCTCGTGAGCCCCTCAGCGAGCTCGTCCTTTCGCCGTTGCGGCACGAACGGCGAGTGCAGCCGCCCCTCGGAGAACCAGCGCGACCCGCGATGCAGGTGAAACGGCAGACAATCGATCCCACGAGCGGCGGCTACCAACGCGAACCGGAGCAGCCAACCCTCGTTGTAGATCTCAGTCGGTGGCAGCACGCGGGTGTTCCCGTCGATGCCCTCGACGATCTCGGTCGCTATGTCGGCGAGCCTGGACACGGATCCCCGGCCAAAGTCACGGCTTCTTGTCAGAGGGCGTCACAGGTGCGGGCTCGTCCGCCGCGGTGCCCGCCGACCTCGGCGGCGTGAGATTCTTGTTCTGCGAGAGCATGACGCTCTGGTTCACCCGGTTGATGATCTCGGTCGCGAGAGTCTTGCGCCCAGGCTTGGAGGCGACGGCTATCCCCAGTTCCTGGGCGATGAAACGTAGGTCCGGAAGGTCCAGATCGGCCAGCCGACGCTCCACTGCACCGCCGCCTCGCTCGACCCAGAGGTGGGTGAGCTCATCGAACTGCTTCAGCGCCTCGTCCCTGGTCAGCGACGATTCTACAGGGGTTGCTGGCCGCGGCGCCCCACGGCTCGGTGGCCGCCGCTGGCCGGCCGGGGCGGTCACGCCAAACGCTCGCTTGGCATGTTGTTCGATTCGCCCAACGCGGCCCGCAAGATCACGAAGCAGTTCCTTGATCTCGCGGATCTCCTGCGTGAGGTTCTCCAGTTCCTGCACGGGCGTGCGAAATGTTGGCTCATCGCTCATGGGACGTATCCGATGGACTCGGTCCAGAGAAGCTTGAACGGATCGACGAGGTCGGCCGGGACGCCCCCGCCCGTTATTGCCCGCTTCACACCGACCCTCTCCGGTATCCAGGCGTCGAAGAACCTGGCCTGGATCTGCTGCTTGCTCACGGCATCATCGCAGACGCGCTCGATCTCGCGCATGTAGAACTGCGACTCCTTGGTCGGCTGGCCGGCATAGGTCTTCGTCTTGTTCATGAACACGCCGATCTTGGGGACGGGGAACGGTTCGATCCTCATCTTCAGGCTGTTGAGGATGAGGTTCGTGCCCTTCGACGCAAAGAAGTCGGGGTTCACAGGGATCAGAACGAGGTCGCAGCACGACAGCACACTGTACGAGAGGAGCGTGAACGACGGCGGGCAGTCGAACAACACATAGTCGTACTTCGGGAACTTGGAGCAGTTCGCGATCTTCCCGAGAAGGCGCCGGATGAAGTCTTTGACCGCGTCGCGATCGAAGACCTCGAGCTCCATCCAGTACAGGTCCTCCACCGAGGGCACGAAGTGGAGGCTGTCGGTGATCTGGTAGATGAAGTCCCAGCCGACGGGGAAGTCGAACTTCTGGGCTGGTCGGGCAAACTGGTCGAGAGCGTCGAATATCGTCTTCTTGCGGGCGATGGACTGATCCTGCCACTGGCCGAACTTGTCGTACCTTTTCCCCGTGACTTCGTTGAGTGCGATGGCCTGGGTGAGGGACATCTGCGCGTCGAGGTCGAAGACGAGCACCTTGGCATCAGCGAAGGACGAGATCACGTCCGCCAGGCACCACGTAACCGTCGTCTTGCCGACGCCCCCCTTGAAGTTGATCGTGGCGATGGTCTTGGGTGATCCATTGTCGCCCATGTCTGCCTCCAGTCTCGAGCCTAGCCGACCACTTCGAGGAACTCCGCCACCACCCTCGCCTCCCCGGTGTCGGCCGTGATGCGCAGCGGCTTGAACGCCGGATTGTCCGGGCGCAGCTCGATCTCGCACACGCCCTCGACGGTCGCCTTGGCCACCCGCCATCGCTTGAGCGTGTACGTCCCGCCGGTCTCCGGGTCGCCCTGGTCCCGGAGCTCCACGAGGACCCGGCGGTTGTCGAGGTTCATGGCCGCGGGCGCCTCGCCCGCCATGAACGCCCGGAACAGCGCCCAGCTCCCGTCGGGGATGGCGGCCTCCATGGACCGCCCCTGGACGCGGCCAACGAACAACTTGCGGTCGAGGAGGTGCTGGGACTGGACCCGGGCCCACCCGATCGGCTCGGGCGCCTGGGACGCGCTGAAGCCGCCGGCGGCCGCGGCCAGGTCATAGACGGGCACCGCCTCGCAGAACTGCTCGGCCGCGTCCACCGTCGGCAGCACCTCGAAGGTCCGCGCCTGCTCGAGCAGCGGCGCCTCGCTCGGCAGCAGCGGCATTGACTCGTGGCGCTGCAGGAGATGCGCGATCTCGATCACCGACTGCTCCTGCCACCAGGTGATGTCGCTGCGGCCAAGGTCGGGGTTCTCGATGAGCAGCAGGTAGTGCCAGGGCTCGATGTCGTACTCGGTGAGGATCTCGCAGTACCGCTGGCCGCGGCGCGCCTTCTCCTTGTCGCGTGCGTCGAGGCGACCCTTGATCTCGACGATGAAGTTGTGGAAGACCTCGCCGAGGCGCGCCCGCACCACGAAGTCGGGGAAGTAGTGCGCCGTGTACCCCTGCCACTCGTACTGGATGGAGTAGCCGACGCCGCGCCGGTGGTTGTAGAGCCAGCCAGTGACGTCGCGCGCCTGGTCGAGGAGCGCGGCAAAGCGCAGCTCGTCGCCGCTGTCGAACGCGGCCCGGTCGTAGCTCGAGTTCTTGGCCGACTCGAGCACGTTCTTCTTCAGCGCCTGGTAGTTCGGCAACTCGGCCCCGTACCGGGTCAGGAGCTGTGCCTCGGAGGCGCGCCGCTCCGAGGTTAGGGCCTGATGCAGGGCCGGCTGGAGCGCGGCGCAGACGGCACCGATCACCTCGCCGCGGGCCAGGTTGCCCAGGGCGATGCGGCCGTAGCCGCCCTCGATCACCTGGTCGAAGGAGAGCGGCACGCCGAGGGGCAGCGCGAAGGTCTTGCGCTCGAGGAACTCCTTCACGACCCCCTTCACCGCGTTCTTGTGCTGGTGGCTCGTGCGCAGCTCGCGCAGGAGCGGGATGGCGTAGGCGACCTCCATGACGTGGTCGAAGTCGCGGTAGCCCGGCACCTCGGGGAGGATGAAATGCTGGCCCTCCTGCTCGTTGGCGGCGAGCGCGGCCTTGAGGTAGGTCTGGATCTCGGTGTCGGCGATCTCCTCGAGCCACGCGAGCTTCGGCACGAGCGCCGGGAGCCGGTTCACGTCGAAGTCCTTGCGCCAGTCGGGGATGATCTCGATGAGCCCCTCGAACCGGACGAGCCTGACGCCGTGCTCCTGCCGCTCGGTCAGGTTGGGCTTCTGCAGGATCGGCACGTACTCGCGGGTGTGCTCGATCTCATCGCTGCCCTTCTCCTCGACGAGGTCGCGAATCTGGTCGATGATGGCCTTGAAGGAGGGGTGTTCGATGACGTAGAGATCCTCCTGCTTGAAGCTGACGCCGCCGTCCTCGTCGATGATGGGCGGCTGCATCTTGCGCAAGCCTCGGCCGAGGGTCTGCTCGGTGAGGGTGCGGGAGTCGCAGGGGCGCAGCGGGATGATGACCTTGACGTTGCGGACGTCCCACCCCTCCTTGAGCATCATCACGCTTACGACGACGTTGTAGGGGTTCGGGACCGTGACTAGGCGCCCGGACTTGTCCTTCACCTGGTAGGCGTCGCGGTCGACCGCGTTGACGGCCTGGCGGACGTGCTCCCACTCCTCCTCGTTCTGCTCCTCCTTCTGGCCGATGTGGATCTCGACCACCGTGGAGCGCCGCCCAGCCGCGTCATCCTCCACAAACAGCGCATCCCCGGTCTGCGGGTCGGGCCACCCCTTCAAGGGCAGGTGCGACAAGTCCTCTTGCGAGGCCTCGCCGTACTTCAGGAAGTTGGCGACCTCATGGGCTTCATTCCGGTCGTTGCAGAGGATGAAGAGGATCGGCTTGCGCGGGTCGCCCTCATCGGCGAGCTGAGCCTTGACCTTCTTCCACCGCTCGATGCCGGTGACGATGATGTTCCGGTACTTCTCCCAAGCGTTGGGCTGGCCGTCGCGGATGAGCGGCTCGGGCTGGCCGGTCTTCTTGTTGCGGACCTCGACCCGCTCGAGCACGGGCTTCTTGACGATGCCGTCGCGGATGGCTTCGGCGAGGCCGTAGTGGACGACCGTGTGCCGGAAGAGGTCCGCGGGCTTGAACTCGGTCACCTTCCCCTTCTTGCCGGGCTTCTGGGTGGCGCCGGTCTCCTCGAAGAGGGTCGCCGACATATCGACCTGCAGCGCCACGCGACCGGCCGCGGTGTCGCTGCCGTTGAGCCGCCGCACGGACCTGATCCAGGCCATGTCGGTGGCTTCGTCGCTGCGGTTGAGCTTCTGCCGCTGCTTGGCCTTCTCCTCGAAGCGCGCGTGCCCGCTCTCGTCCCAGACGTGGTGCGCCTCGTCGTTGAGCACCAGCAGGCCGCGGGAGCGAGTGAAGCGCTCCATGAGCGGCGTCTGGATGGCCTCCAGCTTGTCGGGGTCGCCCTCCTCGAAGAGCAGCTCGATCTGGCGCTGCTCCCATCGCGGCAGCGATGCCGTCGGCGCGTCGTCGCGCGTGCGCAGTAGCTGGTGGAAGTTCGTGACCACGAGCGCGCCCTCGGCGGGGTCGAGCTTGAGCGGGCACGTCACCGGCGAGTAGACCTTGAGGTCCCAGGCGGACTCGAACTCCGGCGGCACGACGGGGTCCGCGAAGAAGACCGGCGTGCTGCCGTCGGGAGGGCAGAAGTCCTGGAACAGCCGGTCGCGCACGAACAGGCCGGGGGCGATGAGCAACGCGTGCCGGCCGAAGCCGAGGCGGTTGCCGGTCTCGCAGACCGCGTTGAGGTAGGCCCAAGCGATGAGCAAGCTCATCATCTTGGTCTTGCCGGAGCCGGTCGCGAGCTGGCCGCCGAGCTTGGCCCAGGGGTCGCGCTGCGGGCCGAGCGACTCCACGCCGGCAAGCTCGTAGAGCTCCTCGGTGCGGCGGATACCGCGCACCTCGTAGAGGTAGATGCAGGTCTCGACGAGGCGCCGCTGGTGCGGCCAGTACTTGAACGGCTCGACGCGATCACTGTGCCGCATCATGTGCGGCTCGCGACGGAACCAGTGCTGGAGCAGCCGCACCGTGGTCTCGCTGGCGGGGTGCTCGCCCTCGGCGCACGGCTCGTAGCGCGGCGGCTCCTCGGGGTAGGGCTCCGTGGCGGTGCCCAGCGGAAAGCCGCGCCAGTCATCGACAAGGCGCCGCACCTCGGCGATGACGCGCGCCTGGCCCCTGAGCGCGCTGATCTCGGGCTGGCGGTTGAAGAGCGTCGGCATCACGGCACCTCGACGTTGACGGTGGCGATGCCGTCGTTGCCGAAGACGTCGGTGACCCGCGCAGCGATCCGGTAGTGACCGGCGTCGCTGTACTTGAACTCGGCCGAGAAGACGAGGGGCTCGGCGTTGTTCTTGGAGCGCTGCACCCGGAAACTTTGCCAGTCGGTCTCGAAGATCGGCTTCCCGTCGGGGGCCACGCGGCGGCCGTAGTCCCAGTCGACGGCCCAGAAGTCGATGAACTTCTGCCAGGTCGTCGCCTTCGCGAGCCACTTCTGCAGCTCCTTCTGGCGTGCCTCCCACTTGTCGAGCTCGGCCTGCGCCTTCTTTCGCGCCGCCGCCGACATGGTCTCGGTGACGGGCTTGAGCACCGGCCGCTGGCTGGCTAGGAAGGACTCGATGTCTACCTCGCAGCGCTCGAGCTTCAGGCGCACCACGCGGCCCGCGACCCGGGGTGCCAGCACGATGGAGAGGGGCGCATAGAAGGCCGGCACCGCCATGGACTCGACCGAGACGTGCGCCTCGTCGGCGGCCTTCCGCAGCTCAAGCCGCCGCTTCACCTCGTCGATGGCGCTGGCCGGAATGACGCGGATCGTGACGGCCACGCCGGTCTTCTGCTTGATCTCGTCCTTCTCGCTGCCCGACAGGGTGTCGAAGTCGGCGGACAGGATCGTCACCGCCTTGTAGCTCGTGCGCTGCGCCTCCCGGGAGATGTTCCAGACTTGGTTGACAGAAACGGGAGCATCGAGCGGGCCGATGTGCACCCAGGTGCCGTGCTTCTGCCCGTGCAGGAGCGGCGAGTGGTCCATGGGCTCGCCGCCGAAGATCCGTATCATCTCGTCGCGGTACAGGTTCCGCTGCGTCTGGAACTCCTGCCACGCCTCGGCGCGCTGGTAGACCCCCATGTTCTCCACGGTGAAGGGACGCACCTGGTGTGCCCCGGGGCTGCGCTGGGGCTTCTGCCGCGCCGACGCCTCTTTGCAGTGCTCGCACTCGACGTACTCGTACTTTGGTTCCGCCGGACGGGACTGCCCATGGAGCTGGATGAGCCGCTTGCGTGCGAGATGGATGGCGTACTTGCCGTTGTCGATGCCAATCCATCGGCGGCCAAGGCGTTCGGCCGCCTCGCACGTAGTCCCTGACCCCATGAAGGCGTCGAGCACGAGCCCGTCAGGTGGGCAAGAAGCCCGGATGATCCTCTCGAGCAACTCCACGGGCTTCTGCGTCGGATACCCCAGCGCCTCCGCGGAGCGGTTGTTGATGATCGAGACGTCCGCCCACAGGTTCTGGACCGGGACACCGGGCATTTCGTCCAGATACCGCTTGTACTGTGGCACGGCCCCGGGGCTGGTCTGGATGATCCGTCCCTGCTCATAGAGGTGCTGCATCCTCTCCCGGGAGAACCGCCAATATCGGGACACCCCCAAGAACTCGTAGTACGGGTTGCCCTTGGCTTCTCCCCCAGGCCCCTGGATGTTGTCGATCCTGAAGATGCGGCCGTCAGGATCGCGGCGCTTGTAGTTCTCGACGATGTAGTGGGGGTCATAGGGTGCGTGCTGCTGCTCCCAAAACCCATCGGTCACTGAGCTCTTGTAGAAGAGGATGGTGTCGGTCACGCGCCCGTAGTGCGCAGCGCCTTGCCCCGTGTCGCTGTGCGCGGAGCTTCGCTTCCACACGATCTCGTTCTGG
Source organism: Polyangia bacterium (assembly GCA_036504295.1). Lineage (GTDB taxonomy): Bacteria > Myxococcota_A > Polyangia > JACRCY01 > JACRCY01 > DASXVK01. The sequence continues at coordinate 8,819 of DASXVK010000167.1, forward strand.
AAGTTCTCGTACCCGAACACCTCGTCCATCAGCACCTTCACGTAGTGAACCGCGTGCCAGTCGAGGTGCACGTAGATGCTGCCGGTCGGCGCGAGGAGCTCCTTCAGCAGCACCAGCCGGCGCTTGAGCATGGTGAGAAGGCTGTCCAGCCCCTGCCGCCATGTGTCCTTGTAGGCGAGGATCTCGACCAGCGACGGCTCCTTCGTGGCCTGCACGCCCGCGTCCTCGTCGAGCTCGATGTCGATCGCGTTGTCAGCGCGGAAGTCGCTGTTCACCATGAAGGGCGGGTCGATGTAGATGAGGTCGACCTTGCCCCGATAGCGATGATCCCGCGTCTTCGGGTCGCGTTCGCGCAGCAGGGTCTCGAGCGCGACGAGGTTGTCGTTGGTCCAGATGAGCCGGTTGGGGGGCAGCTCGGAAGTATCACGGGCCGTGACCTGCCGGGTGTCGATGCCCGCGAGCTGCGCCCCGCGATCGACGGCACGCCCCGGCCGCACGATCTCGACAACCTGTGTGGGGACCTCGACGGCCAGCTCGTGCCGGTACATACCCTGCCAGGCCAGCCGCGGCTTGCGCGGTTGCACCTCGAGCGACATCGCGTACTCGCCGCCGTCAACCGAAACTTGCGGGGCCGGGGGGGCCGGCAGAGCTGCCGGGGGCGCCGCCGCCGGGGCCGGTGCCGGGGCGGTCGGGCGCGGCGCGGTCACGGCGAAGGGCGCCTCGACCGGCCGGGTGGGCGGCGCCGTCGCCGGCTTGAACGGGAGCGCGGACTGTCCGGGCGGCGGCGCCGCTGCCGGCACCGGGCCCTGCTTCTTGGGGCGCTCTTCCTCTTCGTCGTCGACCCCGAGAATGCGGTCGATGATCTCCTGCTTCTCGCGCCCGACGTCCGATAGGTTGAGCTCGCGGCAGATCGCCTTCAAGGTGTCGCGCTGGAGCAGGGGCAGGATCTTGGCGAGCGTGGCTCGCTTGCTGCGGCCAACGGCATCGCGGATCTCGTCGACGCTCATGCGGACTACGACGTCGAGCTCGAACTCGCGGCTGATGTCGAGCAACTCTTGCTTCGTGAGCGCCTCGAGCGCTCGGCGCTTGTAGGTCATCTCCGGCTCCTTGCCCCCCCACGATCTCAGGCGGGTCTGACGCGGCCGATCTGAACGCAATAACCCGCCGAGATCAACCGCGATCTCAGCGGTGTGCTAGAGTCGGCCCGCGTGGAGCAAATCAACCCGACACGCTGGGGGAAGTTGCATGAGCGTCGATTCCCTTCTCAGGGATGCGCAGGTCCAGGCCGATCTTGCTCGCCTGCTACCCGAAGGTCCGATCAAGCTCGGCCTTCAGCTCCGACTTCCCCCGCGTAGGCCAAGCGGCCAGCTCGTCGGCACTGCCTACGATTATGCCGTACGGTTCGAACTGGAGCGGCGCTTCCCCACCGCCCGGTCGAGCCGCTGGGTGGCCGAGCGGGCCGTCGATGAGGTGGGAGTTGTCGCGGGGCTGGAAGCCTACCTGGACATGACCACGGCGAACGGGGTGCAGGTGACGATCGACGGCGACATCGCGGCGCGCTGGGCCAAGGTGGTGCGGGACGCGCGGAAAGCGCACAAGGCGTCCTTGTCCGAACCGTCACCAACAGCTTCAACCAGGCAGACCATGGTCGGCCACGCGCTTCGCCTGGCCCGGATCGATCCTTTCGTCCGCGCGCGCTTTGTCGATGAGGACCCGTCCCGGGTAGACCCGCTGGACATCCAGGACGTGGTCGGTTTGCTCGAGTCCACGCCCTTCGACAAGCTCGGGTCGGGGGCGGTTCTGCTATTGAACCCGACCTTCGGTGAGGAGTCTGCGCGCGTCGGCGGCGCGGACGCCGACATCATCTCCGGCACCTCGCTGTTCGACCTCAAGACCGTCAAGACGCCGAACCCGCGCGGCGACCTGAGCCAGCTCTTGGCCTACCTCTTCCTCGCTCGCGCCGCGCACGCCGGCGACAACTCGTTTCCTGCGATCAGCACGGTGGGGATCTACTACTCGCGGCAGTGCCACCTGTGGCTGCACTCCGCCCACGAGTTCGACTCGATGGCGGCGTTCGAGGAGGTCGAGCGGCGGTTCTTTGAGCGCGCGGAGGAGCTGTTCCCGAAACCGGTCGCGAAGAAGACCAAGAAGCCGGCCGCGCCAGAGAGAAAGAAAGCGAAGCGTTGAAATCCTCCCCGGAACGGCTAGCTATCGACGACGGCGAGCAGCAGCCGGAGGCCAAGCGCGCCCTCAAGATCTGCTTGCATCTGGTCGAGGCGCTGGCGAAGGGGTGTGACTCACTCGCTACAACCTGACGGTGCGGCGGCGCGCGAGCTGCCGCTGACCGCGGCGCGGCGGGTCGAAGGGCGGGCCTGGGTGCCCTCGCCGTGGTGGGCCTGGCGAGGCGCGGCGACGACCCATGCCGCAGAAGCAGTCTACTCCGATCCCGTGCTCGCTACCTTCGACACATGGGCAGCACGCGACGCTGCTCGCCGGCTGGTCCTGTACTCGACGTCGAGCAACTTGAGATTTGAGATCAGCAACTCCTCCGCCCTGCGGGATTGCTTGACGACGTAGTTCAAGTAGATCGGCACGACCTTTTGGTTCTTGAACAACCGCTGGACGAACGGGTGGTTGTCGTAGCTGACGACCCAGCGGAATGTGCTGGCGTCCAGGAATCGAGCCAGTCGTTGGTGGTCCTTGTCCTCGTAGTGGTAGCGGTAGAGCTTGTACCCTTTCTCGTAGTAGGGCGGGTCGACATAGACCACCGCTCCCCGTCGGGCGAAGGCGTCCCGCCGCCGCACCATGTACGCGAGGGCGTCACCAAACGTGACGCGGATGCGATCGCGGAACCTGGCCGCACCCTCCACCGCCGCCATCAAGGCGCTGTGGTTGAAGCGACAGTCGATCCTGTACTGCGATGACTGCGAGACGCCGCCGATCGGGCCAGCCGAAATGATCCCGGAGAAGCAGGTGCGGTTGAGAAACAGGCATGCGAGCCCCAACTCGACGGGGTCGTGGCCTCGTGGGTTGTCGATCTCCAGGTAGCGTCTGAACCGCTTCCACGACTCCAAGGTCACCTGGACTCGAGCAATCTCGTCGCACAGCCGAGCCGGTTCGGTCACGACCGCCTTCCAGAAGGCGAACAGAAGCGGGTCCCGCTCGACGAGGCGGACGCTGCTTACGGCATCGCGGGCGAGCAGTCCCAACGACAGAGAAGCTCCACCTGCGTATGGCTCGACGAGTTCGGCCCCGAGGGCGAGGTTCTCGCGGAGGAGCACCTCGAAGTAGTCGATGATATGCGTCTTGCTGCCGGGATAGCGAAGTGGGCTGGGTGGATTGGGCATGGGTGCGGATCTGATCCTGAGGCAACAGGCATAAGGGCGGCCTGACTGGTATGGTGGCGAGATCTCTCACAATCCGCCGCGACCAGGAAGCCGCCCGATGCCAGACTACCACAGCTCGCCGACGTTCCGTCTCGCCGATTTGCCAAGTTTCGCCGCGCTGGAGGCCTTCGTGGCGCAACGCCCGTGCGCGGAGTCGTTCGAAGCCTACGAACGCGAGCTGGGAGCGGCGATGCGCCGGATCGAGTGCGACCTGAAGGCCCGCGAGCTGGCCCGCTACGACGTCGACGCGGACCTGATCCTGGTCGACGGCGTCGAGTACCGACGGTGTCTCAAGCACGAGCCGAAGGAGTACGGGAGCGCGTCCGGCGCGATCATCGTGCGGCGCAACTTGTTCCGCCCGTCGGGCGGGGGCAAGAGCATCTGCCCGCTGGAGCTGCGCGCCGGCATCATCGGCGCCTGCACGCCGTTGCTCGCGCGGCAGGTCACGTTCCTGATGGGCCACGTGACCTCCGCCGAGGCCGCGACAGTGTTCACCGAGATGGGCGTCGCCGGGCCGTCGGCGAGTACGTGCGACCGGGTGCCCAAGCTGCTCAACCCGGTGTGGGAGCAGCACCGCGAAGCGTGGGAGGCGGCCCTGCGCGCCACCGAAGAGGTGCCGGGCGAAGCGACCGTCTTGGCGGCCTCGCTCGACGGGGTGCTGGTCCCGGATCGCGCGGCGCAGCGGGAGGCCAAGGCCGCACGCACGGCGGCGGCGCAGCAGGGTCTGAGCCTGCAGGCGAGTGGCCCGGCCGGGTACCGCGAGGTCGGCTGTGGGACCGTGAGCGTGTACGCGCCGCCTGTGGACCCGACCAGCAAGGAGCCCGAGGAGCGCGCACCGCGGCGACTGGAGACGGTGCGCTACGCGCGCGCCCCGGAGTACAAAAAGAAGACGCTCACGGCCGAGCTGGATGCCGAGGTCGACGCGATCCTCGCGGCGCGGCCGGATCTGCGGTTGGTCGCCCTCGCCGATGGCGCCGAGGAGAACTGGCGCTACTTCGAGGGACCGAAGTGGGCCGACGCCACGAAGATCGTCGACCACGGGCACGCGAGCCAGCATCTCAAGGCGGGCCTCGTGGGCTACTACGGCGACACGGTGGACGGCCGGGCCGAGTACGAGCGTCTGCGGCTCATCTTGCGCGACAAGGACGGCGGTGCCGACGACGTGCTCGCCGCACTCGATCGCTTGGACCGGAAGCTGCGCGGCCATCCACGTCGCCGCAAGCTGCTCGCGAAGGAGCGGAAGTACTTCCGCAACCAGCGCGGCCGGATGGACTCCGCGCGCTACCAACGGCTCGGCCTGCCCATCGGCAGCGGCGTCGTCGAGGCGGCGTGCAAGACGCTCGCGGCGCAGCGGATGAAACGCTCCGGGATGAACTGGGGCGACGGGAAGCAGCCGATCTTGACCATCCGCAGCCTGCAGCAGAGCGACCGCTGGGAGCGCGGCTGGCGCCACCTGGCCGACTCCTTCCGCCGCCCGACGACCACGGTCACGTGCTACGGCACGCTGCGCTGTCTCTCGCTCGCGCATGAGGCTGCGTGAGGGACTTCAGGCAACCGCGGGGCATCAGGATCGGACGTGCACCCATTGGGCATGGTCTACTGGACGCGGGCCGTCCCGTCGAAAATGCGCTCGATGAACGGCCGTGTCACGCTGGCAACCTCCTCCAGCCCCGCGGCTGTGGCCTGCTGCCAGCGGCCATGGACGATGAGGTCGCAGGTGTGCTTGTGGGTGGACCGCCACGAGTTCAGAATGCGGCGAACATTCAGAGCGAAGATCTCGTCGTGGTGTCTCGTACAAAACTGGAGCATGTACTCCAGGCCAGGGCCGTGCTTTCCAGCGGCCCCCTTGGTGTCGTTCTTGAACTCCTCGAGCAACCGCTTCCAGAGCTTGCGGTCGCGGACGAGCCAGTCGAGCAGGGACTCGACCAGCGCCCGCACCAGGAAGGTGGCCGCGGTGGGGTAGCGCTTGTAGTCGATGGTCTTCAACTCGTTCGTGAGCCGGATGAGCCGGTCGTCGCTGATGTCACACACGAGCGTCTCGAAGAAGACAGCCGCCTTCGCCTTCGGCTGGGCCCGAGCGGTGCGGGGCGCCGAGGGCTTGGGAGCCTTCCACGCGGTCTTCAGTGCCCCTTGCATCACCTTGGGCAGAATCTTCTCGGGCGTGGTTCTAGTATCGGCGTCCTTGTCGATGAGGAAGGCTCGCGCCAAGCCCTCGATCGTCTTGTCGTAATCCGCCTTCGGTGCCGAGGTGGAGACCGTCCCGTCCGTCTGGAACTTGAGCTTGAGCGCGTTACGAACGCCCCCGAGCGTGAAGAAACGAAGGTACGGGTTCACGGCGAGCTTCGGGTCGTCGAGGGTCCTCCGCTCGGTCGCGGACCAGCAGGGCAGCGCCTTGACTTCCGAAAGGAGGGCGTGCTCGCGCAAGATCTTGCCGATCGCGGCCGGCTTTTCGCCGAACAGGTCCGCTGCTTCCTGAAGGCTGTGCCCCGCCTGGACGTAGCGAAAAATGCGGCGCTGCTTCGCGACGGGTGTCCACTGCTTCACCCCCGGTGCGGTGTGCCGTCGCGTTATCGTGACCTCGGCGGCATCTCGCGAGGGGGCGAGATCCGCCTGGATCTTCATGAGGCGCTGACGGATGTCGTCCTCGCCGGCGCTCAGCCTCGGGAACTGCTTCTTGTACGCCGCGGGAACGAGAGTCGGATCGACGAGCATGAGACATGCGCACGTCCGCCGGTTCCCCTCGAGAACAAGGTATTTCCCGGCCTCCTCCAGGACTATGATGCGCTCCCCCGGCAGCAGCCCGCCGTAGGTGATGAGCTCCCTCGCCAGCGGGATGACGTCCTCGGTCTCGAGGAGGAGAAGCCGAACCGCCTCCTGCGTCGCCCCCGGGGGGGCGTCGATGCGGGGGTTCTGCGAATCCAGGACGAGGTTCGGGATGTCGATCGAGATCGGCTTGAAGATGTCGCGGGTCTTGGCCATCGGGTCGCCTGCTGCCGTCGGGGCCGGGCGATTATCTACCTGATGCGGGGCCTGTGCAACTTCCGCTGGGGGCAGCATGGCGCCGAGGATCGGCGATCAACGCCCGCGATACCCATCTCCATCCTCGTCGACGAGGTCGCGCTCCATCGACTTCAAGACCTCCTCGGCCGCACGGAGATGTGCTGCCACGCCGTCGGGCGCGATCTTCGCCAACGCCTCGATGGTCCGCCGCATCTGGTCCTCGGGACACCCCATTGCCTCGAGCACGAGCGTCACGGGCGAGGGCACGGTCCACTGGCTGACGCCCATCGTCCTCAGCAGCAACGAGTACTTCACCGCCTCATGATCGCGGCGGTCGTAGGCCTGCTGCAGCGCTTCGTCATCCAGAGCGGGGCCGTCCGCGTTAGGCTTCCGGAGAACCTCCATCACGACCTGCTTCGTGTCGTCGATCTTGCGGGTGCCGACCTGCAGGAGCTGCTCGATGAGGCCGTTGGCGGCCTTCACGACGTCCTTGTACTTCAGTCGATCCCAGGGCCAATCCCACACTCGCTCGTCACCCCGTCGGGGTCCCTTGCTCGACGCCATGTTCGCCCAGCACCTGGCGATGACCTTCCGGGTCCTGTGCAAGCGGTATCCCAAGAGGATCAGCTCTACGTCCGAGTACAGTGCCTCCCGGGCCTCCTCGCGGTTCTTCTGTTCGCGGTACTTCTCCAGGGCCCCCCTGAGCGCGTCTCGTAGATCAAGGACGCGGAGATCACGAACATGAACGACCGTCGCCCCAACCCTCCCCACTGGCAGGTCGTCCAGGTATCCGGCCGCGCCCTCGACGAACTTCTTGAGGAACGTTTCCAGGTAGGGTCGCGCCGGCCGATCGGGCGGGGTCACCTCCCACAACAATGCGACGCGGACGAGCTCGCGGAGCTGGTCACGGATGGCGTCCGGAGTCAGCGTCGGCGCGACCGCCAGCGAGCTGGCGCGACGGCGCTCGTTGCCCCGCGCCCTCTTGCGCTTCGACTTCGTGCCCTTGGCCTTCGGCGTCGGCGTCCTCCTTCGGGCCATTCTCGGGCCACAGGGTAGCAAGGCCAGGCAAGGTCGGCCAGGTTGACAAGGATCGGCGAGGGCCTAAGTTACTGTTCGGCAAGGACAGCAACGCTGTGCAAGCACCGTCGCCACGGCTCATAACCCGAAGGTCGCAAGTTCAAATCTTGCCCCCGCTACTGCGAACCGCCGCTTGGGCAACCAAGCGGCGGTTTCCGTTTGGGCGCGCAGCAGGATGAGGGGGAGCAGCTCGCCGCGGGCGACGTAGACTCCGTCGGGCTGGGGCTCGAGGACCAGCTTCTCGCCCTTCAGGATGCGCCGGAGCCACTCGCGCCCCGCCTCGGGGTCCTGCGCGAGCCGGGCCTGCAGGTCGAAGGCCAGCTCGACGATCTCCTCGGGGGTGGGCAGCCGGATGGGTTGCTCGGCCCGGAGCTCGAGGTCGGCGATGGCCGTCTTCTCGGCCTTGGCCTGCGCCTCAAGATCGTGCAGACCCGAGACGACGGCCGCGGAGCGGTCGCCGTCGGCGATGAACTGCACGAGGCCGGCGATGCGGGCGTTGGTGCGGACGAGCCGGGCCTGGCGCTCCTGGAGCTGCTGCGGCCGCTCGGCCCCGAGGAAGAGCGCCTGCTGCGCCAGTCGACGAGCGACGCCGAGGTGGAGGCGTGGGCGCAGATGGTCGTCAAGCCGGAGGACCGGCTCAGGCCGCGGCCGGGGAAGGCAGTGCGGCGGCGGTCGTGAACCACCAGGGCGAGGTTTGACTCGTCCCGCGTCCTGACGCATACTGGCTTCAGGACTTCCTCCCCGCTCGACACGCCGCAAGGCCTCGGGCGGGGTTATTTTTTGTCCGGACGGGGCGATGCCTGCCGAGCCCTCCATCAAGCGAGCGGTCGCTTTCTTCGACGGGCAGAACCTGTTTCACGCGGCGAAGGCCGCGTTCGGGTACGTCTACCCGAACTACGACCCGGTCCTGCTGGCGCGCGCCGTGAGCCAGACCAAGGGCTGGCAGCTCGTCGAGACGCGCTTCTACACCGGCGTCCCCGACGCCCGGGACAACGCCCACTGGCACGACTTCTGGACCAGCAAGCTCGCCCAGATGGGCCGCCTGGGCGTCACGTCCTACGCGCGGTCGCTGCGCTACCGGAACCAGATGGTGCCGCTCCCGGACGGCCGCCTGGTCCCGACGCTCGTGGGCCAGGAGAAGGGCATCGACGTGCGCATCGCCTTGGACGTCGTGGGCCTCGCGCACCGCAACATCTTCGACGTGGGGCTCATCTTCAGCCAGGACCAGGACCTGTGCGAGGCGGCGGACGAGATCCGGGTCATCGCGGCCGAGCAGCAGCGGTGGATCAAGCTCGCGTCGGCCTTCCCGGTGAGCCCGACGACCAGGAACCCCCGCGGGATCAACAAGACGGACTGGTGCCCCATCGACCGCGCCACCTACGACGCCTGCTTGGACCCCCGGGACTACCGTTCCAAGCCGCGACGGACCTGAAGCTCCTCACGCCGCCAGCCGTACTTCCAAGGGGATAACCATCTCCGGTATCCAGCCGTCGTAGCGCGCCCCCGCTACTCTCTCTGGAGACCGCCGCCCGGGTAACTCGGCTACACGGTGTCGGTCTCGGGGGATACGGCGGTCCTCGGCGCCCCCATGGAAGCCAACACCGGCACCGCGTACGTCTTCGTCCGCAGCGGCACCACCTGGTCGCAGCAGGCCAAGCTCCTCGCCGACGATGGCGCGGGATCCGACCACTTCGGCACGTCGGTGTCAGTCTCGGCGGATACGGCGGTCGTCGGCGCCTACTGCAGTCACTGGGTCGGCGTGGGCTGCGGCCCGGGCGCCGCGTACGTCTTCGTCCGCAGCGGCACCACCTGGACGCAGGAGGCCAAGCTCCGCGCCAGCGACGGCGGCGCCAACGACCACTTCGCCTACTCGGTGTCGATCGCGGGGGACATGGCGGTCGTCGGCGCCTTCAGGAAGAACACCGACACCGGCGCCGCCTACGTGTTCGCCCGCAGGGGGACCGCGTGGCCCGAGCAGCTCACGCTCGTCGCCGGTGACGGCGCGACGGGCGACGACTTCGGCTACTCGGTGTCGATCTCCGGGGACACCGTGGCTGTCGGCGCCTCGAACAAGAGCTCCGGCGCGGGCGCCGCCTATGCGTTCGTCATCACCAAGGCCAACGGCGAACCGTGCGCGACCGCGGTCGAGTGCCACTCGGGCTATTGCGTCGACGCGACCTGCTGCGAGGAGGTCTGCACCGCGACCTGCAAGTCCTGCGCGAACGCCAGCGGCACGTGTGCCAACGTCGCCGCGGGGCAGACCGACCCGAATGCGTCGCCGACGTGCCTCGCGCCGCATGCGTGCGACGGCCAGGGCGCGTGCAAGAAGGTCACGGGCCAGACCTGCGCCGCCGCCGCCGAGTGCGTCTCCGGGTACTGCGTCGACGCGACCTGCTGCGCCGACGCCTGCACGACGACCTGCAGGTCCTGCGCGAATGCGGCCGGCACGTGCACGACCAACGTGCCCGTGGGCGCGGAGGACCCGAGCTCGTCCCCGCCGTGCTCGTGGGCCAGCGGCATGGCCTGCGACGGCGCCGGGAGCTGCAAGAAAGCCGACGGAGAGGCGTGCCTGACGGGGGGCGAATGCGCATCGACCGCATGCACCGACCACGTCTGCTGCAACGAGGAGTGCGACAGCCCGTGCCACTCCTGTCACCTCGACCAGCACGTCGGCACCTGCATGCCGGTGCCCGACAACGAGGACCCGCGCCAGGAGTGCCAGGCCTCGAGCGGAGGCAACCCAACGTGCGCCGGCAAGTGCGTAGGCCGGCAGTGCGCCTACCCCGACGTCGGCACCTCCTGCGGCCTGTGCGCCGCGTGCGACGGCACCGGCCGCTGCACCACGACACCGGCCGACGACCCCGCCTGCGGGACGATCGTGTGCGGCGGCCTCGACACGGCGTGCCGCGCCTACCAGGACCTGACCTCGAGCCGTTGCGCGGGGCTCGGGGTCTGCACGATCGCGAATGATCCGGCGACCTGCACGCTCTGGACCGACCTGCCCTGCGCGGACGGCGGCGCGGGCCAGCAGGACGGCGGCGCGCCCGGTGGGGACGGCGGCGCGCCCGGTGGGGACGGCGGCGTCGCCCCCGGCGGCCACGGCGGGTGCGGGTGCACCGTCGGCTCTGACCGCGGCCCCATCGCCGGCGCGATTGCCCTGCTCCTCGCGGTCGCGCTCGCGCGCGGCCCCCGGCGCCGGCCCCGCGCCGAGGGCCATGGCCATCCACGATGCTCGGTCGGGCGGCTGGCATGACGGTCGGAGCGCAGGCACCGCCGGTGGTAGCCCCGGCAACATGCGCGACAGCCGCCGCTTCCCCGTCGCCGCCCTGCCCAGCGCCGCAGCAACGCCCGCGCCACCACCGCGGAGTTGACGTGATGTGAAGGAATCAGACCCTCGCCCGCGCCGCAGAGGGGCCGCGAGCAAGGCCGTCTCTCGGGGTGATTCGGGCGCCACGTTCAACCTGGCGATCTCGTGCTTGAACCTCGGGCAGCCTGGCACCCCTGACTGCACCTTCCCCGCTTCGTGACCAGAGGCCCCCGACGACGCACCTCCTCCGCGCCAGCGCCCCCCGTTGCCGCCGCTTCGCCGCCGTGCGAGGCTACTCGCATGTCACCGAGGGGGTTTCCCGGGCGCGCGCGCGCGCTCACCGTCCTGTCGCTCTGCCTCGCCCTCGCCGCCTGCTCCAGCCAGTCGGGCCAGGGCGATCGCGACGCCGCCCCGGCCGACTCGGGCCAGCCCGATGGGTTGACCTCCTGCCCCGCCTCACCGCCCACCGAGGGTTCGCCCTGCTCGTGGAGCCATTGCGCCTACGCGTGCCCCACGGGCAGCCCGAACGCTCTGTACTGCAGCTGCTCGGACGGGGCCGTCAGCTGCGACACCGACTGGTGCATCTACCAGCGGGACGCCGGTGTCGATGCGTCGCCGTACGCGACGCTCGCGACGCCGCGAAGTCATCACACGGCGACCGCGCTGCCGTCGGGAGCCGTCGTCCTCGCCGGCGGGATGCTCAGCGTCTCCTCCGCGGAGGTCTATGATCCGGCCACGAACACCTTCACGCGAGTAGCGGCGTCGATGGAGAGCGCGCGCGTGGGCCACACGGCGACGCTGCTCCCTTCGGGTGCGGTGCTGTTGGTCGGAGGCGCGGCTGCGTCAGCCGAGCTGTACGACCCCGCGACCGGGACCTTCGCCGCCACCGGGTCGCCGCAGGAGCTGCGTCAATTGCACGCGGCAGCGCTGCTCGTGTCGGGCAAGGTTCTCGTGGCAGGAGGCTTCGACATTCCTCCGTTGGCCTCCGTCGAGCTCTACGACCCCGAGGCCGGCACCTTCGCGCCCGCGGCGGGCTCCATGGGCGCTGGCCGAAACAGGCACTCGGCGACGCTGCTGGCCTCGGGGAAGGTGCTGATCGCGGGCGGGCGCGGGGTCAGGTGAGGTCCTGGCGTCGGCCGAGCTGTACGACCCGCAGACCGAGACCTTCGCCCCGACGGGGTCGTTGACGATCACGCGGATGTCCCACACGGCGACGCTGCTGGCGTCGGGGAAGGTGCTGATCGCCGGGGGCGACACGGGCGCGGGGGGGCACGGCGCGGCCGAGCTCTACGATCCGGCGACGGGCGTCTTCACGGCCACCACCGGGGCGATGGCGGACCCGCGAATAGCGCACGCGGCAGCGCTATTGCCGGGGGGGCAGGTGCTGCTGGCCGGCGGGCAGAGCGTCGTCTGGGACGCGAAGTTGGCCGAGCGCTACGACCCTCTGACCGACTCCTTCACGCGCACGGCGGGCACGATGGTCGAAATGCGCCTGGGTCACACCGCGACGACGTTGTCGTCCGGGAGCGTGCTGGTGGCGGGCGGGGAGAGCTACCTCGCGTCTGTCACCGCCGAGCTCTACGACCCTGCCACCGACAGCTTCACCTTGCTGCTGAAGCCGTAGTCGGGAGGCCCTGCCCAAGCCCTCGCGCGCCGCCGTTGCGCGCCGCCGTTGCGAGAGCAGCGATCCTCCGTGACCCGGAGCGGCGCGCGGCCGAGGGCCGGCCCGACGGTCGACACGAGTAGAGTAACAGAAGATCATGGGGGAGCGCTCTCGCGACTCTGCCACTCCTCGCTGGCCTCGGTCACGGCGCTGCGGCGCACTTCGAGGCGGTGGCGCGCCCACGGATCGGCGGGGGCCGGCCGCAGCGAGCGCAGCGCGGCGTCGTACGCGGCCACGGCCGCGCGGGCCACGGCCAGCGTCTGCGCGGGCGCGCGGGCGTGCGTCAGCTTCAGCAGCGACGACGGCCACCAGACCGACAGCGCGCCCGGCGTGGCGCGCGAGATCAGGCCGCGCAGCGCGGCGAGGCTCGCGTCCGCCCGTTGCACCACGCGCGTGCGCACCTCGGCGTAGCGCTCGCGGCCGAGGTAGTCCTCCGAGAAGTAGCCGCCGATGACGACCCGCACGTCGTCCTCCGCGGTGGGCATGGCCGGCGGGAGGACGAGGCGACCGCTGCGGTCGCGGTCGCCGCCGCCAGTCGCGAGCGGGTGGCCCAGGGCCGCGCACGGCGCCTCGTGATGGTCGCGGCTCTCGAGCACCAGGCGCGGCCCCGGCTCGACGCGCGTGACGAAGGTGAAGCGCTGCTCGCACGCGCCGCCGCCACCGGCGTGGCGGTACTCGACGACGACCACGAGCTTGCCGCCGCGCGCCTCGAGCGAGGTCGAGATCACGTCCCACAAGCCGGGCGCCTCGTGGGGGATGCGGGTGTCGAGCCGCAGCTTCGCGACCCCCCCACCGTCGCGATCGACCAGCCCGAGCGTCCAGGACGCGACGAAGACGTCGGTGATCTGGCCGTCGGGGGGGCCCACGGCGGCCAGCGCCGCGAGCCACCGCCGCTCCGGCGCTACGCTGCGCAGCGGCGCGAGCTGGTAGATGCGCGCCGCGTCGCTGCGCACGGACGTCCACTCGCCGGTGCGGTGCGCGGGCGAGACCAGGATCACCGGCCCGGCGCCGCGCCCGGTGCCCAGATCGAGCTTGGCCGCGAGCCCGGCGACGTCGACGCCGAGGACCTGCGCCGTCTCTTCGACCCAGGGCGTGGCGATCCCCGCGACGACCTGGCCGTGCGTGCGCTGGTACCGGCCGGGCAGCACCACGCGCACCGGCTCGAGCGCGAGGCGCGCGCCCACCGCCCCGTCGAGCGGCCGGTGGCAGCAGGACAGCACCACCGCGATGAGCGACAGCACGATCGCCTCCGTCCTCATGGGCGCCTCCTCGACCGGCCGCTCGCTGCAACCGCCGCGCCAAGGGTTCGCGCCCGCCGCCCGGGAGCCAACCCCGCGGGGACCCAGGCGCGGCGACCACGCCGCCGGAGCCATTCGACAACTTGTAGCGTGTCTTCGCAGATTGCCGAGCCCGCGACGGAAGACGCGATGAACACGGGAAACCCGCGGCCGGCTCGCGCGTGGTCCAGGTGCATGCCGGCCCTCGCGAGCCCGTTCCCGGTCACCCGCAGCCCCGCGCACCACGCGGCCTTCGAGGCGCGGCGCCGAGCGCACCGGGAGCGATCCTTCCGACGCTGGTCGGTGTATGATGGAGGTCTCTGATGCGGCGCCGGTGTGGCGGGAGCGCGGGGCGTGGGGGTCAACTTCTGGTCGCCGCGTGCGCGCTGTCGCTGCTCGCGGGCCTGACCGGGTGCGGCGCGGACACGGGCCACGCCGACCCCGGACGCCATGACGCGGGTCGCGGGGACGGCGCGGTCGCGGCCACCGACGGGCCCGACGCCGCCCGCGACGGCGCGGCGGACGCGCCGGAGGGCGCCGACGGCGCGCCCGGAGACGCGCGGCTGGACGGCGCGCCTCAGGACGACGCCGCGCCTCGGGCGGACGCAGCGGCGGAGGATGCCCCACCGCCGCGCGCGGACGGCGCCCCGGATGACGGCCCGCTCGACGACGCCCAGACGCCGCCTGACGCCGGCCTGCCCCAGGACGACGCCGCCCCGAACCAGGACGACGCCGCCCCGAACCAGAGCGACGCCGCCCCCAGCCAGAGCGACGCGGCCCCGAACCCGAACGACGCCGCCCCGAGCCCGAACGACGCCACGCCGAGCCCGAACGACGCCGCCCCGAGCCCGAACGACGCCGCCCCCCAGAGCTGCGCCCCCGAGGGGCGCACCCGCGGGTGCGGCAGCGGCGTGGGTGAGTGCCGCGCCGGGTCGCAGACCTGCCAGGGCGGCCAGTGGGGCGCCTGCACCGGCGGGCGCGGCCCGCAGACCGAGATCTGCGACGGCCTCGACAACGACTGCGACGACGCCGTCGACGAGGGGTGCCCCTGCGCCGCGGGCGCGAGCCGGCCGTGCGGGAGCCTCGTCGGGCAGTGCTCGACGGGCGTCCAGCAGTGCGTCGCGGGCGTCTGGTCCCACTGCAGCGGCAACACGACGCCGGCCCCCGAGGAGTGCGACGGCCTCGACAACGACTGCAACGGCGCCGTCGACGAGGGGTGCCCGTGCAGCGGCACGGTGACGCGGAGCTGCGGCATCGCCGTCGGCGCCTGCGTCCAGGGGCAGCAGGCGTGCGCCGCGGGCCGGTGGGGCGCCTGCACGGGGCAGGTGCTGCCCACGACCGAGACCTGCGACGGCCTCGACAACGACTGCAACGGCGTCGTCGACGACGGCGCCAACGCGTGCGGCGGCGTCTGCACGCTGGCCCACACCCCCGGGGGCGGGTGCGACGGCCCCGACAGCGACCGCTGCCTCGACGACGTCTACCTGTGCGCCACCCGCAACACGGTGGTCTGCAGCACCGGGCCCGACACCGTCGAGGTGTGCAACGGGCTCGACGACGACTGCGACGGCGTCGTCGACAACGGCTTCGCCTGCGCCCAGTACGCCCCCGGCGTCCCCTGCACCACCACCTGCGGCTCCGTCGGCACCGGCGTCTGCACCGGCTCGTGCACCGTGCCGCCGCCGGCCAACTGCGTGCAGCCGGCCGAGGTCTGCAACGGGCTCGACGACGACTGCGACGGCGTCATCGACAACGGCTTCGCCTGCGCCCGCGGCGCCGCCGGCGTCCCCTGCACCACCACCTGCGGCTCCACCGGCACCGGCACCT
>DASXVK010000168.1:0-7990 GCA_036504295.1 Polyangia bacterium
GGCCCGCGGTCGACCAGACCACCGCGTGCGTGAACTCGTGGTAGATGACGTCCGCGTCGTACGAGAAGTCGATCTGGGTGCCCTGGAAGAAGACGATGGACGCGGGGCGCATGAGGCCGGGCACGAGCTCGCCCGGCGGCATGAACATGGCGTTGTCGAGCGGGTAGAGGGTGCCGTTCGGGTTCTGGATCTCGGTGAGGTTGAGGCCGCCCGCGGGGTCGAACGGGATGCGGAAGTTGACCGTCGCCTGGATCGGCTTCGCGTCGAGCTCGGCGAAGCGCGGGTCGGCGAACGCCTGGAAGTAGGCGTACACCTTGTTCACGTGCCAGTACATGCTGAGCTCGGCGTAGCTGTCCTCGTTCGCCGCGCTCGTGGCCGACCAGGGCTCGAGCACCGGCTCGTACTGCAGGAAATCGCCGTTCGCGTCCGGCGCCGCGGCCGGGATCTCGTCGCACATGTGCGCGTTCAGCGTGAAGCCGCCGAGGTTGAGCGCGACCGTGTGGTGCTTGTCGATGCAGTTGAGGATCTTGATGTAGGGGTTGCTCAGGTTCTGCGGCGGATCGCCCGTGGGCGCGTCGCGCGTCGGCAGCGTCACCTGCGTGGTCGTGTTGTTGTCGTGCAGCGGGTTCACCGCGAAGACCTTCGCCTGGTCGGCGAAGCGCGCGAGGTTGCGCATGGTGATGAGCGCGCCGGTGTGGGCGTCGACGCGCAGGAGCAGCGCCTCGCGCAGCACGGGCACGACCGGCAGCCGCGCCTCCCAGGCGAGCCGCAGGCTGCCGTCGGGGCGGGGCATCCACACGAGCCGCGGCGTCGCCGCGCGGACGTAGCCATCCCGCAGCGGCGCGTGGGTGGTCGCGAGCAGCTCCTGGGCGTCGCGGGCGCCGAGCGTGGGCGTGGGCACGCCAGCGTCCTCGAGCCGGAGCGGGCGGCCGGCGATCATGCGCACGCCGCCGTGCGCGTCCACCCGCACGATCACCTGCGCGTCGACGATGGGCACCCCGGCGTGGGAGAGGTCGAAGCGCACGATGGTGGCGTCGCGCAGCCGGCGCAGGGTGGCGGCGCCGAGCAGCTCGGCGGGCGCCGGGGCGAGGGCGGGCGCGGCGCGCAGGAAGGCGCGGGCGGCGGCCTCGGGCAGCAGCGCCGACGGGCCGGTGAGGTCGCCGGCGACGAAGGTCGGCCGGCGATCGGTCGGGTGGCGGTAGACCACGGTCGGCGGCGCGGCGCTCGCGAGGGTGGGCAGCAACCACAGGACGACGGCGAACCGGCGCATGCACGCTCCTTCAGGCAAGTCCGGCGCCATCATCTCAGACCCGCGCGCCGGTTGCCAGTGCCCCCGGCAGCGGTGGGATCGGGATCACAGGGAGTCGGGGAGTCGGGGAGAAATGCTCGGGTTGGGTCCTGCCGAGCGCGCACCTCGGCTGGCGATCGCGCCTACCCAACCCAGACGACCTCCCCGTCTCCCCGACTCCCTGTTCATCCGACGCGAGGCCGCGCTCAGGGCGCTTCGATGACGAAGGGCTCGCCCTCGCTCAGGCAGACGCGGCGGCGGCCGGCGCGCTTGGCGCGGTAGAGGTTCGCGTCGGCCGTCGGGAGGAGCAGCGCCGGGTCCGCGCAGTCGCCGGGCCAGCTCGCGCAGCCGATGGAGAGGGAGATGCCGCCCTGGCTCGCCACCTGGCCGAGGCGCCGCGCCGCGAGCGCGAGGGCGTCGCGGCCGGTGTTGGGCAGGAGCACGACGAACTCGTCGCCGCCGAAGCGGCCGAGGACGTCGTGGGTGCGCAGCGTCTGGCGCAGGATGCCACCCAGGCGGCGCAGCACCTCGTCGCCCGCCGCGTGGCCCTCGAGGTCGTTGACTTGCTTGAAGCGGTCGATGTCGATCAGCATCAGCGACAGCGTCGCCATGGACCGCAGCGCCCGCGACTGCTCGTCGACGAAGCGGGCCTCGAACTCGCGGCGGTTGAAGACGCCGGTGAGGCTGTCGAAGCGCGCGAGCTGCTCGACGCGGCGCAGGAGCGAGAGGTTCTCCCACACGAGCGCGGTCTGATCGAGGAAGAAGCGGAAGGTCGTGAGCTGGTCCGGGCTCACCGGCGCGCGGCTGTAGACGTTGTCGGCGAGCACGAGGCCGAGCACCTTGCCGTGCGGCGCGATGGCCGCGAGCACCAGCTCGCCCGCCTGGCCGAGGCCCGCGGCCGCGAGGCTCGGGTTGACCGGCGGCGTGCGGCGGTAGATGAGGGGCGGCGCGGGCGCGACCGCGACGTGCAGCTCGTCGTCATCGGCCGGGCCGGCGCGGAGCACCAGCCGCTGCACGTGCTGCTGGAAGCGCGAGTCGAAGTGCTCGGCGCTGTAGTCCTCGATCAGGCGGTCGATCGTCTTGTCCTCGTAGGCGATCTCCTCCCAGATGCGGTGCGCCTCGTGCTCGTCGGCGGGGCCGATGGCCTTGGCGCCCACGAACTGCTGTCGCTCCTCGTCGTGGATGAAGAGCGCCGCGCGGTTGAAGCCGAGGCCGTACCCGGAGGTGATCCCCGAGAGCATGGCGTAGAGCGCCTCGTCGACGTCGGTCGAGCGCAGCATGTGCCCGACGATCTTCTGCAGCGTCGCCAGGTTCGCCGACTGGAGCGCGAACACCTCGAGGACCTGGACGAAGTCGGCCGGCTCGAAGACCGCGGTCAGGATGCGGAGCGTGAGCGTGCGCAGATCGTCGGCGAGCTCCATCCCGGCGAAGCCGATGGCCCGGCCGTCGGCCGCGAACCACAGGCGCGGGAGGCCGTCGGCGCTCGGGCGCGCGTCGCGCAGCTCGAGCTGGCCCGGCGCCAGCGCCAGCTTGAGGAGCTGCCGCGCCGTGATCGGCAGGCGCCCGGGGTCGGCGGGCAGCTCCACCTCCACCTGCACCGGCCGCGGCAGGTGCGCGAACATCGCGGCGAGGTACGGCGCGACCGAGGCCAGCTTGACCTGGCGCTCGTGAGCCGGGAACGCGTCGAGGGGCGAGGTCATGGGTGCGCGCGCCGCTGCGAGAGGCCACTCTACCACCGATGGCGCCGGATCAGGCAGCACGTGATCGATCGCGCCAGGGGCCGCCCGCCTGCGGTACGATGGTCGCCAGGAGGCCACGCATGACGGTCCGATCCTGGTCCCACGTCGCGGCGAGCCTCGCGCTCGCGCTCGCGGCCTGCGGCGACGGCCGCCCCGGCGGCGCGGCCGACGCGGCCGCCGGCGACGGCGGGGCGCGCGACGGCGCCCGGCCCAGCGACGGGCCCGGCGGCGGCGACGCCCCGGCCACGGCCGACGGCCCGCCCGGCGCGGGCCCGACGGTCGGCGGCTGCCCGGTCTTTCCCGCCAGCGATCATTGGAACCGGGACGTCTCGGGCGCCGCCGTCGACACCGACTGGACCGACCGGCTCCTCGCGCTGGTCGGGGACGTCAACCTGCACCCCGATCTCGGCAACAGCGGCACCGAGCACTACGGCATCCCCTACAACGTCGTGCCGCAGAGCCAGCCGCCGGTGGTGGTCCAGTTCGTGGACTGGCCGGAGGAGAGCGACCCGGGCCCGTACCCGTTCCTCGGCCCGGCCGAGATCCGCATCGAGGGCGAGAACCCGTCGTCCTGCGCCGGCGACTGCCACGTGCTCGTGGTGCAGCAGGGCGTCTGCAAGCTCTTCGAGGGCTACGCCTGCTCCTACAGCGGCGGCTGGAATTGCAGCAACGGCGCGGTCTGGGACCTGACCCGGGTGGCCTCCGGCCAGCGCCCGATCGGCTGGACCTCGGCCGACGCCGCGGGGCTGCCGATCCTGCCCGGGCTGCTCCGCTACGACGAGACCATGGCGGGGGCGGTCCGCCACGCGCTGCGCTTCACCGTCTCGTGCACCCGCCCCAACTACGTCGCGCCCGCGAGCCACTTCGGCGTGCCCGACGTGTGCGACGCGGCCGACCCCAACTCGCCGCCGATGGGCCTGCGGGTGCGCCTCAAGGCGAGCTTCGCCGAGACCGGCTTCAACCCGGTGGCGCAGACGGTGCTGCGCGCGCTCAAGACGTACGGCATGATCCTCGCCGACAACGGCGGCGACTTCTTCTTCCAGGGCGAGGAGAACCTCGGCTGGGACGACGACGTCCAGCAGCTCAAGCAGGTGCCGGTGAGCGCCTTCGAGGTCGTCGGCCCGAACGTGCTGCAGCCCTGAGGCCGCCGTGCGCTCGGCCCTCACGACGCTCGTGCTCGCGTGCCTCGCGGCCGGCTGCGGCGGCGCCGCCCAGGCGCCCGCCGACGCGGCGCCCGGCCCGGAGGCGGCGCCCGGCGCCGACGCGGCGCCCGCCGACGGGCCGCCCGGCGCGGAGGCCGGCCCCCCGGACGCGGCGCCCGACGCGGGCCCGCTCACCTGCGTGCGCCAGCCGGCGACGCCCGCGACCGCCTGCTGGCACTCGCTGGGCGGCCGCTACGCCCACGGCGCCTGCTCGGCGAGCTACCAGTGCTGCAGCGGCGCGTTCGTCAGCGGCACTGGGAGCTGCGGCGCCTGCACCTGCACCGAGCCCACGGGCACGGTCGGCTGTGTCGGGCCGGCCGACGGCGCCGAGGTGTGCTTCCCGGCCTTCGCCGGCCGGCGCGAGCCGCTCCCGGCGGACGTGCGGACGCGCATGACCGGGTCGTCGTGGCACGCCGGCTGCCCCGTGAGCCTCGACGATCTGGCGCTGCTCCACCTCACCTACCTCGGTCTCGACGGCGGCGCCCACGAGGGCGAGATGGTCGTCGCGGCGAGCGTCGCCGACACGGTGCTCGCGGTCTTCCAGCGGCTCTACGAGGCGCGCTTCCCGCTCGCGAAGGTGCGCCTCGTCGACGACTATGGCGCGAGCGACGACGCCTCGATGGCCGACGACAACACCGCCGCGTTCAACTGCCGGGCCATCACCGGCGGGACCAGCTTCTCGCAGCACTCGTACGGCAACGCCATCGACCTCAACCCGGTCGAGAACCCGTACGTGAAGGGCGGGACGGTGCTGCCGCCGGCGGGCGCCGCGTACCTCGACCGCACGAGCGGCGCCCCCGGCATGATCGTCGACCCCGGCCCGGCCACGGGCGCCTTCCGGGCGCACGGCTGGGGCTGGGGCGGCAGCTGGTCGAGCCTCAAGGACTACCAGCACTTCTCGGCGAACGGGCTGTGAGCGCCCGGGCGTGGGCCCTGGTGGCGCCGGCTCTCGCGGGTGTTATCATGATGGTGGCAGCTACATCATGTGAGCACAGATGGTCCGCACGCAGATTCAGCTCCCAGAGGCGCAGCACGCGGCGCTGAAGGCGCTCGCGGCCAAGCACCACGTCTCCGTCGCCGAGATGATCCGGCGCGGGGTCGAGCAGATCCTCGCGCTCGATCACGGCCCGTCGACTGACGAACGCCGCCGACGTGCCCTGGCCGCCGCGGGGCGGTTCTCCTCCGGGCGCCGCGACATCTCGGCCCGGCACGATGAGTACCTCGCCGAGGACTACCGCCGGTGACCTGGTTCGTCGACACCTCAGCGCTCTTCGCCGTGCTCGACGCCGACGACCGCAACCATGCCGCCGCCCAGCGGGCATGGCGCGCCGCGCTCGAATCCGGGGAGGCGCTCTTGACCTCGAGCTACGTCGTCGTCGAGACCAGCGCCCTCGTGCAGCAGCGACTCGGCCTGGTCGCGCTCCGCACGCTGTGCAACGACGTGCTGCCGGTGCTCCAGATCCACTGGGTGCTCGAGGAGGAGCACCAGGCCGCGACGGCGGCGCTGCTGGCCGCCGCCCGCCGCAAGCTCAGCCTCGTCGATTGCGTCAGCTTCCAGTTGATGCGCCGGCGGGGGGTGGCGCAGGCGCTGGCGTTCGACCGGCACTTCCGTGAGGAGGGCTTCACCTCGCCCGTCGGGTGAGGCGAGCCTCACGCATGCGCGCCTCGCTCGTGGTCCTCCTCCCGCTCCTCGCGCTTGGCTGCGGCGCCGCCGCGCCGCGGCCGGCGACGCCCGCGTCGCAGGCCGCCGACGCCGGGGCCGCGCGGCTGCGGCGCGAGGCCCGGGCGCTCGCGCCGCTCGCGCGCAGCGACCTCGCCCGCGGCTTCCTCGCCGCCACGGCGGCGCTGCCGGCGGTGCCGCCGCGCGTGGTCTTCCACGACGCGGCCAAGACCCGCTACTACAGCGAGGCCGAGGCCGCGGCCCTGCCCGCGGCCGCGCGGCCGGGGCTCGGGCGCAAGGTGATCGACGAGGAGTTCTACTACTCGACGCGCTACGGCGGCCCGCTGCCCTACGCCCGGCCGCTCGACCTGCTCGCCGCCGCCGGCTTCACCCGGGCCGAGGGCGCGCGCATCCTCGACTTCGGCTTCGGCGCGATCGCCCAGCTCACGCTGCTCGCCAGCCTGGGCGCCGACGTGGTCGGCGTCGAGGACGACCCGCTCGTGCGCGCGCTCTACCAGGGCGACGACGGCCCCGTCACGGGCCCCGACGGCCGGCGCGGGCGCCAGCGCGTGCTCGTCGGCAGCTTCCCCGGCGAGGCCGGCATCCGCGCTGCCGTCGGCGGGGGCTACGACCTCGTGCTGGTGAAGAACGTCCTCAAGCAGGGCTACATCCACCCGGCGCGGCCGGCCCCGGCGCGCCAGCTCATCCGCCTCGGCGTCAGCGACGAGGAGTTCGTGCGCGTCCTGTACGGCCTGCTCAAGCCGGGCGGCCGGGTCATGATCTACAACCTCTGCCCCGCCCAGGCGCCGCCGGACAAGCCCTACATCCCGTGGGCCGACGGCCGCTCGCCGTTCCCGCGCGCCATGCTCGAGGCCGCCGGCTTCCGCGTCCTCGCCTTCGACGCCGACGACACCGCCTTCGCTCGGCGGATGGGCCGGGCGCTCGGCTGGGATCGGGGCGACGAGCCGATGGACCTCGACCGCGACCTCTTTGCCTGGTACACGCTGCTCGAGAAGCCGGGACCGTAGCCCGGGGCGAAGTCGACGAGGAGAGCACCATGGCGAAGCCGAAGACGATCCGTCAGACCGTGACCATCAAGGGCGCCACCCCGGCGCAGGTGTACCGCGCGTACGTCACCGCGAAGGAGCACGCCGCCTTCACCGGCGCGCCGGCCCGCGGTCCGGCGCGCGAGGGCGCGAAGGTGAGCGCCTTCGGCGGCTACATCACCGCGCACCACCTCGAGCTCGACCCGGACCGCCGCATCGTGCAGGCCTGGCGCACGACCGACTTCCCGGCGGACGCGCCCGACTCGCTCTTCGACCTCACGCTCACCGCCGTCCCGGGCGGCACCAAGGTCGCGCTGGTCCACTCCGACCTGCCCGCCGAGCAGGCGGCCGACTACGCCAGCGGCTGGAAGGAGTACTACTGGCTGCCGCTGCAGAAGCACTTCGCGGCGCTCGCGGGCCAGGGCGCCAAGGGCGCGACGCGCACCCCGGCCCCGGCCGCGAAGGGGCGGCCGAAGGCCACGGCCCGGACCCGGCGGAAGCCGGCGGCGAAGTAGCCGCCCGGGCGGGGGCGACGCGGCCTCAGATCTCGCCGCGCACGCCGAAGACCGGCAGGATCGGCAGGCCGCGCACCCAGCCGCGCTGGGTGTAGTCGTAGTTGTCGCCGCTCGCCTCGGGGCTGCGGTAGTTGTAGACGTTCTGCAGCTCGAGGTAGAGCCCGAGCTTCCACCGGTCGAAGACCCACTCCTTGTCGACGCGCAGGTCGAGGGCGTGGAAGGCGGGCAGGCGCGCGGAGTTCAGGAGCCGGCTCGCGATCGGGCTGAAGCGGTCGGCATCGGCGTCGAAGACCGAGCCCACGACCGGGGTGTAGGGGTAGCCCTCGCTGAGGCGGAAGCGCGCCCCGGCCGTCCAGCGCCGCGGCAGCTGGTAGCTGCCGAGGACGTTCACGAGGTGGCGCTGGTCGTAGTTCGAGGGCCGGTAGGTCCCGGTGCCGAAGTCGTAGCGCTCCGCGCGCACGTAGGTGTAGGCGATCCAGCCGAAGAAGCGGCCGCCGGGACGCACGCGCAGGAGCACGTCCGCGCCGTACGCGCGGCCCT
>DASXVK010000169.1:0-9831 GCA_036504295.1 Polyangia bacterium
CGCCTCCGCCTCCAGCACCTCGCCGACTACCACGAGACCGTCGGGCGGATGCCCCCCGACTAGGCTCGTGTGTATCTACAGGCCCGGCTCAACCCTCCGAAACCACAGGTGTGCCCAGGGGGGGGTGGTCAAGTTGGGGTCCACGTCAACGTCCACGTCAACGTCAACGTCAACGTCTACGATGATCTTTTCGGGGATTGCCGGCCCGGCCGGCGGGAGGGAGCGTTACCGGACGCGGGGCATGTTCTTGTAGCAGTCGTCGGTCGTCATCGTCGCGTTGAGCTTCTCTTGCGTCGCGACGAAGCGGATCGAGTCCCAGCGCTCGGCGCCGGCCACGCTGCGCCACTTGAGCTGGCCGACCCAGTCGCCGAAGTCGTCGGCCGAGACGCGGAAGATCTCCTCGCCCGCCTTGTACCCGTACTTGCCGGCGGCGCCGAGCTCGGCGATCCGACCGACGGCCTTCTTCTCGCCGTTGAGGGAGAACTCGATGACCAGGCCGGACGAGTTCGGGCAGGTGGCCTTCCAGCGCCCGGCGATCGGGCCCGGCTCCTTCTCCCACGGGTACTTCTTCTTCTGCGCCGAGGCCGGGCTCATGAGCGCAGCGGCCGTGACAGCGACGAAACCGACGAGCAGGATTCGCTTGACCAAACGCATCGACCGCCTCCAGGCGCTTCGTGGTCCCAGCCCCGTCAGGGCCGGAGTACGCGCTTCAGGGCTGCATTGTATGCTCAAGCCCGGGCGCGTGGCAACTCGTTCAGATGCCAGCCCCCCCGGCGCGGAGCCCGGCGTCAGTTCCGTGCCTTCGGGCCATCGGGCTGGTCGTCGCCGAGCAGGCCGTCGAATGCCGCGTCCAGGTCGTCGTCGCGCTCGGCCACGGGCGCCGCGCCGCCGTTGCCGCCGGGGCGGGCGCCCGGCGCGCCCACCTGCTGCCGCACGGCCGCGATCCGCGTGTCCACGTCGCGGAAGCGCGGGTCGCGCTTGACGACCTTCTCGTAGTAGTAGAGCGCCTCGCGCGGGTCGTTGAGCTTCTCGTAGGCGGCGCCGAGCTCGTAGTACAGCGAGACGGTCTCCTGATCGCTGATGCCGTCGACGTAGAGACCCTTCTTGAAGTGGCTGATCGCCTCGCTCTGCTGGCCCTTGGAGGAGTAGCAGAGGCCGATCATGCTGTAGCAGAGCACCTCGCGGCCCGGCGCCTCCAGGATGAGCTCGAACTCCCGGATCGCGTCGGCGAAGAGACCCATCTCCTTGTAGGCGATGCCCAGGTCGTAATGGGTGTCGAAATCCTTGAGGTCGACCTGCTGCTGGGCGGCGCCCTTGACCTGACGGTCGCCGGCGGCCGGCGCGATCGCCGCCGCCACCGCGGGCGCCGGCGGGATCGGCGGCATCACCGCGGCCGGCGGCGGCGCCGCGGCCGGCGGCGGCGCCACGCTCGGGGCGGCCGGGGCGGCCGCGGGCACCGGCGCGGCGACGCCCTCGGCCTCGTCCACCTCGCGCAGCTTCGCCAGCACCAGCGGGTGGTTCGGGTAGCGCCCGAGGACCTCGGTCAGCATCTCGCGCGCCTGATCGTAGAGCGCCTGCTGCACGAAGAAGTCGATCTCGTCCAGCTCGTCCTCGAGCGAGCCGTCCGCGGCGGCGGCCGGCGGCGCGGGCCGCTCCGGCGGCGGCGGCGCGACCCGCTCCGGCGGCGGCGGCGCGGGCCGCTCCGGCGGCGGCGGCGCGACCCGCTCCGGCGGCGGCGGCGCGGGCCGCTCCGGCGGCGGCGGCGCGACCCGCGCCGGCGGCACCCGCGGTGGGGCGGGCCGCTCGGGCGGCGGCGGGATCCGCGGCGGCGGCGGGATCGCCGGCGGCCGGGGCGGCGGCGCGGGGCGCTCGCCGAGGCGCGGCGGGACGGCGGTCATCGCCAGGAGCTGCTCGTCGTCGGTGATCTCGCCGGGGATGATGGCCTGGGCGACCGCCTGGTCGAACGCGAGGGTCGGCTCCTCGGCGTTCGCCCGCGGGTACCCCGGCGGACCCGAGAGCACCTCGGGCCGCACGATCGGGGCCGCGTCCTCCTCGACGCTGTCCTCGATCAGCTCCTCCTCGAGCGGCTCCTCGATCTCGTACTCGGCGCTGTCGTCGGCCCCGGTCGTCTCGACGAAGGCCGCCGACGCGAGCGGGGTCGGGTCCGGGGCCGCCGGCGCGAAGGGCCGCGCGACGCGCAGCTCGGGCGGCGGCGCCGGCCGGGCGGGCTCGCGCGGGGCCGGGTTGGCCTGCACGTAGTCGTCGTCCTCGTCGAACTCGAAGAGGGCCTCCGGCGCCCCCCCGCCGGTCTCGTCGACGACCTCGACCGCGTCGTCCAGCGGCTCTCCGCCGGCCTCGTCGAACGCCTCGACCTCGGCGATCTCCTCGCCCGTGACGTCGGTGCCCTCGACCTCGACCTCGAGGCCGCTGCCGAGATCGTCGTCCTCCTCGCCCGCCCCCGGCGGCTCCGTCGGCATCGCCGCCGCGCCCGACCCCGGCCCCTGGCTGAGGAGCCGGCGCAGCAGGTTCACCGCGGGCTCGTGGTCCGGCTCGAGCTCCACCGCCTCGCGCAGCAGGCGGATCGCGTCGTCGGGCCGCACCCCGGCGAGGAGCCGGGCGGCCGTCGTCAGCTCGTTCACGGCCTCGTGGTAGTCGCCGAGCGCGAGGTAGATCTCGCGCAGCTTCTCGTGCGCCTCGACGTTCTGCCCGTCGTGCTCGAAGATGCGGCGCACGTGCTCGAGCGCCTTGTCGTAGAGGCCGTACTTGATGTAGACGTCGGTCTCCGAGAGGATGCGGACGATCTCCTCGTCGGGACCCTCGTCCGCGGGCGCGGCCGCCTCGACCTCGACGTCGAGCAGCGAGGCCTCGCGGGGCGCCACGCCGGGCGGGCGCGCCGCGCGCACCCCGGTCGGCTCCTCGGTGATCGGCTCCTCCATGATCGGGGCCGACACCTCGAGCTCGAGGGCGTCGACCCCCGACGGCTCCGCCTCCATCTCCAGGCTGTCGTCGGGCGCGATCGGCGTCGCCACCCGCGCCGGCGGCGGCGGCGCCAGCGGCGCGCGCACCGACGGCGTCGACACCTGCGACCCGGGCGAGAGCGCGGCCAGCGCCTCCCCGTCCCCGGGCGCGAGCGAGAGGATCTGGCGGAACGTCGCGTCCCGCTCGTCCTGCTTGCCGTTCTCGCCCTGGATGCGGGCGAGCTCCTTGAGCACCGAGATGGTCTTCGAGAGCTGGCCGAGCTGCTGGAACGTCTGGGCGAGCAGCCCGAGGGTGTCGCCGTCGCGCGGATCGGCCTTGAAGCACTGCTGCAGCTTCGGCAGCGCGCGCTTCGGGTCGTTGCGCCGGATGTAGAGCTGGGCCAGCTCGCGCTGGACCGCGTGGTTCTCCGGGTCGTGGAAGACGAGCCGTTCGGCGACCTTGATGAAGTCGTCCGTGCGGCTGGTCTGCCGCAGGTAACTGGCGGCCTGGGTGAACTCGCTCACCGCGTCGGGGACGCGGCCCTCCTTGGAGTAGGCCTCGGCGAGCTTGATGCGGGACGCGACGTTCTCCGGCTCGAGCTCCACCATCTTGCGGAGCGCCTCGAGCGCCTCGGAGACGCGGCCCTCGCGGTGCAGGAACGTCGACGCCAGCTCGTACTGCTGCATGGCGTCCGACAGCAGCCCGAGCTGCTTGTACAGGTCGGCGAGCTTGAAGTTGACGTCGACGAGGCGGGGATCGAGCTTGAGGACCTGCTTGTAGACCGCGATGGCCTTCTGGAAGAAGCCCTGCTCGGTGTAGAGCGCCGCGACCCGCAGGTACGACTCCGTGGCCGCCGCCTTGTCACCCTTCTTGACGTAGGTGTCACCGAGGCGGAGCAGGACCCGCATGTCGCGCGGGTCCTCGGCCGTGACCTTCAGGTACTCCTTGATGGCCTTGTCGAATTGCTGCTTCTCGACGAACTTCTGGGCCGCCGCTATGACCTTTTCCTTGTTGATGGCCACGTTCAGCGACCCCGCGAGATCGGATCAGAATTCGCCCCTACCACGGCAGACACACGCCCACCGCGGCGCCAGACTCCGCCTGCCCTCGTCCCAAGATCCCCATTTCGGGCGATACTGCTGCGGAATGTTACAGCAGCCGTGGCGGGGCGTCAAGCTGACTTTTTGAGGAGTTTCGCGCTGCTAGCAGCGCCCGCGCCCCTGCCGGGGCTCCCGCGGGGGCCTCGTCCGGGGGTCACGCGCCGGGGCTGGCGAGCGCCGGCGCCGGCTGCGCCATCATCCGCTCGACGAAGTGGGTGTCGATGCTCCCGCTCACGAAGTCGGGGTGTTGCACCAGCCGGCGGTGAAAGTCGAGGTTGGTCCGGATGCCCTCGACCACGAACTCGCCGAGCGCCCGGCGCAGCCGCCGGATCGCCGCGGGACGGTCCTCGGCGTGCACGATCAGCTTCGCCAGCAGCGAATCGTAGTGCGGCGGCACCCGGTAGCCCTCGTAGATGTGCGTGTCCACGCGCACCCCGAAGCCGCCGGGCAGGTTGAGCGCGGTGATGCGGCCGGGCGAGGGCGCGAACGTCACCGGGTGCTCGGCGTTGACGCGACACTCGATCGCGTGGCCGCGCGGGCGGATGTCCTCGGGCAGCTCCAGCGGCTGCCCGGCGGCGAGCAGGATCTGCTCGCGGACGAGGTCGACGCCGGTCACCATCTCGGTGACCGTGTGCTCGACCTGGATCCGCGTGTTCATCTCCATGAAGTAGAGGCTGCCGTCCTCGTCGAGCAGGAACTCGAGGGTGCCGACATTGGAGTAGCCCACCTGCTTGAGGGCGACCGAGGCGCGGGCCATGAGGTCGTCGCGGCGCTCCGGGGAGAGCGCGACCGAGGGCGCCTCCTCGACCAACTTCTGGTGCCGGCGCTGGACCGAGCACTCGCGTTCGCCCAGGCAGACCACGCGGCCGCGGCCGTCCGCGAGCATCTGCAGCTCGACGTGGCGGGGCCGGGTGACGTAGCGCTCCATGAAGACGTCGGGGTTGCCGAACCCGGCCAGGGCCTCGGCGCGCGCGGTGGCGAGCTGCGCCGGGAGCTGCTCCGGCGCGAGCACCACCTTCATGCCGCGGCCGCCGCCGCCCGCGGCGGCCTTGATGATGATGGGGTAGCCGATGCGCGCGGCCTCGCGCGCGGCCTCGGCGTCCGAGGTGAGGACGCCGGAGCCGGGCAGGATCGGCACCCCCGCGGCGCCCATCGCCGCCCGCGCACGCACCTTGTCGCCCATCAGGCGCATGATGTCGGCGCGCGGCCCGATGAAGC
The DNA here is from genome assembly GCA_036504295.1 of Polyangia bacterium. Taxonomy (GTDB): domain Bacteria; phylum Myxococcota_A; class Polyangia; order JACRCY01; family JACRCY01; genus DASXVK01. The sequence goes on from DASXVK010000169.1 coordinate 5,277, forward strand.
TGATGCCGCAGCGCTCGCAGACGTCGGCGAACTCGGCGTTCTCGGCCAGGAAGCCGTAGCCGGGGTGGATACCGTCGGCGCCGGTGATCTCGGCCACGCTGATGATCGCGGGGATGTTGAGGTAGGAGTCGCGCGAGGCCGGCGGCCCGATGCAGACGCTCTCGTCGGCGAACTTCGCGTGCAGCGCGTCCGAGTCCGCGGTCGAGTGCACCGTCACCGTCGGGATGCCGAGCTCCCGGCAGGCGCGGATGATGCGCAGGGCGATCTCGCCGCGGTTGGCGATCAGGATCTTCTTGAACAAGCGGTCTCCGGGGCTTTCCTAGCCAGTCTTCATCTTGAAGAGCCGCTCGCCGTACTCCACCGGCTGGCCGTTGGTGCCGAGGATCTCGAGGATGGTGCCCTCGATCTCGGACTCGATCTCGTTCATGAGCTTCATCGCCTCGACGATGCAGAGCGTCTGGCCCTTGTGGACCCGGGCGCCGGTCTCGACGTACGGCGCCGAGTCCGGGCTCGGCGCGCGGTAGAACGTGCCGACGAACGGCGAGGTGACGTAGACGACGCTCGGGTCGTCCGCGGGCGGGGCCGCGGGCGCCGGCGGCCCGGCGGCGGGCGCCGGGGCGGCGACCGCGGGGAGCGAGGCCGGCGCCGCGTGCACGGCCGCGGCCGGCTCGAGCCCGCGGCGCAGGCGGACGCGATCACCGCCGCGCTCGAGCTCGACCTCGGCGAGCTGCTGCTCGTTGATGAGCTGCGCCAGCTCGCGGATGAGCCGCAGGTCCACGCCGGCGCTCTCGCCGCCAGCTTCCGGGGACGCCGCCGCGACCGGCGGCGCCGTCTTGAGCGCGGCGCGCCGGGGCGCCGCGACGGCCTTCGGCCGCATCTTCCTCATTCGTTGACCTCCTCGGGGGCCGTCGCGGCCTCGTCCAGGTGGGCGCAGAGGGCCTCGAGGGCGAGCCAGTAGCTCGCCGGGCCGAAGCCCGCGACCGACCCCACGCAGGCGGCGGCGAGGTAGGAGCGCTGCCGGAAGCGTTCGCGACGGTGCAGGTTGCTGAGGTGCACCTCGACGGCCGGCACGCCGGCGGCGAGGAGCGCGTCTCTCAGGGCGATGCTGGTGTGGGTGTAGGCGCCGGCGTTGATGATGACGCCGTCCTGGGTCCCGCGCGCCTGCTGCACGCGCGTCACCAGCTCCCCCTCGATGTTGGACTGAAAATCCTGCACGACGACGCCGAGCGCGGCGCCGCGGCGGCGCAGATCCGCCACGATGGCGGCGAGCGTGGTGCGCCCGTAGATGCCGGGCTCGCGCTCGCCGAGCAGGTTGAGGTTGGGGCCGTTCAGCACCAGCACCCGCCGGCGCCGCCCTCGCCGTCCGCCGCCGGGCACCCCGCTCCTCAGAGCTCCGCCTCGAGCTTGGGCGCGGTCACGCGCAGGAGGTAGCGACCCTTGCCGTAGTTGCCCTCCGGCGTGAGCGCCAGCGCGAGGAAGTAGTCGCTCGACACCACGCGGATGACGAGCGTCAGCTTCTCGGCGCGGATGGTGACCTCGCGGATCGCTCCGACCTCGAGGATCTCGGCCGCCTTGCGCGCCTGCGTGAGGATGAACGAGAACTCCATCCCCACGGTGTTGATGTCCATGGCCTGGCCGTCGCGGGTGTAGCCCTCGACGGCGATGCCGTCGAAGCCCATGAGCAGGCCGGCGACGCCGCCTTCGACGTTGTCCACGATGCGCTTCAGGCTGTCGCGGAACATCGATCCTCCGTTGCAGCGAGCGGTGATTAGAGTCGACGATGGGCGGGAAGTCAAGGCAGCGCGCCGGCGGAGACGCGGGCGGGCGGAGCTACGGGCCGGCGTCGGGCGTGCCGGCGTCGGGGGTGCCGGCGTCCTGCTGCGTCGCGCTCTGGGCCGGGCAGATGAGCGAGCCGTTGAGCTCGCAGCAGATCGCCGGCTCGTCCTGGGCCATGTTGCACTCGTTGATCGTGCCGGTGCCGGTGAACGTGTAGCAGGAGCCCATGTCCTGGAGCAGGCACCCGTCGCAGACCTTGACGGCGAACTGCATCTCGTTGGACTTGATCTCGGCGCCGTCGCGGTTGCCGACGAAGGTGACCTTGGCCATGAGCCAGTCGTTCGCGGGGAGCGTGAGCTCGCCGGCGAGGTAGCGGTCGACGGTGCTGCGCGGGATCGCCTCGACCGCCATGCTGGCGGTGGCGCCCGCCGCGAGCAGCTTGAACCACGGCACCGAGAAGGGCTGGCCGATCGTGCGCGAGGTGCGCCCGTCGACGACGGTGACGTCGGCGCGCGTGAGCTCGATGTTGAACGAGGCCGCCGGCGCCCCCGACGGCGTGCCCATGACCGAGTCGGAGAGGTTGTTCTGCACCACCGGATAGAGGAAGTACCCCGGCAGGCCGAGCCCGGGGAAGGTCCGGTACACCTTGAGGTCGAGGGTGCCCTGGCCGCGATACTCCGTGGTGGGCGCGGCGGGGACGGAGCACACGCCGCCGCTGGAGCTCGGGACCTGGTTCTGGAGGATCACGAGCGACTGCGTGTTCTGCGCGCAGCTCCCCGCGAAGATCATCGCCAGCACCACCATCAGCAGCCGCTTCGTCATCGCGCCAGCCTCCTCGGCCATCCGCCTGGTCCGTCGTCGCAGCCCGGCCTCGCCGATTTTCGTGAGTTTATCACGTCTTAGCCTCTGACAGCAAGTCCGCCGCGAGCTCCTCGCGGGTGAGCGTGATGAGCTGCGCCGCGCCCGGCCCGGTGACGGCCACGAAGCGCAGCCGGCCGTGTCGCCGCTTCTTGTCGACGGCGACGCGCGCGAGCACCTCGGGCCGCAGCCACAGCGCGAGGCCGCCGCCGAGGCCGAGGCGCTCGAGCAGCGCGCCGACGCGGCCCTCGAGCGCCGGGTCGCACAGCCCGCGCCGGCCCGAGACCCGCAGCGCCGCGAGGAGCCCGAGCGCGACCGCCTCGCCGTGGCGCACGCGGTAGCCGGAGCACGCCTCGATGGCGTGGCCGACGGTGTGGCCGAGGTTGAGCACGGCGCGCTCGCCCTCCTCGCGCTCGTCGCGGGTGACGATGGCGGCCTTGATCTCGCACGACCGGCGCACGCAGCGCGCGAGGCCCTCGAGGTCGCCGGCGGCGATCGCCTCGGCGTGCCCCTCGAGGAACGCGAGCAGATCGGCGTCGGCGAGCAGGGCGTGCTTGACCACCTCGGCGAGGCCGGCCCGCAGCTCCGGCGGGGGCAGCGTGGTGAGCGCGTCGAGGTTCACGTAGCACAGCCGCGGCTGCGTGAAGGTGCCGATGAGGTTCTTGCCCGCGGCGAGGTTGACGCCGGTCTTGCCGCCGACGCTCGCGTCCACCTGGGCGAGCAAGCTCGTCGGCAGCATCACGTGGGGCACGCCGCGCAGGTAGATCGATGCGACGAAGCCGCCGAGGTCGCACACGACGCCGCCGCCGAGACAGACGACGAGCGAGTCGCGGTCGAGCTCCGCGGCGCACAGCCCCTCGATGACCTGCTCCGCCACCGAGAGCGACTTCGACGCCTCCCCGGGCTCGACCGTGAGGATGGTCGCCTCGAGGCCGGCGGCGTCGAGCGCGGCGCTGAGGGCCCCGAGCTGGGCGGCGGCGACGTTGGCGTCGGTGAGGACGGCGCAGCGGCGCCCGCGGTAGGCGGCGAGGCGCGGCGCGAGGTGGCCGAAGCCGCGGGCGATGCAGATGTCGTAGCGCCGGGCGCCGAGCTCGACCGGCACGAGCGCCGGCGCGGCGGGATCCGCGGCGAGCAGGCCGAGCTCGGCGAGGCGGCCGGCGAGCTCCGCGGCGACCGCCGGGGCGTCGCGCCCGTCGGTGTCGACGGCGAGGTCGGCGGCCTCGTAGTAGGGCGCGCGGGCGGCGAGCAGCTCGCGGACGGCGGCGCCCGCGTCGGGCGCGCCGCGCAGCAGCGGGCGGCCGCCGGGGTCGCCGAGCCGCCGCAGGATCTCGGCCGGGCTCGCGCGCAGCAGCACGAGCGGGCCCGCGGCGCGGGCGCAGGCCAGCCCCGCCGGGGTCGCCGTCGCCCCGCCGCCGAGCGCGACGACGGCGTCGGTGTAGCCGCGGGCGTGCTCGAGGGCGGCGCGCTCGCGGGCCCGGAAGCCGGCCTCGCCCTCGCGGTCGAAGATCTCGGCGACGCTCGCCCCGGCCGCGGCGGTGACCTCGGCGTCGAGGTCGACGAAGCGCCGGCCGAGCGCGCCGGCGAGCAGCGGGCCCACCGTGGACTTGCCCGTGCCCATGAAGCCGCAGAGCAGGATGGGGCGCGTCGGGCCAGAGCGCGGGGTGGGCATGCGTCACACCTCGCGCAGCGCCGCGCCGAGCGCGTCGAAGTTGCGGCGCATCTCGGCCAGCGAGTCGCCGCCGAGCTTCTCGCACAGCGCGTCCGCGAGCACCAGCGCCACCGCGGCCTCCGCGACCACCGCGGCGGCCGGCACCGCGACCGCGTCGGTGCGCTCGGTCGCCGCCGGCACCGGCTCCTTGCGCGCGAGGTCGACCGTGGGCAGCGGGTGCCCGAGGGTGGGCAGCGGCTTCATCGCCGCGCG
>DASXVK010000170.1:0-24565 GCA_036504295.1 Polyangia bacterium
CCCTCCGGCGAGAGTTCTGCGGGCCAGTTAGATGCAGCAGGGGGCGCGTTAGCTTCGCAACCTGTGTTACTCGCCGAGCGCGGCGCGCAGCGCGGCCGGGTCGGTGGTCGGCGCCTGACAGGCGAACCGGCGGCACACGTAGGCCGCCGGCCGGCCGCCGACCGCGCCCTTGCCGGCGACGAGGGGCGCGAGCTCGGCCGGCGCCCCGGCGGCGCGGGCGATGAAGCGGTTCGGCAGGTACCCCGCCGCGACCGCTCGGGCGAGCTCGTCGAGCGGCGCGCCCGCGAGCACGATCGCGGTGACCCCCTCCTGATAGAGATCGAGGGCATTCAGGAAGTTAGCGTAGCCGAAGGGGCTTCGGAGCGCCGCGTCATGGTGGGCCCGGACCACCTCGTCCGCGACCGCGCCGAAGCGCGCCTCGCCGGTCGCGTCGCCCAGGCGGATGAGGTTCATGAGGCACACGCTCATGCCCGAGGGCAGGGCGCCGTCGTGCTGCGAGCGGGGCCGCTGGATGAGCGCCGGGTCGCCTCGTCCGGTCAGGTAGAAGTCGCGCTCGCCCAGGTCGTGGAAGAGCTCGAGCGCGAGGGCGGTCAGGCGGTGCGCCGCCGTGACCCAGCGCCCCTCGCCGGTCGCCTCGTAGAGCGTGAGCAGCCCCTGCGCGACGAAGGCGTGGTCGTCGAGCGTGCCGGGCAGGGTGGCGACGCCGGCGCGGTAGGTGCGCCGCAGCCGCCCGTCCGGCCCGACCATGCGGTCGAGCACGAACGCGGCGGTGCGCCGCGCGGCGCCGACCAGCGCGGCGTCGCCGAGGATGCGGCCGGCCTCGGCCAGGCCGGTGACGGCCAGGCCATTCATGCCGGCGAGGACCTTGTCGTCGGTGGCGGGCGGCACCCGGCGCTGCCGGGCCGCGAGCAGCGCCCGCTTGGCCGCGGCCAGCCGCGGCTCGTCCGCGGGCGTGAGCGGCGCCCCGGCCACGTGCAGGATGCTCGCGTGGGCCGGGCCGTGGCCGTGCGGATCCAGCCAGTTGCCCTCGGGGGTCACGTCGAGCGCGCGCTCGACCAGCTCGGCGTCCGCGGCCCCGAGCACGGCCCGGACCTCGGCCGGGGTCCAGACGTAGTACTTGCCCTCGACGCCCTCGGAGTCGGCGTCCTGGGCGGTGGCGAGGCCGCCCTCCGGCTGCCGCAGCTCGCGCTCGAGATAGGCGGCGGTCTCGCGCACGACCTCGGCGAAGCGCGGCTCGCCGAAGAGCTGCCACCCGACCGCGTACAGGCCCAGGAGCTGGGCGTTGTCGTACAGCATCTTCTCGAAGTGCGGCACCAGCCAGGCGGCGTCGGTCGAGTAGCGCGCGAAGCCGCCGCCGAGCTGGTCGTAGAGCCCGCCCTCGGCCATGCGCGTGAGCGTGAGCCGGACCGCGCCCGTGAGCTCGGCGCCGTCGGGATCCCCGGCGCGGGTGAGCCGCCGCCCGGCCCGCAGGCACAGCTCGAGCGCGCTCGGGCTCGGGAACTTGGGGGCGCCGGCGAAGCCGCCGTTGCGGCGGTCGAGCTGCTGGCCCAGCCGGGTGGCCGCGCGCTCGACCGCGTCGGGCAGGAGCCGCTCGGCCGGGCTGCCGGCCGGCGCGGCGGCCGCGGCCAGCGCGCGGCGCATCTCGCCCGCGGTGCTCATCACGCTCGCCCGGCGGCTCTGGTAGGCGTCGGCCATCGTCGCCAGCAGCCGGCTGAACGCCGGTCGGCCATGCTGGTCGCGCGGCGGGAAATACGTGCCGCCGAAGTACGGGACCTCCTCCGGCGTGAGGAACATCGTCAGCGGCCACCCGCCCGGCTCGCCGGTGAGCGCGAGCGCCTGCTGGTAGACGGCATCGACGTCCGGCATCTCCTCGCGGTCCACCTTGATGCACACGAAGCGCTCGTTCATGAGGCGGGCCACGGCCGGGTCCTCGAAGGTCTCGTGGGCCATGACGTGGCACCAGTGGCACGTCGCGTAGCCGATGCTGAGCAGGATGGGCCGGTCCTCGGCGCGCGCCCGCGCGAGCGCCTCCTCGCCCCACGGATACCAGTCCACGGGGTTGTCCTGGTGCTGGCGCAGGTACGGGCTGGCTTCGCGTGCAAGCCGGTTGGGCATGGGGCTTTGATCCCCGGTCCGCGGCCGTCGTTTCAGGCGCCTCTCCGCGGACTGGCGCGCCCGGCGCCGCGGGCATAAGATCGCGGCGTGCCAGACGTGACCGGCATCACCCTCCCGCACAGTGATGGGCGCACGCGCGTGCCCGGCGCGGCCGCGCCTCAGCCCCACCTCTTCCTCGCGCTCGAGGCCGATCGGCCGCTGGCGCCGAGCGCGCGCTACTCGCTCGCGCGGCTCGATGCGCTGCTGCTCGGCCGCGGCGGCGAGCGCGCGCTCGAGCGCACCGACGAGGCGGGGGTGCGCCAGCTCCGGCTGCGCTTCCCGGACCGCTGGATGTCGGGGAGCCACGCGCAGCTCACCAAGGTGCTCGGGCGCTGGGTCGTCGAGGACGCCGGCTCCAAGAACGGCACCTTCGTCAACGGCCACAAGATCCAGAACGTCGTGCTCGCCGACGGCGACCTGGTCGAGCTCGGCCACACCTTCTTCCTGTATCGCGACGCGGTGCCGACGCTCGACGAGGAGCCGGAGCACCTCGAGGCCTCGGCGCTCGGCCGGACCGCGCCCGGGCTGATGACGATGGCGCCCGACCTCGCGCGCGAGTTCGCGCTGCTCGGCCAGGTGGCGCGCTCACCCGTCGCGGTGGTCATCCGCGGCGACAGCGGCACGGGCAAGGAGCTCGTCGCCCGCGCCGTCCACGCGCTCTCCGGCCGTCCCGGCGCGTTCGTCGCGATGAACTGCGGCGCGCTCCCGGACACGCTCGTCGAGACGGAGCTCTTCGGCTACCGCAAGGGCGCGTTCTCCGGCGCCGACGAGGACCGCCCCGGGCTCATCCGCGCGGCCGATCGCGGCACCCTGTTCCTCGACGAGATCGGCGACCTGCCGGCGCCGTCGCAGGCGGCGTTCCTGCGCGTGCTGCAGGAGCAGGAGGTCGTGCCCGTCGGCAGCACCAAGCCGGTGCGGGTGGACCTGCGGCTGTGCGCCGCCACCCACCGCGACCTCGAGCAGATGGTGGCCGGGGGCGAGCTCCGCCCCGACCTCTTCGCCCGCGTCTCCGGGTTCACGATGACGCTGCCGCCGCTGCGCGCGCGCCGCGAGGACCTCGGGCTCATCGTGGCGGCGCTGCTGCGGCGCCTCGTGCCCACGGGCGCCGACGAGGTCACCTTCTCCTGCGACGCGGCCCGCGCGCTGCTCCTCTACGGGTGGCCCCTCAACGTCCGCGAGCTCGAGAAGTGCCTGGGGGCGGCCGTGGTCCTCGCCGGGCGGGAGCCGGTCGCGCTGTGGCACCTGCCGGAGCCGGTGCGCGCGGCGCTCAACGCGCCGGTCAAGGCCGCCGCCCCGGGTGGGGCGCCGCGGGCCGCCGACCGGCCGCTGTCCGAGGACGACGCGGACGTGCGCGAGCAGCTCGTCGCGCTCCTCGCCGAGCACCACGGCAACATCTCCGCGGTCGCGCGCGTCATGGGCAAGGCGCGCATGCAGATCCAGCGCTGGGTCAAGCGCTTCAGCCTCGATCCCGAACAGTATCGCTGACCCGCGGCGCGACCCGGTTCGTCCGCCGGCTGCAACCGCTGCAACACTGCAACCTCAGCCGCAACACTGGAACAGGGCCCGCAACAGGCGGTCACCGCCCCTGTTTCCGGCCGCTTACCACCTCCACGAAGCTGGCACGCGCGCTGCATCAGCGGGTTGGCGGAGGACGGAACATGCGGCACAACACAGAGGCGCGGATGGTGCAGGCGGACCTCACCCCCGCGGACGTGATCTCGCTCGACGCGCACCGCTCGGCCAAGGCCCGGGCGGCCGCGCAGTGGGGCGTGGGCTCCGACCCGGACGCGACGCCGCGCATCACGACCGCCATCGCCCGCGCCCGGCGCTACCAGGTGCGTGACGTGACGGAGGCCGCGCTGCTCGCGGGCGCGCTGCTCGCGACGGTCATGGCGCTGCTCTAACCGGGAGGGATGAACATGGTAACCACGAGCCTGGTCTGTCCGCCCGCGATGGCCCCGACGCTCCCCGCCACCTCCGGTCCGGCCGCGGCGCCGGCGGCCCCGGCCGCGGCCCCGCCCGCGACGCCCACGGTCGACACGGTGATCGCGCGCGCGCGCCGCTCGAACGTGCGCGACGCCGCCACGGCGGTCGCCTTCACGCTCCTCCTCGGCGCGACGATCCTCGCGCTGTTCTGACGGGCTCGCAGACGCAGACGCAGACGCAAACGCTGACGATTCCCTGTCGGAGGTCGTCAGCGTCAGCGTTTGCGTCAGCGTCAGCGAAACGATTGGGCTATTTTGAGTGTCAATTCCTCGAACGAAGTTCAGGTGCGCGGCACCTAAGCTCATTGAAAGCTGTTTTCAGTTGTGGGGGGACCGAGGTGCGCATGGGTTTCGAGGCGGTGATGGTGGCGGGGCGCGGGCTCGAGGCGACGGCGGCGCGGACGCACGGCGGGATCGAGGAGGAGGGGGTCCGCATCGACCGCGTCGTCACGCGGGCGCGCCGCGGCAACACGCGCGATCTCACGACCGCGGTCGCCTTCGCGATCCTCCTGGGCTCGCTGGCGCTGGCGCTCGCGTTCTAACCGGCAGCTAGTAGCAGGGCGGCCGCGTGATCGCGGGCTCGGGATCCGGCGTCGGCAGGATCTGGCGCAGGTAGGCGTACTCCGAGTCGCAGAAGACGGCCGGCCCCTCGTCCTTGATCTCGGCCCGCTCGTGGAAGCTGCGCGCGCCGCCGGCGTCCATGAGCCGGTTCGGCATGTCGCCGGGGTTGTGGAACTGCGTGCCGTAGGGGTCGCTGAGGCCCAGCGAGTGGCCCACCTCGTGGGTCATCGTGGTGCCGATCATCGAGCCCAGGGCCCACAGGGCGCAGCCGATGCGCTGGCTGCGGCTCAAGCCCGGCGCCGGGCAGCCGACGCCGGAGCTCAGCGTGGGCACGGCGTCGCCCGCGAGGTCCTCGGCGCTCACCGGGCGGCCGCCGCGGTCCGGGCGGAACGGGTCGAAGAGCGCGTCGAAATCCGGGCTCGCGCCGTCGAGCTTCTCGGCGAAGCTGCCCGGGTGGGGGCTGAAGCCGAAGAAGGACTCGACGAAGATGCCGCCGTAGCCGGGCATGCCGTCCTCGCGCGTGAGGGCGTTGTCGCCGCCGATCTTGTCGTAGAGCCGCGCGTTGTCGACGTCCTTGCCGGGCGTGTTGTCGTAGCCGAGCAGCCCGAGGAAGTTCGGGTCCGGGCCGGTGATGTCGACCTCCTCGTACTGGGCGAAGTCCATCGGCGGCTCGCTGCGGAACTCGATGTTCACGCCGGCGTAGTCGCGCTGGGCGACCTCGATCACGCGGGCGCGGATGCGCTGGTCGAGGGCGCGCAGGCCGAAGTGGCGCAGGCTCTCGACGTAGGAGGGCAGGAAGCGCAGCCACACGACCTGCCGCACGTGGCCGATGCCGAGCGTGATCGGCCGCTCGCTGCCGGTCACCGACTCGGCGCCGAAGAGGACGATGGGGCGGATCGAGCCCTGGAACGTGCCCGCGGTCTTGCGCAGGTCCGCGGCCTGGCCGAGCTCGTCCTCCTCGTTGACCACGTAGCGCACGAGGCGGCCGGAGACGAACTCGCCGACGAGCGTGAGGCTGACGCTGGTGCCCGCAGGGGCGCCCTCGGGGATGAAGGTGCCGTTGAGCTCGAACGTGGTCACGGCGCGGGTCGGGTCCGACACGCCGCCCGCGAGGCCGACGAAGCCGCCGCCCTGCATCTCGACGTACTGGCCGAGGCTCGCCACGCCGGGGGCGACGGACCAGATCGTGGCCGGCTGGATGTCGTAGGCCGCCGGCATCGATCCGCTCTCGCGCAGGGTCGCGCCGCCGACCTGGCCGTGGCGGTTCCGCAGCCGGACGGTCGCGTTCTCGAGCGCCCCCGGCCGGATCCCGGCGATGTGCGGGTCGAACGGGAAGACCGCGTGGCTGCGCGAGTAGGCGGTCTCGGGGCGGGCGGGCACCTCGACGGGCCCGACCGCCTCGCAGGTGGCCGCGCCCGCCTGGCGGTAGCAGCCCTCGACCACCGCGACGGTCTCGCCCTCGTCGTCGCCGAGCAGGAAGCCCGCACCGGTCACGGCGATGTCGTCGTTGACGTAGATGACGCCGGTCGCGACGTCGTCGAGGCGCGGCGTGAGGTCGGGGTGCACCTCGAGGCTCACGGGCAGCGGCGCCGAGACGTGGGTGAGCGAGTCGACCGCGTTGTCGATCTCGAGGTGCGCCTCGCCCTCGAACGTGCCCTCGTTGGCCGGCAGCCCGGCGGTGAGCCCGCCCGGGAACATCGCCTCGAGCCGGGCGTAGTCGACGAACCGCACCGGCAGCGTCAGCTCCGCGGCGCGGCCGGCGAAGGTGCCCTTGAGCACGAGGAAGCTCTGGCCGATGTCCTCGGGGACGAAGCCCTTGCCGGCGACCACGATCTTCGACCCCGGCACCAGCACCGGCGGGTTGACCGAGATGACCGCCGGGTCGTCGTAGAGCGAGATGGGCGACGGCGTGGCGCCGCCGCCGCAGCCGAGCGCGAGGGCGACGGCGCCCAGCGCCGCGCCGCGCAGCCGGGAGCGCAGGCGCGGGCTCATGGCTTCGGCAGCGCCGGGCAGCCGGTCGTGGCCGCGTTCGAGAGGGCGATGCAGATGTCGTACAGGTTCTCCGACGCGTTCCAGCCGTGCACGACGACGTAGTAGGTGCCGGCCGTGGACGCCTGGTACGTGAAGTTCTCGTTCGACTTCGAGCTCTGGCCGTTGGTGGCGCTGCAGCCGACCGGGTTCGTCTCGTCGCAGTTCGTGATGTCGATGAGGCTCCCGCCGGTGCTCTGGCCGAAGAAGCGGATGTCGAGGTCCTCCTTCGGCGTCGTCTGCGTGAAGGCCACGGTCGCGTAGACGTGCTGGTTCGCCTGCAGCGTGACCTTGTACCAGTCCTCGTTGTTGGCGCAGATGGCGTTCGTGTCCGAGTAGAACCGCCCGGACCCGAGGTTCACCACCCGGGCCTGGCCGGCGTTGTCGTCGGGCTCGGCGGGGTCGTCGGCGCAGACGCTGCAGGTGGTGGCGGTCTTGCTCCAGGTCAGGCTGTAGGTGTTCTCGCCCGCGGCCCACGAGTAGACGCGCAGGTAGTAGCGGCCGGGCTTCAGGCACGCGGTCACCGTCTCGACCGACGTGAGCCCGTCCGACTTGGCGATGATGACGCCGTTCGCGTCGAGCAGCGCGAGATCGAGATCGGTGGTCGCCGTGCCGTTGATCGACGCGGTCAGGTTGCTGTCGGCGGCGATCTGGATCGGGTACCAGTCCTCGTCCTTGGTGCCGCCCGTGCTGGGGCACAGCTTGAGCCCGGGGTACGAGCCGGCCGCCAGCGCCGTCGCGGTCGTGACGGCGGCCTGGCTGTCGTTCGGCTCGTAGCTGTCGTTCACGCACGGCGGCGGGCCGCAGCTGTAGGTGTCGGGGATGCACTGGCGCGCGCTCACCCCGTCCACCGACACCATCTCGCTGAGCGAGCAGTAGTACCCGGTCGGGTGCGCCGCGTCGACGCAGTCGGTGTCGCCGCCGCAGGCGCGGAAGCAGAAGCCCTCGCCCGCGGTGCCCATGCGCAGGCAGTTGTCGCTCGGCCCGCCGCACTGGATGTCCGCGGTGCAGGCCTCGCACAGGCCGCGGCCCTGCTGGCCGCCGCCCGGGTTCGTGATCGTCATCGTGTAGGCGCCGCTCGCCGGCGCCTGGGTGATGTGGTCGCAGTCGCCGGCGGCGTCGTCGTTGTCCTGCGCGACGATGAGGTAGTACACCGTCGCCGTGGCGCCCTGCGGCTGGTCGACGACCGGGTTGGGCAGCTCGACGCCCCACAGGCCGCTCGTCATGTCGCCGCTGAGCAGCAGCATGCTGAGCTGGGTCATCTGGCTCAGGTCCGGCGGGTTCGCCGGCGGGGTCAGCGAGTAGTAGATGAGCGGCTCGACCTTGATGCCGACGTCGTCGGCGACGTTGGCGAAGACGATGAGCGGCAGGAGCGTCGCGTCCTCCTGCGGCGTGTCGGTCAGCTCGATGGTCGGGGCGGCGCCGGGGCAGTCGGTCTTCACCGGCTTGCGCAGGACGATGAGGTAGTCCTTGGTCGTCGTGTTCTTGCCGTCGCTCGCCGAGAGCCTGAGCATGTAGCGGTCGTCCGCGGCGATCTGGTCGGCGGTCGGGCACCAGCTCCACTTCGCCGTCAGCCCCGAGTCCTGCTGGAAGTCGGCGCCGGCGATGACCGGCTCCTCCTGCTTGATCTCGACCTCCGGGCTGTCGTTGTCCTCGATGAGGATGGTGAGCCCGCCGCAGGGCTTGGCCCCGAGGTCGAGCGTCGTGCCGGTGCCGAGCGGCTGGCGGAAGATCGGCGCGCTGTTCATGTCCGGGGACTTGACCTCGATGACGATCGTCTGCACCGCGGTGCTGCTGCCGTCGCTGGCGATGAAGTCGAAGGTGTGCGAGCCCACGTCGGAGATGATGGGCGTGAAGCGGAACGTGGCCTGGCCCGCGGCGCCGGGATCGATGGCCGCGCGGTTGTTGATGTCGGGCAGATCGTCGACCTTGAACGTGAAGGAGATGGCGTCGCCCTCGGGATCGCTCGCCCGCAGCGGCAGCGTGAACTCGTTCTCGACGAGCGCGGTCTGGGGATCGGCGAGCCGCTCGAGGCGCGGCGGCGAGTTGGAGCAGCCGCCGAGCGCGAGCAGCAGCACGGCGAGCGACACACATCCACCACGACGAACCATGCGATTTCCTCGCTGGACCTGCAGGCCAGCACCCGCGGGCGATTCTAACCCGACGAGCCGCCCCGCGTCAGCTTTCCCGGTCACGCCTGGGCGCGGTTCCGAAAAGTCGGGGCTGACGCGCGCTTGAAGGCAACAGGGAGGCGGGGAGGCGGGGAGGATCTTTCTGTTTTGACTCACGACGCGGGTGTGGTGCACGACGCCCGCGTCGGTGCGACCCAACCTGAGCTACTCCCCGTCTTACCGTCTTCCTGTTTCCCTGCCTCGCGTCGCCCGACTGTAGGGAACCGCGCCCGTCACGCCTCGCCCGAGGCGGTGCAGCTGACGGTGTCGCTGACGGTGTCGCCGACGGATGGCATCGAAGCGGAATGGCAGACCGGCGCATGGGAGACCGGCGGTCCACCTGGGGCGCCCTGCGCTGGGCGACGCTCCTGCTGGTCGTCGCCGCGGGGGTTATGCTGTTCCCGGTGTGGCAGGCCGTGGTGCTGGCGACGTGGTTCGCGGTCTTCGCCCAGCCGCTGCAGGCGCGCGTCAGCCGGATCCTGCGGGGCTCGAACCGGGCGGCGGCGGCCCTGACGATCCTGCTGCTCATGGCGGTGCTCGTGCCGCTCGGCGCCCTCACGGTCGTGCTGGCGAACGCCGCCATCGACCTCGTGCGGACGCTGATCCAGTCGAAGGGGGGGCGCGCCGCGCTCGAGGCGGTCGTGAGCGGCAACGGCGGCGGCCCGCGCCACTTCGGCCTGCACGAGGTGGTGGGGCTCGTGCAGCAGTACGGCGACCGCGCCTGGAGGGTGCTCGGCACGGTGGCGGGCGTCACCGCCCAGAGCTTCTTCGGCGTCTTCATCTTCCTGCTCGCGAGCTACACCTTCCTCGCTCGCGGCCGCGAGGCCTACATCTGGGTCGAGGAGCACGTGCCCATCGCGCCGCGTCACTTCCGCCGCCTGGCGGGGGCGTTCAACGAGACCGGGCGGGGGCTCGTGGTCGGCGTCGGCGGGACCGCGTTCATCCAGGGCGTGACGGCGACCATCGGCTACCTCGCCCTGGGCGTGCCGCGCGCCTTCGTGCTCGGCGTGCTCACGGCCTTCGCCTCGCTGATCCCGTCGATCGGCACCGCCCTCGTGTGGGTGCCGGTCGCCATCGGCCTGGCGCTGACCGGGCACTGGGTGCGCGGGATCATCATGGCCGCGATCGGCCTCTTCGTGATCGGCCTGATGGACAACCTGCTGCGGCCGATGCTCGCGCGCTACGGCCGCATCCAGCTCCCTACCTTCGTGCTGCTCATCGCGATGTTCGGCGGGCTCGCGACGGTGGGCGTGTGGGGGCTCGTCCTCGGCCCCCTCCTCGTGCGGCTCGGCGTGGAGGCCATGGCCATCCTGCGCGAGGAGGGGCTCATGACGCCGCGCGGCCCGGACCTGCAGGAGCACCAGGCCTGATCGACCGGCGCGCCGCGGGGCCGCGTGGCCCCGGCATCGAAGCCGTGCTGAAGAAGAGACTGAACCGCCAAGACGCCAAGGCAGAGGAGCTCCCTCAAGGCCTTGGCGTCTTGGCGGTTCAATTATTTTCCGGATGGTCGGAGCGTGACGTCTTCGTTGACGTCACCGGCGCGCGCGGTTAACTATTGCCCGCGGCAGGTCGCAGGAGGCGCTGGTGGCCCTGGTGCAGGTCTACGTCGGGGAGGCGCTGGGCAAGTACGGCTTCGGTCCGGGGCACCCGTTCGGGGCGGACCGGCTGGGCGCCTTCTGGCGCGAGGCGCTGCGGCTCGGCCTCGACAAGCGCGTGCGGGTCGTCGCGCCCGTCGCCGCGAGCGCCGACGAGCTCGCCCGGTTCCACACGCCCGAGTACCTCGCGCGGGTGCAGGAGCGGTCCGCCGCCGGCACCGGCTTCCTCGACTACGGCGACACCCCGGCGGTGAAGGGCGTCTACGAGGCCGCCGCGCACGTCGTCGGCTCGGTGCTGCAGGCGGTCGCGCGCGCGGTCAGCGGGGAGGCCCCGCGCAGCTTCATCCCGATCGCCGGGCTGCACCACGCGCACCGCGACAGCGCCGCGGGGTTCTGCGTCTTCAACGACATCGGCGTCGCCATCGAGACCCTGCGCGCCGTCCACGGCGTGCGGCGCATCGCCTACGTCGACATCGACGCCCACCACGCCGACGGCGTCTTCTACGCCTTCGAGGACGACCCGGACCTCGTCTTCGCCGACATCCACGAGGACGGCCGCTACCTCTTCCCCGGCACCGGCTCGGCCGCCGAGACCGGCAAGGGCGCCGCGCACGGGACCAAGCTCAATCTCCCGCTCATGCCCGGCAGCGGCGACGAGGTCTTCCTCAAGGCCTTCGCCGAGGTCGAGGCCTTCGTGCGCAAGGGGCGCCCCGAGATCATCCTCTTGCAGGCGGGCGCCGACAGCATCGCCGGCGACCCCATCGCCGGTCTCGAGCTGTCGACCGGCATGCACGCCCACGCGGCCGCGCGCCTGCGGGTGATCGCGGACGAGTGCTGCCGCGGGCGCCTCGTCGCCACCGGCGGCGGCGGCTACGACCGCTGGAACCTCGCCCTCGCCTGGACCGGCGTCGTGCAGGCGCTGGCCTGACGGCGCGGCGCCAGCAACTCTGCCGGCACCCCGGCCGATACCCTTCCGCGACGCGAGCCGATTTGTGCTCGGGCCGCGCGTCGTGATATCGGTCGAGTGGGGAACCACCTCAAGGAGCCAAGGCCATGCGTCGTCTATCGATCGTGCTCGTCGTGACCGCCGTGTTCGGGTGCGCCGAGCAGGCGAGCGTCAAGACCACCTGTACGGCGAACGAGAAGACCTGCGAAGGCGCCGTGCTGCGCACCTGCGCCGCCGACGGCAGCAGCTTCACCGAGAGCACCTGCCAGTACGGCTGCCAGGGCGGCGTCTGCCTCACCTGCACGCCGGCCGAGGCGCGCTGCGAGGGCGCCACGCGGCTCGTGTGCACCCCGACCGGCAACGGCTGGGCGCCCGAGACCTGTCCCAACGGCTGCGACGGCGCCACCGGCACCTGCAAGTCCCAGGTGTGCGTGCCGAACGCGAAGCAGTGCGCGACCAGCTCGACGCTCCAGACCTGCAAGGCCGACGGCTCGGGCTACACCTCCGCGCCCTGCGACTACGGCTGTGACGCCGCGACCTCGGCCTGCAAGACCACCGCGCCGACCTGCACCGCCGGCCAGAAGCAGTGCAACTCCACCAAGCTCCAGACCTGCAAGGCCGACGCGACCGGCTGGGACGAGCAGCTGTGCCAGTACGGCTGCGACGCCACCGCGACGCCGGCCGCGTGCAAGGCCGCCGCGTGCACCGCGGGCCAGAAGCGCTGCAGCACCGCGAACCCGAAGGTCGTCCAGACCTGCAACGCCGACCTCACCGGCTGGGTCGACGGCACCGTGTGCCCCGGCACCTGCGCGAACGGCGACTGCCAGGCGCCGCCCACCTGCAACCCGGGCGAGGAGGTGTGCCGCCAGGGCGTCGCCTACCACAAGGACGAGATCGACAAGTGCAGCGCGACGGGCACCTGGGAGCTGAAGCACGAGACCTGCACCACCGGCAGCTGCTACGACGCGGGCGGCACGCCCAAGCAGTACGCCTGCGGCACCTGCTGGAAGAACGAGCGGAGCTGCCGGAACGAGGACATCATGGAGTGCGCCGACCCGCAGGCCGGGCCGACCCTGCTCGTCACCTGCCAGGGCCAGGCGATCTGCCTCGCGGGCACCTGCTCCGACGTCGTGACGCTCGGCGCCGACGCGACGACCAACTACCAGGCGCTCGCTCAGGCCTTCGTCGACTGCTGGTACTTCAACAACGGCACGGGGCTGACGAAGAACGAGATGTGCTACAACATCGACGGTCAGTACGCGACCTCGGACATCTCCTACAGCCAGGTGGAGCGCTGGGTCTGCGACACCGCGACGGCTGGCGACTTCTACTACGGCCAGCAGGATTACGATCTGGCCGGCGACCTGTTCGGGTGTAGCTGGAGGTTCTGGGGTTTCAACAACTCCGAGATCTTCTGGAAGTGGGATCCCCTCCCGCCCGGGTCGATCCTCGAGGCGTGCATCTGGTACCACCCGTCGGGCAGCATCCTCCACGACGACGAGGACACGCTCGACCACTGCGACAAGTTCTGGGCGCCGTAGCCGGCGCGGCGGGGCGGGTCAGCGCTTCGTCTTCTGCATCTGCCCCCGCACGTGCTCGCAGGCCTGATTCACCTCCTTCTTGAACTGCCCGAGGTCGAGGTCGAGGCCGTTGAGGTAGGTGCTCCACCCGGCGCTCGACTTCGCGAAGTGCACCGCGTCCTCGATCTCGGCGTCCGTCGCGCCGTTCAGCTTCGCCATCTGCGTGTGGAAGTAGATGCAGTACTTGCACTTCGTCGTGGCCGCGATGCCGACGCCGATGAGCTCGCGGTACTTGTTCGGCACCGGGCCCTCGACCATCTGCTGCTGCTTCATCAGCTCCCACTCGAGCTCGAGGGAGCCATCGGGCACCTTCTTCAGGAACGTGGGGACGAGGCCGAGGGCCTGCTCGATGTCCTGGTAGATCTCCTGCCGATTCTTCATGCTGCTCCTCCCACCGCCGGCGGAACCGCCGCGCGCCGTTGTTCGATGCTCCCGGACCAGCAACTCGGAGCAGCTCACCTGACGGCGCCGCGCGGGCAAGCATCCAAGCCTGTAGCCGTGACGACGATCGGGGTCCGCAATCGACGCAGCGCAGCGAGCGCGCCGCCCGCCGGGGACGACGACCGCGCGCTCGTCGCGCGCATCCTGGCGCACGACGAGACGGGCTTCACGCGGCTGGTGGAGCGCTACAACGGCCGCCTGCTGCGGCTGGCGATGAGCCTCATCTCCAGCCGTGCCGTGGCCGAGGAGGTCGTGCAGGAGGCCTGGCTGGGCGTGCTCCAGGGCCTCCCGAACTTCGACTGGCGCTCGTCGCTGCGGACCTGGATGTACCGCATCCTCATCAACCGCGCGATCACGCGCCGCGAGCGCGAAGGCCGCACCGTGCCCTTCTCGGCGCTCGGCAGCGAGGACGGCGATCACGGCGGCGAGGGCGAGCAGTTCACGCCGGGCGGCAAGTTCGCCGCGCCGCCGGGCGAATGGGACGAGCGCCAGCCGGAGCGCCGCCTGCAGAGCAAGGAGACCCTGGCCGTCCTCGAGCAGGCCCTCGGCGAGCTCCCCACCAAGCAACGCGCCGTCGTGACGCTGCGCGACATCGAGGGTCTCGACTCGGCCGAGGTTTGTAACATCCTGGATATCAGCGAGATCAACCAGAGGGTGCTACTCCACCGCGGACGAACGCGCCTCCGACGGGCCTTGACCGCCCGCTTGGAGCCCAAGGGATGACCTGTCGCGAGCTGACGCAGCTCATCACGGATTACCTCGACGGCCGGCTCGGCCCGTGGCGGTGGGTGAGCTTTCAGCTCCATCTCGGCCTGTGCCGGGACTGTCGCCGCTACCTGCGGCAGATGCGCCTGACCGTTGCCGCGCTCGGCGCGATCCCGGTCGACCCGCCCGACGCGGGCACGCGCGACGAGCTGCTGCGGCGGTTCCGGACGTGGAGGTCGTAGGAAAGGAATTGAACAGGGAGGCGAGGAGTCGGGGAGCAGGATGGGGTTGGTGGCGGTGGCGCGGGGCAACGTGCTCGAGCGCTGTTCTCCCGCGTTCAGCAAGACCCAACCCTGATCCGCCTCCCCGCCTCCCTGTTTCCGGTCCGACTGCCGCGGGGCGCTCAGACCTTCGCGAGGCCCTCGTCGAGGGCGCGGATGAGGTCGGCCTCGTCCTCGATGCCGGCGGAGACGCGCACGAGGCCGTCGGTGATGCCGACCGGCTCGCGCTTGTCGCGCGGCACGCAGGCGTGCGTCATCGACGCGGGGTGCTCGATGAGCGAGTCGACGCAGCCGAGGGAGACGGCCAGGGTGAAGATCTTGATGTTGTCCATCAGGCGGCGGCCCGCCTCGATCCCGCCCTTGATGTCGAACGAGACCATGCCGCCGAAGTCGCGCATCTGCCGCTTCGCCAGCCCGTACTGCGGGTGGGTCTCGAGGCCCGGGAAGTGGACGCGCTCGACCTTCGGGTGGTCCGCGAGGAAGCGAGCGAGGGCGCGGGCGTTGGCGCAGTGCTTCTCCATGCGCACCGGCAGGGTCTTGATGCCGAGGTTGACGAGCCACGCGTCGAACGGGCTCGGTGAGCCGCCCACGTCCTTGATGATGGTGTAGGCCTTGTCCTTCACCTCGTCGGAGACGGTGGTCATGATGCCGCCGACGACGGTGCCGTGGCCGCACAGGTACTTCGTGGTCGAGTGGATGACGACGTCGGCGCCGAGCTCGAGGGGGCGCTGCAGGTACGGCGTCGCGAACGTGTTGTCGACGATGATCTTCATCGCCGGCGCGAGGTTGCGCTTGAGCCCGACGATCGCCGCGATGTCCGCGAGGGTGAGGGTCGGGTTCGTCGGCGACTCGAACAGGAACGCCTTCGCCTTGGGGTGCTCGTGCAGGCAGGCCTCGACGGCGGTGAGGTTCGAGGTGTCGACCTCGATCACCTTGACGCCGAAGCGCGCGAGGACGTTGACCGCGAGGTGCTGGCTCGCGCCGTAGAGCACCTTGCCCATGATGAGCTCGTCGCCCTGGCTGCAGAGCGCCATCAGCGTCGAGCTGACCGCCGCCATGCCGGACGAGAACGCGAGGCTCGAGACGCGCACCGACGGGTCGCGCAGCTTGACCTCGCCGCCCTCGAGCGCGTTCAGCTTGCCCTCGAGCGCGAGGACCGTCGGGTTGCCGAGCCGCGTGTAGACGTACCCCTGCTTCGCGCCCGAGAACATCTCGGCGCCCTCGGCGGCGTTCTCGAAGACGAAGGTCGAGGTCTGGTAGATGGCGCCGGCGTGCGACCGGTGCTGGGGCTGGCCGACGTGCTCCCCGGCGTGCAGGGCGCGCGTGGCGAAGCCGCAGTTGAGGAAGAACTGAGACAGGAAATCTTTCGACCTTGAGTCTTCCACGACGATCCTCCGCGAGTGGGCACGGCCCGAGCGAGGGGCCGAGGGCACCATATCGCGGCTGCCGCCCAAGTCAAAGCCCCCTCTGCCGGGGGCGGGCCGGGGTGGGGTCAGGATGAACAGGGAGACGAGGAGACGGGGAGAATTTCTGGGTTGGGTTATGCGACCGCGATCGAGCCGTGGCCCGGCGCGCTAGGCACAACCCAACCCATTTCCCCTCCCCGTCTCCCCGTCTCCCTGTTCAATTCCCCCACCCAAGCTAGGCCGCGGTCGGGCCCTCGGGCTCGGGCTCGAGCTTCACCTTGATCCAGCCGGGGTCGCGCTTGTCGAAGTGCTGGTAGGCGGCGAGCGCGCTCTCGATGGGCTCGTCCTGGGTGAGCACCTGGACCGGGTCGATGTGGCCGCTCGCCACGATCTCGACGAGGTGCGGGAGGTACTTGCGGTGGTTGCAGTTGCCCATCTGGATGGTGAGGTTCTTGTTCATCGCCGCGCCGATGGGGAAGGTCTTCGCGGTCTCGGGGTAGACGCCGACGACCGCGATGGTGCCGGCCTTCGCCACCGCCTCGACGGCCCAGCTCAGGACCTGGGACGGGGCGTCGCCGGGGTGCCAGTTGCCGTTGCTCGGGTGCTGCTGCGGCGCGATGCGGGCCACCTCCTGCTGGTGCTCCTGCGCCTCGCGGTGGGCGCGCGCCGCCGCCGGGCCGTGCGCCGGCGCGTTCGCGTCGACCCCGACCGCGTCGATGACCCGGTCGACGCCGATGCCCATCGTGAGCTCGCGGATGGCCGCGACGGGATCGTCCTCGTCGTAGTTGATGACCTCGGCGCCCTGCCGCCGCGCCATCTCGAGCCGCGAGGGGATCGCGTCCACCGCGAGGATGCGGCCGGCGCCGAAGTGCTTGAGGCTCGCGATGACGAACTGGCCCACCGGCCCGCAGCCGAAGACCGCGACGGTGCGGCCCGGCTTCACGTGGGCGAGGTCGGCGGCCATGTAGCCGGTCGGGAAGATGTCCGAGAGCAGGATGGCCTGATCGTCGTCCACCTCCTCGGGCAGCTTCACGAGGCCGACGTTGGCGAAGGGGACGCGCGCGTACTCGGCCTGCAGCCCGTCGAGCCCGCCGTTCTCCTTGGGGCCGCCGAAGAAGACCGTGCCGCCGGCGGTCCCGGCCGGGTTGGCGCGGTCGCACTGCGAGTAGTATCCGGCGCGGCAGTACGAGCACGAGCCGCACGCCACCGTGGACGGGATGACGACACGATCGCCGACCGCGAAGTTGCGGACGCCGCGCCCGACCTCCTCGACGATGCCGACGCCCTCGTGGCCGAGGATCGTGCCGGGGCGCATCCCCGTGACCGTGCCGCGGACCAGGTGCAGGTCGGTGCCGCAGATGGCGCTCGAGGTCAGGCGGACGATGGCGTCGGTGGGCTCCTGCAGCTTCGGCTCCGGCACGTCGTCGAGGCGGATGTCGCCGGGCGCGTGAAACACGACCGCGTGCATCGCGTCACCGCTCTCCCTTCGCGACGGCGTGCTCGAAGTCCTCCGGCGCGAGGATCGCGACCCTCATCTGCGCGAGGTTCTTCTCCGGCATGGCGATACTCCTTCCCCGTCTGATGAGGGCCTAAGGGGACCGGTATCACCGACGGGGAGCGGGATTGCCGCTCAGATGAGCTCGCGGACCTTGGCCTTGCCCGCGATGGTCGCGATCTTCATCGCGTTCGGCTCGCCGCGCGCGCGGCTCTCGGCGAACTTCGCCGCCTGCTCGGTCGTGATCTTGGCCGGCAGCGGGGGCATCAGCGGGTCGACGACCGCCTCGACGACCACCGGGCCGGGGGTCTCGAGGGCCACGTCGAGCACCTGGCCGCACTGGTGCGGATCCTCGAGGTGGAACGCGCTGGCGCCGCAGGCCCGGGCGATGCCGGTGAAGTCGATCGGCTGCAGCTCGCAGCCGAACTCGGGGTTGCCCAGCCTGACCATCTGCTCCCACTTGATCTGCCCGAGCGTGTCGTTCTTGAGCACCACCACCTTGATCGGGAGCTTGTACTTCACCGCGGTCGCGAGCTCGGCCATGAGCATCGCGAGGGCGCCGTCGCCGACGAAGGCGACGCACTGCCGCCGCGGGTAGGCGATCTGCGCCGCGATGGTGTAGGGCAGGCCGTTCGCCATCGCCGCCAGGGTGCCGGACAGCGAGTACATCTGGCCGCGGCGCGCCTTGATCTGCCGCGCGAACCAGGTGGCCGCGGTGCCCGAGTCGCAGCTCACGATCGCGTTGTCGCGCAGGCGCTTGCCCAGCTCCCAGGCGACGACCTGGGGCCTCATCGGCCACGCCATGTTGGTGGCGCGCTCCTCCATCACCCCCCACCAGTCGGCCATGCCGCTCTGGGCGCGCTCCAGGAACCGGCGGTCCTCGTGGCGCTCGAGGAGCGGGAGCAGCCGCTGCAGGGACAGCTTGCTGTCGCCGACGAGGCCCACGTCGACCGGATAGCGGAGCCCGAGCCGCTCCGGGTCGAGGTCGATCTGCACGCAGCGGGCGTCGCCCGGCTTGGGGTAGAACTCGAGGTACGGGAACGACGTCCCGACGAGCAGCAGGGTGTCGCAGGACGCGATGGCCTCCTGGGCCGGCTTGGTGCCGAGCAGGCCGATGCCGCCGACGGTGTAGGGGCTGTCGTCGGGCACCGCGGCCTTCCCGAGGAGCGCCTTGATGATCGGCGCGCCGAGGAGCTCGGCGGCCTGCTCCAGCTCGTCGGTCGCGTGGAGGGCGCCGCGGCCGACCAGCAGCGCGACCCGCTTGCCGCGGTTGAGCACGTCGGCGGCCCGGGCGAGGTCGTCCTCGTGCGGCAGGCCGGCCCGCGTCGTGCAGTACGGGCGCTCGTGGTGCGGGACGTTGCGCTTGGAGCGCTTCTCCGACTTCATCGTCTGAACGTCGACCGGCACGACGAGCGTGGCGACGCTGCGGCGGGACAGCGCGGTGCGGCAGGCCATGTCGACGACGTTCTCCACGTGGGCCGGACCCATCACCCGTTCGGTGTAGACCGACACGTCGGTGTAGAGCTTCATCAGGTCCACGTCCTGCTGCGTGTGCGTGCCGATGAGGTCGTGGTGCTGGAGGCCGGCGATGCCGACCACCGGTACGCCGTCGAGCTTCGCGTCGTACAGGCCGTTGAGCAGGTGGATCCCGCCCGGACCCGAGGTCGCGAGGCAGGCGCCGAGCTTGCCGGTGTACTTCGCGTACGCGCACGCCATGAAGGCCGCGGCCTCCTCGTGCCGGACCTGAATGAAGCGCACCTGATCCTGTCTGGTGCGCAGCGCCTCCATGATGCCGCTGATGCCGTCGCCCGGGAGGCCGAAGATGACCTCGACCCCCCAGTCGTGCAGCGTGTCGATCAGTATGTCGGCGCTGGTGTCCGCCATGGTGCTACTCCTTCGTATGGGGGAGCCCGGGTCGGACGCCCCGCGCTTGGATGCTGACCCCGGTGCCGACGGGCGCGGATGTGCGCCGGGCGCGTACAGGTAGTCCTCTCCGTCGGGGAACGGCCGCGGGGCCCGACTGCCGGCCCAACTAACGGTCGGGCGCGGGGATCTTTTCTCTTGACACTACCGGCCATTACCGGGTACTCACGGGCAATTCCCACTAGCTTGGAACGCAACAAAAGGAGCCCCTCATGAGCATGGGCAAGCGGGTGACCCTCGGTACACTCGGTCTGCTGCTCGCGGGCGGTGCGACTCTCGCACTCGCGAGCATCTCATGCGCCCCCGAACACAACCCGAACTACGCGGGTCCGCCGTTCGTGGCGCAGGTCGTCGGCTTCAACCCCGATGACTACTCTGTCGCCCAGGTGATGTACCTGCCGACGGCGGACAAGGCGAGCCACTGCGACGACCTGGACCTCGACGGCGGCGGCGGGCCGCAGGCGACCGAGGTCGCGGTGAACACCGCGTTCCGCGTGGTCTTCTCGGAGCTCGTCGACGCTGACAAGGTCGAGCAGGTCGACGCCGACGGCATCGGCACCGCGCTCTACCGCGGGCTCATCAACGTCACGAACCGCGACGGCACGCCGGTCGTGAGCACGCTCGACCCGACGCTCACGCTCGGGCCGGACGCGTTCACCGGCGTCTACCAGCCGGCGGGCGGCAGCGGCTGCTTCGGCACCGTGAACACGGTCGACATCGGCACCGGCGCCCCGATCCCGGGCCCGGCGCTCCTCGCCTACATGCAGGCGACCATCCCGGGCCTGCCCTCGGGCTCCGAGCTGACCCTCGTCGTCGACGGCACCGTCCCCGGCCACGAGATCGTGGACAAGGGCGGCGCCGGCCTCGAGGGCGGCAAGTTCAAGCTCGACATCACGACGACCGCGATGACCGTCGACTGCCCCAGCCTCGACGCCTGCAACGTCGTCCCGCTGCCCGATCCGACCGCCGAGGCCGATCTCGGCACCATGGGCTTCGTCCAGGTCGGGTTCACCGCGCAGGTCGCGGACCCGGCGGGCGTCTTCCTCTACGAGGACGGCCAGACGACGCCGGTCGCGGGCGTCACCGCCGTGCTCGACGCCAACCTGAGTGCGCTGGTCTCCGAGACGCAGTCGCCGCTGATCGTCGACCTCATCGCCGGGACCGAGGCGGACCCGCTGCCCCTCGACCTCCTGCCAGGCGCCACCTACACGATCGTCGTCACGAGCGCCGTCCTGGACCCGTGGGGCATGGCCGCCCAGACGATCCCCGACGACACCACGTGCGCGGACGCGGCCGTCACGGTCGCGGGCTGCGTCTGGGCCGGCTCGTTCACGATGCCCGTGCCCGCGGCCGACGGCGGAATTTAGGACTTGAGGAGGGAGCCAATGCTACGCCTACTCGTTAGACTCGCTCCGCTGGCCCTGGCGCTCACGCTGGCGATCCCGGCCCGGGCCGCCGTCGTCGGCGAAATCAAGGGCCGCGTCGTCGACGAAGCCAACAAGCCGCTCGCCGGCGTCACCGTCGTCGTGACCGGCTCCGCCCTCCAGGGCGAGCAGGCCGAGCTCACCGACGTCGACGGTCACTACCTCATCACGAACCTGCCGGGCGGCACCTACGTCGTCCGCTTCTTCTACGAGAACGTCAACAAGCCGCGCTTCGAGCGCCAGAACGTCCTCCTGAACGTCGGCCAGACCATCGTCGTCAACGCGAAGATCCGGACCAAGGAGGCGAAGGTCGAGACCTTCACCATCACCGAGCGCGCCCCGGCCGTCGACGTCGGCACCACGAACGTCGGCACCACGCTCACGCCCGACGTCGTCAAGAACATCCCGACGGGCCGTAACTACGAGGGCGTCCTGGGCCTGACCCCGGGCGCCCGCGGCGACGACCTCGGCATGGGCTTCTCGGGCGCGACCTCGCTCGAGAACAGCTACCTCATCGACGGCGTCAACACGACCGGCGGTTACCTCGGCATGGTCGCGTCGAACCTGCCCATCGACTTCGCCCAGGAGGTCCAGGTGCTCACCGGCGGCTACAACGCCGAGTGGGGCCGCGCGACCGGCGGCTTCGTCAACATCATCACGAAGCAGGGCTCGAACGAGTACCACGGCAGCGTGTGGGCCTTCACGGGTCCCGTCGCCGCCAACCCCCGGCAGGTCGAGCTGCTCAACCAGAGCCTCACGCGGACCTCGTACGGCAACCGCGCCTGCGGCGGCAGCCTCAACTCGGGCCCGCCGCTCTTCGGCTCCCTCAACGGCCAGTACTGCCTCGACGTCGGCGCCGACGTCGGCGGCCCGATCGTCAAGGACAAGCTCTGGTTCTACGCCGCCTTCATGCCCCAGATGGGCTGGCTCGGCTGGAACCGGAACTACCGCGCCATCGAGGCCGACCCGGCCACCGGCGAGCCCGCCCTCGACCAGAGCAAGGTCTCGTGCCCCGACTACCTCGCGGACGCGGGCCTGTGCAAGGGCAAGCCGGCGCCCTACAAGATGAACCAGGTGGGCAAGTCGCCGCGCTACAGCATGCACACCTACCGCTACAACTTCCAGACCAAGCTCACGTTCCGGCCCAACGCCGACAACGACTTCAACCTCATGCTGTTCGGCGCGCCGACCACCACGGGCGGCAAGTCGCCCTCGTACTACACCAGCCAGATCGACCGGGCCGCGGTCGACAACAACGAGGCCACCTACGACACGTCGCTGCGCTGGCTGGGCAAGTTCCTCGGCCGCAAGCTGCAGCTCGAGGGCGTCGTCGCCTACCACCACGAGAAGGCGGTGCAGAACCCGGTCGCGGCCGACTCCGAGGTCGTGCACACCCCGAACCGCTCGCTGTACGACTACAACACCACCGCCGACAACTTCCCGGCCGAGTGCCAGGACCCGGCGGGCGCGAGCTTCATCAAGTGCCCGGTGCAGGGCTACAACACCGGCGGCAAGGGCTTCTACCAGAACTTCACCGTCGACCGCGTCAACCTGCAGCTCCGCGCCACCGGCTACCTCCGCGCCGCCGGCCACCACGCGCTCAAGCTCGGCTTCGACCCGCAGTTCACGTGGTTCGACAGCAACCGCGGCTACACCAGCGGCTACCTCTACGAGGAGCGCAACCCGGACGCCCTCGGCCGCGGCCGCCTGCGCACCTACCGCGCCTACGCCACCCAGGACCCGAACACCCTCAACGGCTGTCCGGTGTCGAACATCGTCCAGGTGTGGGGCACCGACGCAGACGGCAACCAGGTCCAGCAGCCGACCTGCGTGCTCAACATGTTCACCTCGCGGAACAAGACCTTCGAGTACGCGAGCTTCATCCAGGACCAGTGGAGCATCCTGCCGAACCTGACGGTCAACCTCGGCGTCCGCTGGGAGGGCTTCGACGTCGTCGGCAACGGCGACTACAAGGGCATCTCGATCTTCAACAACTGGGCGCCGCGCGTCGGCGTCATCTACGACCCGACCCACGAGGGCAAGAGCAAGCTCTACGCCAGCTACGGCCGCTTCTTCGAGTCCATGCCGCTCGACATCAACGACCGCGCCTTCGCCGCCGAGGGCTTCGTGAACGAGAGCTGGCGCTACCAGAACCCGCAGGCCATGTACGACGCGTGCGGCTTCGGCACGAACATGAAGCCGAGCACCTGCAAGCCGTCCGCCACCAACTCGAACGGCAACGCCTACGGCGCCACCCCCGGCGCCTACCGCACCCAGACCGGCGGCGAGCGCGCCACGGTCGTCTCGGGCCTCAACGCCCAGCGCTCCGACGAGATCGTGCTCGGCGCCCAGTACGAGGTCGCGACCGACCTCGTCGTCGGCGCCGCGTACCACAAGCGCTGGCTCGGCACCATCATCGAGGACGTGTCGCCGGACTACGCGAACACCTACTACATCGCGAACCCGGGCACGGTCCCGAGCGTCACGGACCTCGAGAGCCAGATCAACAAGCTGCAGGGCGCGACCGACCCGGCCTCGCAGGCCAAGCTCGCCGAGCTCAAGAAGACGCTCAGCGACTACCGCGCCCTGGGCAAGTTCCCCAAGGCCACGCGCGACTACAACGCCATGGAGCTGACCGCGGCGAAGCGCTTCTCGCGCACCTGGTACCTCAACGCGTCGTACATCTACGCGCGCACCATCGGCAACTACCCCGGCCTGTACCAGGCGACGAACGGGCAGTCGGACCCGAACATCACCTCCGCGTTCGACCTCAAGGACCTGCTCCTCAACATGAGCGGCCCGCTCCCGCAGGACTCGCCGCACACGTTCCTCGTCAGCGGCTACAAGAGCTGGAAGGTCGGCGCCAAGAACTCCCTCGTCACGGGCCTCACCTTCCGCGCGACGAGCGGCTACCCGATCAACGTCCTCGGCAGCTACCCGTTCTACGGCCAGAACGAGGTCTACCTGCTCCCGCGCGGCGACGGCGGCCGGACGCCGTGGAACTACACCGTCGACCTGTCGCTGCGCTACCAGCGCATCCTCGGCAAGGACATGACCCTGGCCGTCTCGCTCGACCTCTTCAACCTCTTCAACCTGAACCAGACGACGGCGGTCGACGAGCTCTACACGTCGGACGACACCCAGCCGATCAACAACGGCAACATCTCCGACCTGCGCCACCTCAAGAACTACGAGGGCACGCGCGTGACGCCGTACTTCAACTACGGCAACGCGCTCTCCTACCAGTCCCCGCTCTCGGGCCGCTTCGGCCTCCGCCTGACGTTCTAGTCGGCGCTTAGCCGACCTCGCATCACCGACGCCCGGGGCCTCACGGCTCCGGGCGTTTTTGCATGTGCGCGACCGGGAAGTGAACAGGGAGGCGGGGAGACGGGGAGGCCGATCTTGGGTTGGGTGGCGCTCGCGCGCGAGAACGGCGCTCGAGCACGTACGCCGCGCGCGCCCGCAACCAACCCCTATCCTACTCCCCGCCTCCCCGTCTCCCTGTTCAAACTGGTCGCGTCAGGCGCCGCGCGGCAGGCGCAGCGTGAAGGTGCTGCCCTGGCCGAGGGCGCTGTCGATGATCAGGCGGCCGCCGTGGGCGGCGGCGATGGCGGCGACGATGGTGAGGCCGAGGCCCACGCCCTGGCGGGTCTCGCCGCGGCCCAGGCGCACGTAGGGCTGCACGATCGCCTCCCGCTCCTCGGGGGTGATGCCCGGGCCCTCGTCGGCGACGCTGAGCACCGCCTCGTCCCCCTCGAGCCGGACGGCCACGCGGATGGCGCCGCTCGGGGCGTACTTGATCGCGTTGCTGACCAGGTTGCTCGCGGCCTGGGCGAGGCGGCCCGGGTCCCAGTCGCCGACGAGCGGCTC
>DASXVK010000171.1:0-11814 GCA_036504295.1 Polyangia bacterium
GGTCTCATCGACCACGAGCTGTATCACGCGCGGCTCGCCTACACGGGGTTCGACGAGCCCTACCTCGCGCCCGCGGTGTTCGACGGGCTGCCCCCACGCGTCGCGCGCCGGCTCTTCGAGGCGGTGAGCGAGCTCCAGGCCTACCGCCACGAGCTGGCCGCCGCGCGCCGGTACCGGCTGCCGCCCCGCTACCACCAGGTGGCCGCCGGCGCGTACCTGACGTATTACCTCCGCCTGCTCGAGCCCGATCCCGCCGTGCCCGCCGCGCTCCGCGACGCGCTCCTCGTCGCGCTGTTCGAGGACTGGATGCTGCGCCAGGAGCGCGTCCTCACGCGCGACGCGCAGGGCTGGCGGTTCGAGGTCGAGGAGCGGCGCTACGAGCTGCCGCCGGCCGTGGTGGCGGCGCTCGCGGGGCGCGCGCGGGACGGCGGCGTCGCGGCGGGCGCGGGCCCGTAGCGGGCGTGGGTGACCCAAGCCGCCCGGGCGCCGCTCACAGCGGCAGGCACACGTCGCGCGCGCCGGCCGCGCCGGCGCGGGCGCGCTCGACGCAGGTGGTCGCCGCCGGGCACTCGCTCGCGTTGGAGGCCGGCGTGCAGGTGCGCGCGCAGCTCGCGCCGCCCAGCTCCGGCGCCGCCACGCAGGTGGTCGTCGGCCAGCCCGGCTGGTCCGGGCAGCTCCCGGCGCAGGCCCGGGTGCAGAGCCCCGCCGCGCACCGGTTGCCGTCGCGGCAGTCACCGTCGGCGAGGCAGCGGTCGCCGATCCAGCCCGGCGAGCCGGGCACGCACACCGTCGCCGTCGCGGAGCCGTCGGGCCGGGAGCGCGCCTGCGGCTCGAAGTGGTCGAGCGGGCGGCAGCCGTAGTTCTGCGGGGTCTCCTTGGTGACGCACAGCCCCTGCCCCGCCGCGTCGGGATCGGCCATGCAGAACGTCGTCGGGTAGCCCGCCTTGTCGGCGCACGACGAGGTGCACCGCGCGGCGCAGTAGCCCCGGCCGCTGAACGCGTTCGGCCGGCAGACGCCGCCCGTGAAGTTGCAGTCCGCGTCGGCGTCGCACTCGGCGCCGATCCAGCGATCGGGCACGTCGACGCGGCGGCCCTGCCCGTCGCGCTCGGGCTCCCGCTGCACGTGCACCGGCACGCGCGCGACGCCCTTGATGCGCGCGTACACCTCGAGCACGTCGGCCGCCTCCATGCGCAGGCAGCCGTGCGACACGAACCCGCGGCGCAGGTTGCCGCCGTTCGGCGCGCGGTAGTTGTCGATGGGGCCGTGGATGCCGTACGACCCGAACCACGACAGGAACGGCAGGCCGGCGAAGACCGGCGAGCGCTGCCCCGTGGCCGCGTCGGTGTGCCAGGTCTTGCACGGCGTGATGCCGTCGGGGGTGATGACGAAGTCCTGGCCGCCCGTGGCCTTGAGCGGGTAGTAGCTCAGCGACTCGCCGTAGGTGGAGGAGCCCGCCTTGAGGTCCATGGCGCCGGGGCCGATGGGGAAGACCTTCTCGAACCCGGCCCCCGCGTCGACGAGGCGCAGGGTCAGCCCCTGGAGCGACACGAAGATCTTGGGGTTCGCGAGCCGCGGCAGGTCCGGGACCGGCTTGCAGGTGAGCGCGGCGCCCCAGTCGCCGTCCGCCTTCATGTCGTCGGCGCCCTGGTCGCCCAGCGGCAGGTCATCCGCCGCCGCCGTCGGCGGCGCCGCGGCGTCGCAGCCGGGCAGCGCGGCGACGCCCGCGCCGAGGGCGAGGGCAAACCCCGCCCCAACGAGAAGAGCGGTCTTGCTGAAGTGTGCCATGGCGCAGCCCCTCCTGGGCAGGCCCCGTCACGTGGGGGCCAAGCCGGGTCGGTCTACACTGCGCACGTCTCGCGCCCGCCGTCCACAAGCGGAAGTTCACTCCGGGACGGCGCCCCCGGCGCCCCCAACCTCCGTTACGGGGTCAGGCCGAGGACGTGGATCAGCGGGAGGCCGCTGGCGTCGCCGTGCGCCTGGGAGAGGAAGATCCGGCCGTGCTGCGGATCGTACGCGGCGCCGCTGATGGCCCGGTCGTCGGAGGCGAACGGGAGGTCGAGCGCCCAGGTGGCGTAGGGCTCGATCTCCCACTGCTCCTTCTGCCCGTTCTTGACCTGGACCAGATCGAGGACGTCGTAGGCCCACACGTAGTAGGCGTAGGGGTAGGCGTGGCAACCCTTGCCGCCGCCCGCGGGATCGTAGCAGTACACGACCCCCGGCTCGCCCGGCACCGGCTGGCGATCGAGCGCCTGGTTGTCCGTGGGCTCCCCGTAGCACGGCACGCCGAGGCCGGTGCGCCCGAAGAAGAGGACGCTGCGCCAGCCCTCGGGGAAGACGACGCCGGTCACCTGCGTGCCCTGGTTGTACCGCGGGTTCGCCACGGTCGTGTTGCCCCACTCCCCGAGGGTGGGGTGGCCGTTCGGGTAGCCGACCACCGGGGACGCCGGCACCGGGTCCGCCTGGCCCAGGTCCGCCGGATCGAAGACCGAGGCCGCCGGCCCCGTCGAGGTCCGGCTGATGATGCTCAGGCAGCAGTTCCCGGTGAGCGCCGGCCCCCCCAGGGCGCCGCGCCACGCCGCCGGGACGGGCGCCATGTAGCCGCCCACGAAGGCCGGGTTCTGCTGCCCGACCGTGTACGTCCCGGCAAAGTCGCCCTGGACCGCGAGGTCGAGCCCCGACGTGAAGTGGGAGCGCCGGGCGAAGCTGGCGGCGTCGTAGTAGATGTAGAGGCTGCCGAGGAGGCGGCCCGCGTCCACCATGAGGCCGCCGACCTTGACCGTGTCGCTGTACGCGGCCCCGCCGGCCCCGAGCTCCGCCATGTGACCCTCGGTGACGTCGGTGACGTCCTGCAGCACCGGCGCCGTGGCCAGGTCGGAGAGGTTGTCGCCATCGACGATGGCGGGGATGCCGATCTCGCCGGCGAGCTGATCCCAGTCGTGCCCGACGAGGAACAGCGAGTCGTGCGCAGCGTGATAGGCGAGCGCCGTGCCGCCGTACGCGAACGTGTCGTAGACGTTGGGGTCGCCGTGGTTCCCGCCCGGCAGCCGGAACGCGCCCTGGTAGACCAGGTTCGCGGCCCCCACGAGCCCGCCGTCGAACGCGGGGGGTGCGTCCGACTGGGGCGAGGCGTCGGCCGTCACCGGGGCGTCAGGGGTGCCGCCGTCGGGCGGGCCGGCGTCGGTCCGGGCGGCGCCGTCCGCCGGGGCCGCCGCGTCCGGCGGCGAGGAGGCGGTGCTGCCGCAGCCCCCCAGGCCGAGGAGCAACGCGAGGGTGAGCGCGAATCGAGCCATGAGCGCCTCCTTGTCCGTTGGGGCGCCCGATCGCACCCGCCCGAGCGCGCGTGCCCACACAGTGCCGGCATCTCCGGCGGCGGTCAACAAGCGCGAGTTCATTTCGCCGGCGGATCTCGACGCGTGGGCCGCGCCAGAGTTCGATGGCCGGCCGTGAACACGTGTGGTGCGCATGTGAGCCGCTGTCAGTTGCGCCGGGACGATCGTCGCGGGATCGTGCGCGTTCTCGCAACGGGGATGGGAGGGGCGATGCTCTCGGTGCTGGCCTACGATCACCCTGGTCTCATCGCCGCGTTGCAAGGGGGCTGCTTCCGGCGCGTCGGCCTTCGGGTCACGGCCCTGCCGTGGTTCGAGGACCTGGTCGAGGAGACGGTGCTGGCGCGGCCCGACGTGGTGGTGCTGCCGACCGGCCTCGTGAGCGGAGAGCGCCTGCGCGCGATCCTGGGCGGGTTGCGCGCCCAGGCGCCGGGCACCTGCCTGTTGCTCGCCGAGCTGCCCGACCGCGGCGCGGCCCCGCCGGCGCCCGGGCACGACCTCTGCGACGGCGTCATCGCGGCCGCCGACCCGGAGGCGGACCTGCGCCGCGCGCTCGCCCCGTTGCTCCACGCCGCCCCGCGGCTGGGGCGACGGTTCCCGGCGGGCGTGCCGGTGCTGGTGTGCCCCGACAGCGAGCACCCGGTCGAGGCCGTGGCCGCGGACGTGAGCCGCGCCGGCGCCGGGCTCCGCTTGGCGCGCGCCCCCGCCGCGGAGGGGCCGTGGCGGCTGCGCTTCTACCGGCCCGACGGGCGCACCGCGGGCCTGCGCGGCACACCGCGGTGGCAACGGCGGGCGCCGGACGGCGAGGTCCAGCTCGGCGTGGCCTTCGTCGATCCGCTGCCCGACGAAGTGGCCCGGCTCCTCGACCTGGCGTTCTGGCGCTGCACCACCGAAGACGGGGAGGAGATCATCCATCTGCAGGGGGAGCTGTCGGAGGCGACCGACTGCCGCTGGCTGCTCCCGCGCCTCGTCGGGGCGCCACGCTTCGACCTGGCCGGGATCTCGCGCGTGAGCTCGGCCGGCGTCGTGCACTGGCTGCAGCTCCTGCGCGCCCTGCCGCCCGAGGTGCGGCTGCGCCTGCGACGCGTCCCCGTGCCGTTCGCCTTCCACGCGAGCCAGCTGCCGGCCCTCCTCCAGCGCTGCGTGGTCGAGAGTCAGTACCTGCCGCACGCCTGCGACCGGTGCGGGCGCGAGGTCGTGCAGCTCGTGCGGCCTGACGGCACCGGGATGGACGCTCGCTGCGCGGGTTGCGGCGGAGCGCTCCGGCCGGCGGCGCGTCCGCTGGTCACCTGCGCCGATCCGTAGCTCTCACGAGGACCTTGGGGGAGGGTCGGCGACGCTCGCGTCAGGAGGAGGACAGGAGGGAGGGGGGAGCAGGCGCCAGCCTACTCGCAGGACTCGAAGAACCAGTCGCCGACGGTGTAGTAGATGACGCTGTGGCTCGAGGGCATGTAGCCGCCCTTGATCGAGAGGCGCATGCCGGCGCCCTCCTTGGTGAGCGAGGTCCCGGGCGGGCCCGAGGTGAGGTACTCGGCGCCGCCGTCGTAGAGGTGGAAGTCGCGGATGACGAGCGTCTTCTGGCCCGCGGTCTCGACCACCTGGACCATCCACGGGAACCGCTTCGTCACCGTGACGCCGTCCTGCGTGTAGCTCTTCTCGCTCTCGGCGATGAAGTAGTCGACCACGCCCGCGTCGTGGATGGTCGCGACGTACTCGTAGTCGTTGTCCGGGGACTTCTCGAGGACGAGGGCGCCGCCGTTGCACGAGGCCACCGGGCCGCTCTGGGTCGTCGCGACGCAGGTGTTCTGGGTGCAGGCCCAGTCGCCGGGCAGGCCCTGGAGGCCGCAGTCGGCCGCGGCGTCGCAGCGGACGTCGCCCGACTTCGCCATCGTGAAGGGCTGGGCGTCGCCGAACGTCAGCGTGAGGCCGGGGCCCGACG
The DNA here is from genome assembly GCA_036504295.1 of Polyangia bacterium. Taxonomy (GTDB): domain Bacteria; phylum Myxococcota_A; class Polyangia; order JACRCY01; family JACRCY01; genus DASXVK01. The sequence continues at coordinate 5,267 of DASXVK010000171.1, forward strand.
TGGTGTAGGTCGCCTTCACCGCCTCGGCGCCGAGGCCGGTGAAGCGGATGTAGTGCTTGCCGGCCGTGGTGCGCGTGAGCTTGTAGGTGCCGCGCACGACGGTCGCGGGATCGGCGAAGCTGCTGCCCGGGGCCATGTACTCCGCGTAGAAGGTCTTGTCCGACTTGACCACCAGTAGGTCGAAGAACGGCGCCGCGAGCGCCTCGGCCGCGCCCTGGAGGTAGTAGGTGCCGATGGGCTTGACCATGCCGTCTGCGTCGGCCTTGGTGTCCTCGTCGGCCAGCTCGACCTCGGCCGCGGGCGCGGCGCCGTCGCAGCCTACCGCGAGGAACAGAGCCAGGGCACAGCCGACCTTGAGCGCGTTCATGGGATCCTCCGTCAACGAATCTCGACTCGGTTCAAAGCAACCGCCGTGCCAAAGCGCGCGTACCGGAATTCCGCGGCGTTGGCGCCCAGGGCACGCACGACCGGCGCGCTCCCGCGGGACCGACCGCGCAACTTCGGCGCGACCGCGCAGAAGCCGCTTAAGCGAAAGTTCATTTCGAGCTGCCGGGCACGCCGCGGCGCCGCGGGCCCGCAGCGTCGGCAGGGGGCCGCCGAGCACGCCGCCGCCGGCGCGCGCGAGGCTGTCGGCGCGACCTGTCGGCGTTGACAACTGCCGCCCTCTCGCTGCACCTTGAGTGAGTGGCTGCCAGTCCCGCGGGGGTGACGGCGAGCGCGCCGCGTGCCCCCGCCCTCTTCCTCGGGCGGGAGCGGGAGCTCGCGCGTTGCGCGGTCGCGATGGCGGACCTGCGGCTGACGCTCGTCTACGGGCCCGGCGGCGTGGGGAAGACCGCCTTCATGCTCCGGGCGGCCGAGGCGCTCGCGGCCGGCGAGGGGCCGCTGGTGCGGTACCACGCGTGTCGCCCCGGCGAGCCTCCCGAGGCCGTGGCGCACGCGCTGCTCGGGAGCCCCGGGGCTGGCCCGGCGGCGGTGGTCGACAGGTTAGCCCACGCGGCGCTGTCGGCGCCGCTCGCGCTCTGCCTCGACGACGCCCACCACCTCGGCGCCGACGCGCTCGAGGCGATGCTCGAGCTCGCCGCGCGGCGGCTGCCGCTGTGGGTGTTCCTCGCGTCGCGGGCGGCGCTGCCGGTCCTGCCCGAACGGCTCGATCACCTGGTCGTGCGCCTCGGCCCGCTCGGGCCGGGGGCGGCGCGCGCGCTCGTCGCGGCGTTGCAGGAGCTGTATGGCGCGCCCCCAGCGACCGCGGTCGATCACGACCTGCTCGAGCGCGGCGGCGCGAGCCCGCTGCAGCTCAAGCTGGCCTTCTCGCGCGCGGCGAGCGCGCCTTACTCGCTCGGGCTCGCAGAGCTGCCGCCGCTCGCGGCCGAGGTGCTGGCGGAGGTGTGCGCCGCCCGCCGGGCGCTGCCGCGCGCCGCGCTGATGGCCGGCCGCCCGCGGGCGGCGGCCCAGGCGGCCATCGAGCTGCTCGCCGACCGCTTCCTCGTCGACGCCGACGCCGAGCGCGTCGGCAGCGACGAGATGGTGCGCGCGGCGGTCCTGCGCTCGCCCACGGCGCCGGCGGCCCCCGCGCACCGGCGCTGCCTCGCCCATTATCTGGACACAGCGTCGCCGGCCCAGCCGGCCGAGCTCGAGGTGCTGTTCCACGCGGTCGCCTGCGGCGCGGAGGCGACGGCGCTCGCCGTCCTGGAGGCGGCCGCCAGCGGCGCCGCCGCCGCGCGCCCCGACCCGACCCGGGAGCGTGACCTGGCGCGCGCCATCGACGCCCTCGCGCCCCGCCTCGAGCTCCCGCCCGCGGTCCGGCTGCTCCGCGCCCGCATCCGCGCCGCCGAGGGGGAGGTCGCGAGCGCCCTCGCCGACATCGCGACGCTCGCCGGCGATGACCCGCTGCTCGACCTCGACCGGGGCCGGATGGCGTACGCGCTCGGGCGGCTGGGCGACGCGGAGGCGCACCTGGCGCGCGCGCTGGGCGACACGCGCCTGGAGCCGCCGCTCCGCCTGCGCGCGTTCGCCGACTTGGCCGCCACGCTCCGCGCGGGGGGCGAGGTCGCGCGGGCGGAGCGTCTCCTGGAGCACGGGATCGCGGATCTGGCGGAGAGCCCCGGCGCCGAGGCCGCGCGCGGGGCCGCCCGGGCCTTGCTCCTGCTCGACTGCGAGTCGTATGCCCGCGCCGCGGACGCGATCGGCGCGGCGCGTCGCGCCCAGCCCGAGGCGGCTCCGGGTCCGGGGCCCGCCGGCGGGCTGGACGCCGCCGACCGCGCGGCGCGCGCCGCGGCGGGCCATCCGCTGATCGAGGAGCCGATGGGGGCGTCCGGCGAGGACGCCCTCGTGGAGCGCCTTCGTGCGCAGTGTCACCGCGCGGGGGAGCTTGGTCACCGCGGCGATCTCGCGGCGGCCGCGCGGCTCGCGGCCGAGACGTCGGCAGCCGCCGCCGCGCGCGGCCTCGCGGGCCTCGAGTGGGCGGCGCTCGCGTGCTGGGCCGGCGCCCAGCCTCACCTGGGCCACCCGCGCGAGGTCGCCGCCCGGGCCGAGGCGGCCGGACGCGCGGCGGCGGAGGCGGGCCACCATCGTGTCAGCGTCCGCCTGAGGGCCGCCGCGGCGCAGGCGCGGCTGGCGCAGGGAGACACGGGGCTGGCCCGCCAGATCGCGGCCGTGGCCGTGGCGGAGGTGGTCGACGCGCCCGGCACGGCGAGTCGCCTGCGCGCCGTGCTGGCGCTGGCCGACGTCATCGAGGGAGGTCCGGTGCCGGCGCGTCCCCGCCTCGACGCCGGCGGCCCGCCCGAGGGTCATGACGGCGCGGAGGCGCACCTCGCCGCGATCGAGCTGATGCTCTGGGACGGGCGGCTCGCCACCGCCTGGAAGGAGGCGCAAGAGGCCGCCAAGACAGCGGACGCGGCCGGGTGGTGCTGGCTCGCCTGTCGCGCCCGGCTACTCGCGGCCGAGGCCGCGTTCCGCCTGGGGCACTTCAGCTCGGCGGTGCAGGCGGTCGAGGCGGTGCAGCTGGAGGCCGAGGCGCGCGGGTACGGCGTCCAGGCGCTGCGCGCCCGCCTGCTCGCCGCGGGGCTCGCGCGCACCGCGGGGGACCGGGAGGCGGCGCGCCGCCTGGTCGCGGGCGTGGCCGAGCGCGCGGCGGCCGCGGGCTTCCAGGCGGAGCGCGAGGTCGCGCACCTCGCCGCGCTCATCCTCGAGGGCAGGCTCGCGCCCTCCTATGCGCCGGGCCAGCGGCTGGTGCGCCGCTTCGCGCTCGACGAGCCGCCCGCGGTCACCCTGCGCACGGAGAGCGCGGTCCGCTGGCTCACGAGCGGGCAGATGCAGGAGCTGGACGTCTACCGCTACGACCTGCTCGTGGATCTCCCCGGGCGCCGGGTCAAGGTCGGCAAGCAGTGGGTGGACTTCGCGCGGCGGCGCAGCCTGTTCGAGGTGGTCCGCGTCCTCGCCGCGCACGCCGGGACCACCGTCCCCGTGGTCGACCTGGTGTCGGCGGCCTGGGGCGTCGCGTACCACCCGATCCGGCACCAGAGCCGGGTGGTGATGACCGTCTCGCGCCTGCGCGAGGCGCTGGGTCGCGGCCTGGTCGCCGGCGGCAAGGAGGGCTACGCGCTCGTGCTCCCCGCGCACTGGGCCGTGGCGACGCCGCTCGCCGAGAGCGAGGAGGCCGGCCGCTAGCCGTCGCGCAGGAACGACAGGTCGCGCTCGGGCAGCTCATCGAGCTCGAGCGCGCCGTCGCAGCCGGGGCAGGGAAACACCGGGACCGCGCCCAGGGCCCGCGACGGATGATCTCGTGCCACGTCGAGCACCCGCAGCTCCTCGCAGCCGCAGGCGGCGCAGACGTAGGGGGCGCAGAAGGAGCGCACCCGGGCCTCGCCGAGGAACCCGCACCCCGGCCACGCTCACGCGGCTCACGCCCAGCAGGTCGAGCACGACGCACCCCTCGAGCTCCGACGCGAGCGCGGCCAGCGACTCCGCGCCGTCGAGCTCGCTGCAGAGCGAGACGGTCGTGATGCCGCCCGTGCGCGCGACCGTCCAGCGGAGCGGTGAGCGGGCCGCGGACGCGACTCGTGGTCCGGCACGGCCTGAGGGATCCCCCATCGGGGGGTGGGCTTACACCGTCAGCAAGTGGCGCGGCCACTGACACGCGCTCACACTTCGTCACGGCTTCCGCCCGGCCGCGTCCGTCGCTGGCGCGCGCCGACGTCGTGAGCCAGTGTGAAGGACTGTGAATTGTTCGTGACCGGGCGGCGCCGCACCCTGCACGGCAACCGCGATGTTGCCCGCCACGGCGCCAAGTCTCGCAATGCCCAGAACCCCGCCGGCCATGGCCGACTCCGATCTGCTCCTGCTGCTGGAGACCCTGCCGTACGACCTGCTGCTGGTCGACTCCGGCGGAGCCGTCCGGTTCGCCAACGCCGCGGGCCGGGCTCACCTGGAGCTCGGGGACGGTCCCCTGGCGCGGGGCGCGATGCTCGCGCGCGCCGGTGACCTGGGGACCGCGCTCGCCGACGCCGTCGCGGAGCTCACCTCCCGCCCCGCCATTCGGCCATCCTGGGTGCGGTACGCCACGCGCGCGGCGGGCAAGTTCCGCCTCCTGGTGCAGCCCCTCCCGGGCGACCTGCACGCGCTGCTCGTGCAGCGCCTGCAGAGCGACGAAGGCCAGGCCCATCAAGCCCTCGTGGCCCTGGGCCTCGACGCCGCGTTCGCCCGGCTGGCCGCGCGGGCCTGTGCCGGGTGGTCCAACCTCGACATCGCCCAGGCCTTCCGTATACCGCTCGGGACCGTGAAATCGAGGCTCAACGCCGTGTTTCGCCGCCTCGGGGTGAGGCGGCGCGCGGGGCTTCTGCGGGCGGTGGAGGCGGCGCTCGAGAAGACCGGGCCCGTCGAGCCCCCAGCGGTCAGCCCCATCAGGCGGCGGCGCGCGGGAGCTCTCGCGACGGCGCTCCGGCAGGAGCGGACCACGACCCGATCCCTGCGCGGGCTGGTGCACCGCGTCCCGTTCGGCCTCGGCGTCCTCGACGGGTCGGACGAGCCGCTCTGGACGAACCCGGAGGGCGCCGCGGTCTTCGTCGACCGCGCGGGCGAGACCTGGAGCCAGCTCGCGACCGAGGCGACGCTGCTCGCCGGCGGCGGCGGCCCCGTCGCGGTGCGCCTCGGCCGAGGCCGGGCGGCCCTGCGGGCGATGCTGTGGCCAATCCGACCGGGGCTGACCGGAGTGTGCCTGCAGCGCGCCGCCATGGCCACGCCCGAGCTGGAGGAGCTGCTCCATGCGCGCTACGGCCTCTCCCGGCACCAGGCGCACGTCGCCGCGCTCATCGCCGGCGGGCGGACCAACGCCGAGATAGCCCGGGAGCTCGGGCTCCATGAGGGCTCGGTGAGCGCGCAGGCCTCGGTGATCTACGGGAAGCTGGGGCTGCACAGCCGCCACGACCTCGCCGCCTTCGCCACCGACCTGGGCGCCGACCTCTGAGGGGGCGCGCCGCGGGCGGGCTCAGCGCCGGCGGGTGTGACGGCGTGACCGCCGCCGGGCCGTAGTAGATCTTGTACCCGAGGATCGGCTCGACGTTCGGGTCCCACGCCAGGCTCACCGTCGCGGCCGACGCGGTCGCGGGGGCGAGGGCCAGCAGCGCGAGCAGGAGCGGGCCGACCGCGGTGCGGCGGCGCCGCGCGAGGGTGGCGGTGCGGCGTGAGCGCATCGGGTCGAGAGTACCATGAACCCGGGTCGCGCCGGGCGCGGCGCGGCTCCGCCTTGACCCGCGCGGCGCGGATCGCCTATCAGAGGACATGCGCACCCTACTCGCCGCCGCCCTGATGCTCGCCGTAGGCCATCCCCTGACCGGCTGCTCGACGAGCACGGCGCCGGGTGCGGCCGACGCCGCCGCCGCGGACGCCGCCGCCGACGCCGCCGCCGTCGCGGACGCCGCCCCGGACGCCGCGGTCGATCGCGGCGCGCCGGACCTGCCGCCCACGCCCGCGACGTGCGGCAACGGCCGCCTCGACCCGCAGGAGGGGTGCGACGGCACGCTCTTCCCCGCGGGGCTCTCCACCTGCGACGACAACTGGCTCGGCGCGGGCACGACGACCTGCACCGACCGCTGCACGCTCGACGTCTCGGGCTGCGAGAGCCAGGACTACTGCGCGGGCAACGGCTTCTACAACGACGACGAGTGCGACGCCTGCGAGCTGATGCACGGCCACCCGGATCCCGCCTGCGCCGCGCACTGCGGGGCCGACGGGTTCTGTGCGTCGTGGTACGACCCGGCCGTCGGCGTCTGGTCGTGCGAGGCGGCCGGCTTCGGGCCGGACCCGGACTGCGGCTCGTGCGGCAACGGGGTGGCCGAGGGGCACGAGAAGTGCGACGGCGCCGACTTCGCCTGGTTCCAGGGCGTGCACCTGAGCACCTGCGAGGTGTGGGGCTACGCGGGCGGCACGCTCGGCTGCCTGCCGACCTGCCTGCCGGACTTCTCGGGCTGCCACTGAGGCGAGTCGTAGACCGAGGCGGGGCGGTCAGCGCGGCGGGGCGGCCGCAACCGCCGGCTGCTCCTGCGCCGCCGCGG
>DASXVK010000172.1:0-7295 GCA_036504295.1 Polyangia bacterium
GGGATCGGCCCCGCGACCGGCTGGCCGAGGGTCGCGCTGTAGTCCGTGATGACGAAGTTCTTCGACCGCAGCGGGTGCGACTGGATCGCCCCGGCCTGCGGCGGCGCGGCCGCGTTGCCAGCCGCGTCCGGCACGGCGGGCGCGCCCGTCGGCGCGGGGCCCTTGCCGCAGGCCGGTAGCGCGGCAAGCGCGAGCCCAATCAAGATCCCTGTCAGTGATCGCGTCCCAGCTCGAAGCATGCCTACCTCGCCTTTGTCTGGAGCTTCCGCAGCGCGTCCCGGTCGACGGCGACCTTCAGACTCGCGCGGACCTCGTTGGTCTTGGACAGCGTACGGTCCCGCCGCTTGGCGGTGGAGAGCCTCGCCCGGATCTCGGCCTCGACCTCCTCGAACGACTTCACCTTCTCGGGCACCCGATCGCGGCAGAGCAGCACGTGGAAGAGGCCGGCGGCCTCGACGGGCCCGGCCACCTCGCCCGGACGGGGCAGCAGCAGCGCGGCCCGCTTGAACGACTCCGGGAAGTTGGTGGAGCGGCTGTCGATCCAGCCGACCTCGCCCGCCTTCCGCCGGGCGGCCTCGTTCTCGGACTCCTGCAGCAGCCGCTCGAACTCGTCGGTGCGAAACCGGGCGAGCCGCAGGCGGGCGGCCCAGCGCTCGGCCTTGGCCCGCTCACGCGACACGAGCGCGGACACCCGGACCCGCGCCGGTTCGGTGTAGTCGCCCAGGCTCTGATCGTAGACCGCGCGCACCTCCGCGGCGGGCAGCTCGTGAGGCTGCAGCCCCGCGTCGAGCCGCGCGCGCGCCTCCAGCGCGAGCTGCGTCCGCTCGGCGCCGCGCACCTCCGGGAGCTGGTCCAGCCCGCGCCGCCGCGCTTCCTGCCACAGGGCGAGGTCCTCGGCCAGCCGGACCGCCAGCCCCTGACGGCCGCCCGGGCCAACCACCCGGGTCGGGCGCATGGCGCGCAGGTCGCCGACCGTGATCCGCTCGCCGCCGACGGCGACCACGGTCCGGTTCTCGTCGACGTCATCGCGGTCCGAGAGGGCCTCGCTGAGGCCTCCGTCCAGCACGTGCGAGGCCGCCGTGAAGCCGAGCTTCTGCAGCAGGTTCTGCCGCGCGAAGCCGCGGGCCGTGACCTCCGCCCGCGTGCGCACCTCATCCCGGACCTCGGCGAACGTCCTGGTCCTCCCGGGCCGCCGCTCCACGAGCTGCAGGAGGAGGCACTCGCCCGGCCTGCGGCTCGCGGGGGCCATCGCCGGGCGTTTCTCGCCGAGGCGCGGCGGGAGCATCTTGACCCCCGGCAGCGGCAGCGGCGACGCGGGGCGCGCCACCTCGGCCGTGGCGGCCGACACGGGGGGGCTGAGCTCGCCGGGCTGGGTCAGCTTGTCGAGGGCCTTGCGCACGACCAGGGGCAGCCGGTCGACGGGCCGCCAGTCGGGCTTGGCGCTCGCGAGCGCGGCGCTGCGGTCGATCGAGTCGCGCATCGCGGCCGCGGCGAAGGTCACCTTGCCCGCTGCGATCTCCTCCCGCACCTTGGCGGCCTGCTCGCAGCTCGGCAGCGACATCTCCGCGAGGCGCACCTCGTCGGGGATGCGGTAATCGTCGAGGTGCTGCCGGTAGTACGCCTCGAGGAGGCCCTGATCGAGCGGCGCCCCCTCGATGAGGGCGCGGACGGCCCGCTCGCGGGCGGCGGCGCGCGCCCGCACCACGGCCCCGGGAACGGAGGCGCGCGCCTCCTTCGCCAGCGCCTCGTCGAAGAGGATGTCCTCGGCGAGCGCCTGCACGCGCTTGGGGTCGGCGAGCGCGACCGGGCCGTCGGGGAGGGCCCGCGCCGCGGCCAGGAGGTCGTCGCCGCTGACGCTGAGCTCCCCGGACCGGGCGACCACGATACCGGCGCCCGCGACCGACGGCCGGCACGCGGTCCCGGCCGCCACCAGCGCCACCAGCGCGCCCGCGACGCTCAGGCGGGCGATTCTCTCCAGGGCAGGACGCATCGGCAGCAGTCTACCTCAAGATGCGCTCCGCGCCGAGAGCAACGGAGTCGGGCTCACGGCGGGCTCAGGTCTCCGTCGCCGTGGATCGCGAGGTGCTGGCGCCACACCCCCTCGCAACGATCCTCGAGCCGGCAGTCACGGCACGCGGCGACCTTGGCCTTGAGGTGGTTCTGCCGGTGCTCGACCCAGGAGAAGCGCTCCAGCTTCTCGTCCTGCTCCAGCGGGGCGCTCCACACCGCCGCGCGCGTGCGGCGATCGTGCGGCTCCCCGAGGTAGCGCCTGACCAGGTCCGCGTCGGTGAGGAAGTCGCGGGGCCACGCGCACAGCGGGAGATCGCTGAAGGTGAGGCGCAGGCGCAGCCGGCGCTCGTTCTCCTCGATGGCGCGGAGCGCGTGGTGGCCGGCCACCCGGACCGGCGGCGACAGGAGGCGGCTGCCGAGCGCGCGGCCGGTCGGGTGGATGAAGTTGAAGCGGAGATCGTCGACGCCGAGCGCGGCGAAGGCCCACATCATCTCCACCATGTGCGGGATGTTCGCCGTGCACAGCACCGGGTTGAGCGAGACGTTGCCTGGCATCCGCCGGTCGGCGAGGCGCACGATCAGGTGGCGGATCCCGGCGAGCTTCCGCTCGAGGCTGCCGGGCACCCCGGTGATCCAGTCCTCGAGGTCGGCCCGGTGGCTGTGGATCGAGATGGCGCAGCGGGTGACCCCGCCCGCGATCAGGCGGTCGACGAGCGCCGGGTCGGCGAGCCGGGTGCCGTTCGTCACGATCGAGATCTGCCGGTACCCGAGCCGCGTCGCCAGCTCCAGCACCGGGAGGACGTGCGGGTAGATCGTCGCCTCGCCCCCGAGCAGCGCCAGCGAGCGGCACCCCTGCTCGTAGCCGAGGGTCAGCTCGCGCTGGGCCTTGTCGAGCGGCACCCAGCGGCGCTGCTCCGGCGTCGCGTCGCCGTCGACGCAGAAGACGCAGCGCAGGTTGCACCGCCGGCCGATGTTGAGGTCGAGGTTCGGGACGTGGTCGACCCGCACCGCCGCCTCGACCCCGCGGTCCGTCGTCAACCTGCCGCCCCTCGGCTCCACGTCCCTCGGCTCCACGTCCCTCACCCTAGGCAATCGGCGCGAGCTCGTCCAGACCGAAGCGCCGGGCGTACGCGCGCGGCAGCCCGAGGCACCAGCGCCCGAGGCGGCAGGCCTCGCAGCGGCGCGACTTGACCCACGGCCGGCGCAGGTCCTCGATGCCCACCTCGACCTCGCGCTGCACTGGCAGCGCGCCCGGCCCGCCCTCCTCGCCCATGGGCCGCACGCGGTAGGACTCCTCGATGAGACAGGCCGGGATCGACGCGTGCGAGGAGCTGAGCAGCGGCTCGCACTCGAGCCCGAGCTCGCGGGCGCGGCCGGCCGCGGCCTGGAGCTTGGGGCTCAGCTCGGTGTAGCGCACCAGGCAGTCGGCCGCGGCGGCGCGGTGGTCGGGGCTCATCGTGATCGAGAAGTGGACGCGCGGGGGCGGCGCGAAGAGGCGCGGGATCGCGCGGACCCAGTCGTCGAGGTGGTCGACGTTGTGCCGGTTCACGACGGCGTTGACCACCACCTCGTGCCCGGCGGCGCCCAGGTTGCGCACGCCGGCGACGGCGCGCGGAAACTGGTGCGTGCTGCCTGTGCACGCGTCGTAGATCTCGGGGGTCGCGCCGTGGAACGAGACGAAGAACTGCAGCCGCGGCGACGGCGCCCAGCGGCGGGCGGCGGCCGGATCGTCGAAGCCGACGGCGTTCGTCTGGATCTTGACGCGCACCACCGCGGGGCGCGCCAGCACGTCGGCGACGAGGCGGTCGAAGTCCGGCCACAGCGTCGGCTCGCCCCCGGTGAGCGTGACCGTGGGCACCGGCAGCTGCGGCAGCACCGCGTCGAGCCACGCGACCACGGCCGGCAGGCTCGGCTCGGCGTGGGGCGGCGGCCCCGAGCAGAACGGGCACTGCTGGTTGCAGCGCGACGTGAGCCGCACCAGCAGCTCCGACGAGATCGGCACCCCGGCGGCGCTGACCGACCGTTCGACGGTGCAGACGTCGAAGCCCGCCGCGCCCGGAGCGGCGCCGTCCCCGGCGCCGGGCGCGTCGACGCCGACGCGCGCCTCGAGCACCTCGGGGAAGCCCGCCTCGGTGTCGCGCACGACCTGGCCGAGGAGCTTGAGCTGGCGCTCCTGCGCGGGGGCGAGCCGCGGGCCGCGGAACCGGAGGCCGAAGCGCGCGGTGCGCACGAAGCACGGCGTGCCCGCGGTCGCCGGCACCACCTCGACGTCGAGCGGCCGCGCGCCGGGCGCGGCGGGCGCGAGCCGGAGCCGGAGCACCCCCTCGTGGGCCGACGCCGAGGCGACGGGCACGCCGGCGCGCGCCGCGTGCGCGACGAGGTCGCGCAGCCACCGCGGCCCGGCGGCGCTCACGCGATCTCCGTCGGCGCGAGCGCCGGCTCGACGTCGCCCTGGCGGTACAGCCGCCCGAGCTCCTCCCGCCAGAAGCCGAGGCAGAGGAGCAGCTCGGTGCAGCTACGGCAGCGGTCGATCTGCTTCGCCTTGAGCCGCCGCAGGCCGGGCGCCATGAAGAAGGGCAGCGGCGCCGCGCGCCCCTGGATGGCCGCGGGCAGCAGGCAGAACGGCACCCCCTGGATGCTGACGTCCGGCCGGGTCAGGCCTTCGAGCGCGGCGGCGATCGCGGGCAGCCCCACCGGGTAGGGCACGATGAGCGCGGGGTCGGCGAGCACGCGGCCGCGCGGCGCGGGGTAGCGCACGTGGACCGTGCCGACGCCGAGCGACGCGAGGAGGTCGACCGTGCGGCGCAGCTGGGGCAGGCCCGGCCCGGTGACGCGCACGGTCGCCTCGACGCGGACCCCGAGCGCGCGCAGGTTGCGGATGCCCGCGACGGTCTGGTGCCAGGAGCCGGCGCCGCCGGTCAGCTCGTCGTGGATCGCGGGCGCGGCCGCGTGGAGCGAGGTGACGGCGCGGTCCACGCCGGCGCGCGCGAGCCGCTCCGCGAGCCGCCGGTACGAGCACATGCGGCCGTTCGTCGCCAGGGTCACGCCGGTGTAGCCCGCGGCCCGCGCCTCCTGCGCGAGGCGCTCGCACAGCTCCGGCTGCACCGTCGGCTCGCCGCCCGTGATGATGGCCATCGTGGCGCCGCGGGCGCGGCGGGCGCGCAGCGTGGCGATGAGCTCGTCCGGATCGGGCGCGGCGGCCGGCGCCGCCTCGTCGCGCTCGCAGACGCGGCAGGAGCTGTTGCAGCCCGCGGCGACGTCGAGGACGGTCGTGGTCTCGACGGCGTCGATGAGCTGGCGGACGTTGCGCTTGAACCGCAGCACCTCCGCGGGCGTGAACTCCGGCGTGCGGAGGATCGGCCGCGTCTCGAGCTCCCACAGCGGCACCGTGTCGGGGTGCGGGTCGAACCAGCCCTTCTCGTCGCACTCGCGGTAGAGCGTGGTCTCGCGGAAGGGGATGGCGTGCTGCACCAGCGGGAGGCTGTCGAGCTCCTCGTGCAGCATGGTGGCGAACTCGAGCGTGTTGTTGATCTGCGCGCGCGTCTCGCCGGGCAGGCCGATCACGTAATGGACCTGGCTCGGCAGCCCGAGCGTCTGGCACGTGCGCGCGACGCGCACCACGGCCTTGAGGTCGAGGCGCTTCTTGACGATGCCGCGCAGCACCTCCGGGTCGCCGGACTCGGCCGAGACCGTCACCTTGGCGTTCCCCGCGCGCTTCATCAGCGCCAGCGCCTCGTCGGTGAGGCCGTCGGCGCGGTAGCCGTTGAGGGCGTCCCAGGCGATCCCCTCGTCGGCGAGGAAGCGCGTGAGCTCCTGGAACCGCGTCGGCTCGACGTTGATGTTGTTGTCGAGGAAGAAGAAGCGGTCGACGCGATAGCGCTCCCGCAGCGTCCGGATCATGTCGACGAGGTACGGCACCGAGTGGCCGCGCCAGCCGTGCCGGAGCACCTGCTGCGTGCAGAAGTTGCAGGCGTAGACGCAGCCGCGGCTCGTCAGCAGCGGCAGGAACCGCCCCGGGGCGTGGTACTCGTGCACGAGATCGGCCCGCACCGCGTCGGCGAGGCAGGAGAAGTAGTTCTCCATGTCGAGCAGGTGGAAGGCCGGGTACGGGATCGCGTCGAGCGGCTTGGTCGGCGCGGCCGCGCCGGGGTTGCGCTGCGGCCGGCCGCCCGCCCGGTGGGCGACCTCGGGGATGCCGTCGAGCCCGGCGCCGGCGAGGCCGCGGCGGAGGACCTCGCACAGCTTCGCGTCGCCCTCGCCGAGGACGACGGCGTCGAGCGCCGGGACGCGCGCGAGCAGCTCCGCGGGGTCGTAGGGGAAGTAGTTCATGCCGCAGACGTGACAGTCGGCGGCGACGATGAAGGCGCCGGGGTGCGACCGCCGCGCCGCCGCCGCCGCCGCGGCGAGGTAGGTCTCCTCGAGGCGGTGCAGGTCCGAGAACATCGTGACGACGAGCACGATCGCGTCGGCCGCGCGGCCGGCGACCGCCTCGGCGAGCTCGTCGAGCTCGACGCCCAGGTGGTACACCTCGCGGTCGAGCGGGCGGTAGTTCAGGCGGGGGCGCAGGTAGTAGCCGTCGACGACGCCGACGTCGAAGCCGGCCTGCTCCGCCATCGCGGCGTTGTGGAGCATGCCGATGTTCGAGAAGGTCGGGTAGTGCGCGAAGACCCGCGGCAGCTTGACCGGAGGATTGACGAAGAGGACGCGGCTCGCGGTCATCCGATGCCCTTCAGCCACAGCGACCAAGCGGGTCCGGTCGCCGGGCCGGCGGGGTGCAGGGCCTCGACGCGGAACGGGAGCTCCGCCTGCCGCACGAGCTCGCCCAGCTCCGCCGCGCCCCAGCTCCGCCGCCGGGTGAAGCACTCCAGCGCGTGCCGCCGCTCCTCGGCGCGGGCCGCGGTGGTGAGCACCGCGCAGGGCTCCTCGTCCACCACGACGAGGCGGCCGCCCGGGCGGAGCAGGCCGGTGAGGTCGCGCAGCGCCGCGGCCGCGTCGAAGAGCCGGTTCACCACGTCGAGCGCGAGCACGGTGTCGAGGCTCGCGGCCGGCGCCAGGTCGCGCAGGCGGCGGGGGGGCCCGCCCGCGGCCGCGACCACGGCCGACTCGTCCGGCGCCAGCGTGAACGCCAGGGCGCCCGCCGGGACCGCGGCCGCGCCGCCGCGCACGACCAGCACCCGGCCGGCCGCGACGAGCGCGGCGAGGCCCTCGCGGTCCGCGGCGTCGGGGAGCGCCGGACGCGGCTCGCCGCAGCCGGGACAGCGCGGCCGCTCGGCGCAGCCGTGGCA
>DASXVK010000173.1:0-2712 GCA_036504295.1 Polyangia bacterium
CCCTGGCGCGCGCGCACCGCGACGAGTGGGCGGTCGTGTTCGGCACGATGGTGCGGCTGACGGGGGACTGGACGCTCGCGGAGGACTGCGCGCAGGACGCGTTCGTCCTCGCCCTCGGCGCGTGGCAGCGGGACGGGCTGCCCCGGAACCCCGGCGCGTGGCTGGTCACCGCGGCGCGCAACCGCGCGATCGACGTGCTGCGACGCCGGCGCACCGAGCGGACGCGCGTCGAGGAGGCCGGCCGGCTCGTCGTGCCGGAGCTCGAGGAGGACGACGAGCGCCTGCGGCTGGTGTTCACCTGCTGCCACCCCGCGCTGCCGCTCGAGGGCCGCGTCGCCCTCACCCTGCGGGCGGTGATGGGGCTCACCACCGCCGAGATCGCGCGGCTGTTCCTGGTCAGCGAGGCGACGGTGTCGCAGCGGATCCTGCGTGCGAAGCAGAAGATCGCGCACGCCGGTATCCCGTACCGCGTGCCGCCGCCCGGGCTGCGCCAGGAGCGGCTGGGCGGCGTGCTCGCGGTGGTCTACCTCGTGTTCACAGAGGCGTACGCGCCGTCGAACGGCGCCGTGGTGCGCGACGACCTGGCCGGGGAGGCGATCCGGCTGGCCCGGCTGCTGGTCGCGGAGCATCCGCGCGATGCCGAGGCGCGGGGGTTGCTGGCGCTGCTGCTGCTGCAGTGGTCGCGCCGGGCGGCGCGGTTCGACGAGAACTGGGACGCGGTGCTGCTGGAGGACCAGGACAGGTCCTCGTGGGACCGCGCGGCGATCGAGGAGGGGCAGGCGCTGGCGCGCTCCGCGCTGCGGGACGGCGGCGGCTGGTACACGCTCCAGGCGGCGCTCGCGGCGCAGCACGCGCGTGCCGCGACGGCGGCCGACACCGACTGGGCCACCGTGGTGCAGCTCTACGACCGGCTGCTGGCGGTGCGGCCGTCGCCCGTGGTCCGGCTCAACCGCGCGGTCGCCATGGCGATGCGCGACGGGCCCGAGGCCGGGCTGACGGCGCTCGACGAGCTCGGCCGGCCGAAGGAGCTGGACGGCTCGCACCTGCTCAGCGCCGTGCGAGGCGAGCTGCTGCGCCGCGCGGGCCGGCGCGACGAGGCACTCGCGGCGACCCGGGCGGCGCGGGCGCTCGTCCGCTCGCCAGCCGACGCCCGGCTGCTCGACCGCCGCATCACGGAGCTGTCGTCGGACCGGTGACCCGGCGCCGAGCCGCGCCGCTCAGCCCGAGACGTCCTTGTCCGCGAACCGCGCCCAGGCGGCCAGCAGGAAGACGACGACGTAGGCGAGGTCGGTCAGCAGTCCGAGCCGCATCGTCGGCCAGTAGACCGGGTCGCGGAGCATGTCGGCGAGCGCCACCTGCTTGTCGACGAGCAGCCACGGGTGCAGCCAGCCGAGCTGCGGGATCGAGTCGAGGATCCACATGGTGGTGCTGATGAGGGCAACGGCGACGGTGGCGCCCAGCGGCTGCTCGGTGAGGGTCGAGACGAACAGGCCGAGCGCCGACAGCGCCGCGAGGAACGCGGTGACGTAGAGCACGACCAGCAGCAGCCGCCACAGCGCGACCCCCAGCGCGAGGGTGGTGCCCGAGAGCGTGGCCACCGGGTGCAGCCCGAACAGCGCGCCCCCGGCGATCAGCCCGGCGACGGCGACGACGAGCACGCCGAGGAACGAGCCGAGCACCAGCGCGACGTACTTCGTCGCCAGCAGGCGGGTGCGGGCGACGGGCACGACGAGCAGCCCGCGCAGCGTGCCGATCTGCGCCTCGCCCGCGACGGCGTCGCCCGAGAGCATGGCGATGGCCAGCGGCAGGAACAGGCCGATCTCGACGACGAGGGCGGCGAGCGCGACGAAGAACCCGTTGCCGACGATGGAGGCGAGGAAGTTCTCGCCCTGGTGCCGGTCGCTCGGGTTGGCGATCTTCACCGCGATCGCCATGACGACGGGGATCGCGGCGAGCACGCCGAGGCCGGCCTGGTTGCGGCGCCGGCTGAGCATGAGGCGCATCTCCGAGCGCAGCAGCCGCAGCCACGCGGCGACGGCCGGCTGGGCGACGGCGGGCGCCGGTGCGGCGAGCGCGGCGGGCGCGGCCTCGTCGGGCGCGGCGGTGGCCGGGAAGGTGGGCTCAGCGGCCGGCATCGAAGCCCTCCCCGGTCAGCTCGATGAACAGGTCCTCGAGGCGGGCGCGGTTGACCACGAGCTCGCGCACGGCGACGCCCGCGCCGACGAGCGTCGCCACGACGTGATCGGACGCGACGTCGCCCAGCATCGCGGTGACCTCCTGGTCGCCGGCCGCGACGTCGGTCAGGCCGAGCCGCGCCATCACGGCGGCGGCGGCCGCGGCGTCGGGCGTCGCCACCCGGACCGACGTCTTCCGGGACGCCCGCAGCTCGTCGGCCCGCCCCTGCGCGACGAGCGTGCCGGTGCGCATCACGCCCAGGTGGGTGCAGATCTGCTCGACCTCCGAGAGGAGGTGGCTCGAGACGAGGATCGTCACCCCCTCCGCGCCGAGCGAGGCGATGAGCTGGCGCACCTCGCGCGTGCCCTGCGGGTCGAGGCCGTTCGTCGGCTCGTCGAGCACGAGCATCTCGCGCGGCATCAGCAGCGCCGCCGCGATGCCGAGCCGCTGCCGCATCCCGAGGGAGTAGGCGCGGTATCGCTTCGCGGCCGCGTGCAGCAGGCCGACGCGGTCGAGGGCGGCGTCGATGCGCCGCCG
>DASXVK010000174.1:0-3927 GCA_036504295.1 Polyangia bacterium
GACCCTGCTCGCCCGCGGCATCTCGGAGGCCATGAACTGCACCGCGTTCGGCCTCGGCACCGGTATCGTCGGCCTGCTCATCTTCGCCATCCTGAACGGCCGGACGCAGCACCTGCTCGACGACATCAACGAGGTCAGCGTGCAGCTCATGAACCTGATCTCCGCGCACAAGCAGTCCATGAAGGGTGGTCAGGTCGCGGCCTAGTCGCGGCCGCCTCTAGTAAAGCAGGCAAGCGAGGCAACCCATGAGCGTTTCAGTCGATACCGGAGGCAAGGGCGGTCGCAAGCCCGTGGACTCCGAGCTCAACCTGGTGCCCTACATCGACCTGCTCACGTGCATGGTCACGTTCCTCCTGATCACCGCCGTGTGGACGCAGCTCGCCCGCATCAACGTGACGCAGAAGGGCCAGGCCCAGAGCGCCGAGCAGACCGATCAGAAGCCCCCGGAGACCAAGCTCGTCGTCGTCATCAACGAGGACGGGTTCCTCATCGCCGGCGGCGCGGCCGGCGACCAGAAGCCGATCAAGAAGAAGGACGGCAAGTACGACTACGACACCCTCCTTGCGCTCCTCAAGGAGGTCAAGAAGATGTACCCGGACAAGAACGACGTGCACATCGCGTCGGACGACACGATCCTGTACGAGTTCGTGGTCTCGACCATGGACACCGCGCTGTCGGCGAATTTCCCCGACGTCGCGGTCACCGACATCAACGCAGCGCACCTGTAGCGACGGAGGATCGCATGCCAATCAAGCCTCCGGGACCACGCCTCGGCCACGAAGTCTCGCTGGAGATGGCCCAGGCGCGGATGAAGGGCCAGCACAAGAAGTCGCTGTACGCCGCCATGAACCTGGTGGCCTACATCGACATGATGACGACCATCGTCATCTTCCTGCTGATGACGTTCTCGGCCTCGGGCGAGATCCTGTTCGTGTCGAAGAGCATCGTGCTCCCCGGCGCGACCAACTGGAAGGACCTCGACCAGGCGCCCGTCGTCGGCGTCGCCGCGGACGTCGTCACGCTCGACGGCAAGCCGGTCGCCGACGCGAACGAGCTGACCAAGGCCGACACGGTCGACTGGAAGATCACCGACCTCCACGATCAGCTCGTGACGCTGAAGAACAACTACAAGCTGATCCACCCGAACGAGGAGTTCAAGGGCCTCTGCATCGTCCAGTCGGACCGGAAGGTGCCCTTCAAGGTGATCAAGAAGGTCATGTATTCGGCGGCCATCGCCGGATACATGAACGTCATGTTCGCCGTCAAGCCCAACCCCAAGGCGGTGGTCGCGGCACCCGCCGAGTAGCCTACGCGCGCCTGCGCGTCGTACTGCTTTACTCGAAATTCAGGGCTGTGGTATAGCGGGGGGGCCACGGTGGTCCCCCGTGCTGCTCGGCTCTGCTCACGCCCGGGGGGGCGCCGTCAAAGGAGGAATGCCATGCGCAAGCTGGCCGGGCTGCTCGTTCCACTCGTGCTCCTCGTGGGCTGCACCGATCCCAACTCGCCCGACGCCTGGATCCGCAAGCTCAAGGACATCCGCGAGCGCAAGGAAGCGCGCCGGATGCTGGTCAAGCTCGACAAGCCCGAGGCGGTGCCCGCGCTCATCGCCTGCTACAAGGAAGAGAAGGATCCCGAGACGCTCAAGGCGATCGTCCACTTCCACGACAAGCGCGCGGTGCCGCTGCTGATCGAGGTCCTCGCCGACTTCACCGAGGAGACCGTCGACGCGACCTCGGTCGCCGCGACCGAGCTCGGCGCGCTCGGCGACCCGTCCGCCGTCGAGCCGCTCATCAAGGTGCTCGAGAACAAGAAGATCCCGATCAAGTCGCGCGCGAACATCGTCAAGCAGGAGGCGATGCTGAGCCTCGCGAAGTTCGGCAAGAACGACAAGGCGGTGGACGCGCTCATCACCGTCCTCGGCCGCAGCGCCGACGAGCAGGACTTCTTCCTCAACAAGGTGGCCGCCATCCAGCTCGGCAACATGGGCCACGCGAAGGCGATCCCCGCCCTCATCAAGGGCATGTTCATGACCGGCCGCGGCGCCGACATCTTCCAGGAGTGCCGCGTCTCGCTCGCCCAGATGGGCGAGGCCGCCGTGGACCCGCTGATCGAGCTCTTCCAGGAGAAGAACGCCGACGTCATGGCGATGGCGAAGAAGCTCGACTTCGACAAGTACACGCCCGGCGTCGTGCCGGCCAAGGCCGCCTACGTCCTCGGCGACCTGCGGCCGAAGAAGGCGCTGCCGGTCCTGACCGCCCGCCTGAAGGAGAAGGCGAAGGACTCGAAGAACAACATGCGGATCTCGATCCTCGTGACCCTCGGCCAGTACGGCGACCCGTCGATCATCCCGGAGATCACCGCCATCCTCAACGACTCGTCGGCCAGCGACCTCGAGCGCGGCAAGGCCGCCGAGGCGCTCAACTTCATCGGCGAGCGCAAGTCGCTCGTGCCGCTGTGGGCCTGCGTGAGCGGCGCGAAGAACCCGCCCAACGTCCGCGTCGCCTGCGCCTTCGCCTTCGCCAGCCTCGGCACCGACGCCGACATCCCGCGCCTCGAGGCGCTCGCCGCCAAGGAGGGCTACGAGGAGTTCAAGATGGCCGTCGCGCGGCTCAAGCTCGCCAAGGAGTGCAAGAGCGACGCGGCCTGCTGGGGCAAGGTCTTCACCAAGGGCGGCAAGGACGACGTGCAGCACCAGATGCTGAAGGCGGCCTACGAGCTCGGCCGCATCGACCGCGGCCAGGCGCTGCCGGTGCTGCTCGCGAACCTCGGCAAGACCGACCAGCTCGAGATCGAGCAGGCGCTGCTCTTCTCCATCTCGCGCCTCGCGGGCAAGGACTGCAAGGACTGCAAGGAGAAGGTCAAGCAGCTCCTCGACAAGAACCTCAAGATGCCGACCCAGACCGCCAAGGTCATGGGCAACGAGCTCAAGGTCTCGCTCGCGCTGCTGAGCCAGTAGCCCCCGTTCCGCCTCGCGCCGCTGCACCCTCCCCCGTCCCCCCTCGCACTTTCCCCTGGCCTTTGGTCAGCGGAAGGGCAAAATCGGTGCACGGGCGCGCCGGGTGGCGCTCGCGCGGGAGGACGGGATGGACGCGGGCGGGGAGCGCAGCGGGGGGGGTCGTGCAGAGCACATCAGCCTGTTCGACGCCGCGAATGACGCCATCTTCGTGCACGACGCGGACACCGGGCAGATCGTCGACGTCAACCTCAGGATGACCGAGATGTACGGCTACTCGGTCGAGGAGGCGTGCGGGCTCAGCGTCGCGGACCTCAGCGCCGGCGAGCCGTACACGCAGGCGCGCGCGGTCGAGCTGCTGCGCAAGGCGGCGACCGGGGAGCCCCAGCTCTTCGAGTGGCACGCGCGGGACCGCGCCGGGCGCCGCTTCTGGGTCGAGGTCAACATCAAGCGGGCGGCGGTCGCCGGCACCGAGCGCCTGCTCGCGATCGTGCGCGACGTCACCGAGCGCAAGCGCGCCGAGGCGGAGCGCGCCGAGCTGCTCGCCCGCGCGCAGGAGGCCGCCCGCGAGGCCGAGGAGGCGCGGGCGGACAACGCCCGCCTCTTCGAGCAGGCGGAGCGGCGCGCGGCGGCGCTCGCCGAGGAGCGCCTGCGGCGCGAGCACTTCATCAGCCTGGTCGCCCACGAGCTGCGCGGCTCCATGAGCGTCATCAGCGGCTACGCGGCGTTGCTGCGCCAGGGCGCGATCCCGGACGAGGCGCGGCACACCCGCGCGCTCGAGGTCATCGCCAAGCAGGTGCACTCGCTCGACCGCCTCGTCTCCGATCTCCTCGACCTCTCGCTGATCGAGGCGGGCCGCTTCTCGGTCGTGCGGAGCCCCACCGACCTCCTCGCCGTGGCCCGCGAGGTGGTGCAGCACTACCACGACTGCGCCGCCGGCCACGAGCTCATCCTGGTGCTGCCGCCGGAGCCGC
>DASXVK010000175.1:0-6995 GCA_036504295.1 Polyangia bacterium
AGGGTCACCGCGAGCGCGCCGGCGTCGGGCGCGAGGTCCGGGACCGGCCGGCTCGCCGCCTCGGTCACCATCCCGCTGAAGTCGATGGCGTCGAGCGCGACCCCGCCCGCCGTGACCTCGACGTGGTGGGCGAAGACGGCGCCGCCGAGGAGCGACACCTCGAGCCCGCGGGCCCGCGCGGTGGACGCGAGGCCGCCGAAGGAGATCGCGGCGCTCTCGCCGACGTGCGTGCGCGGACCCACCCAGAGGTCCGGAAATGGATCGTCTCCGCTCACGGGCGGTGCCGCGCTCGCCCAGGTGTCGCGCAGCTCGATCACCCGCCGCTGCACGATGCGGCTCGCCGCGGGGTAGACCTCGCCCGGATCGGGCCGCGCCGCGATCCGCGGCGAGGGATCGCCGGGCGCGAGCTCGGCGAAGACGTGGCTCTCGCGGCTGTAGCCGTCGGGCCGGGCGTCGGGGACGTACACGAGGACGACGGGATCCGCCGGATCGCCCGCCGCGACCTGGATGGGGATCTTCTCCGCCCCGAGCCGCACCCGCAGCGCGGGCAGCGCGGCCGCGGGATCGGCGGCGAGCGCCGCGAGCGGCACGCGGACCGGCCCGCCGCGGGTGACCCAGAGATCGAGGGCGGGGCACTCGCCGCTCACACACACGGGCGGCGGCGATGGCAGGAGGCTGCCGGGCCGCACGGCGGGCGGCGCGATCAGTCTGGTTGGCGGAGGAGCAGAGCGGGGGGGTGGGCCGTCGCAGGCGGCGAGCAGGAGCAGCAGGACGGCGACCGCACGCACGGTGGTCGCCCCTCCACTCACCTCACCGCCGGCGTCGGCCGCGCTACGGCGAGGGGCTGCAGGCCTGGGCCGGGCCGAGCCCGCGCACGAAGTCGTCGCCGTCGTGGACCACCACCTCGGGCGGAAGGTACTCGTCGTCGGCCGGAGCCGCGTCGGGGGTGCGCGTGTCGTTGCAGCGTTCCGTCTGGTTCATCGCAGAAGACCTCGCTCTCCGGCGCTGATCGTGACGCTCGGAGCCGGACCGCTAACGAGTATCATTTCGCCGCCGCGGAGACAAGCGGAGAAGGGCGTTCGGGCGCGATCGCGGGCGGTCGTTCCGACGGCTGCGGCGGCGACGAGGAAAATGCCGGGCAGGGGCAGGGGCACGGGCCCGGGCCCGAGCGCCGAACCTGAGAGGGGCGGCCCGGCGACGAGCGAGCGCCCTCGTGCCCGTGCCCGTGCCCCTGCCCGTGCCCGCGAGGGTGGTCCGAGAGCGTGAGCGATCAGTGTGGATCACACCCAGGGCGTTCTGCAACGACGACCGCGCTTGATTCGCGCGCGCCGCGCGTGCGAACATGCGCTCGTTCCGCAATCACCGGCTCGCGGCCCGCGCCGCACCGATCGAACCAGAGGGAAACGATGACGAACCACACGAAGCGCTTCGCGGCGGCAGCAGTGGCGATCCTTGGATTGATGTGCGCGCGAGAGGCGGGCGCGCAGTGCATCGACCTCGGCGCGATGGGCACGGCGTACACGCAGGACTTCGACACGCTGGCGAACACGGGGACGTCGAGCACTCTGCCGCCCGGTTGGCTCCTCAGCGAGGCCGGAACCAGCGCTCGCAAGGATGGCCTCTACACCGCCGAGACCGGCAGCAGCGGCACCGGCGACACCTACAGCCTCGGGGCGACCGGCAGCACCGATCGGGCCCTGGGTAGCGTCGCGAGCGGCACTCTGCAATCGACGTATGGCGCCTGCTTCAGCAACAAGACCGGCACCACCATCAGCTCCCTGACGATCACCTACACCGGCGAGGAGTGGCGGCTCGGTGCCACGCGCACTACCGCACCCCTCGTCGATCAGCTCGATTTTGCGTACAGCACCGATGCCACCGACCTCGTGACCGGCACCTGGACGGACCTGAACGCGCTCGACTTGGTCACCCCCAACACCGCGGCCACCGTCGGCGTCGCGCTAGACGGCAATGCGGCGGCCAACCGGGCGGTCTTTACGGCCACCTTCAACGTCACCCTCGTCGACCAGGCCACCTTCTACATCCGCTGGACCGACCCCAATATCCTCGGCACCGACGATGCCCTCGCCGTCGACGACTTCTCCCTCACCCCGAACGCCACCGCCGCCGTCGACCTCCTCTCCTTCACCGGCGCGCGCACCGCCGCCGGCGTCGAGCTCGCGTGGCAGACCGGCGCCGAGCTCGACTGCGGTATCTTCACGGTCGGCCGCTGCGAGCGCTCCGCCGGCGCCTGCGACACCCTCGCGGCCCACGCGGACCTCGACGGCGTCACCGTCGCCTGCCACAACGACCTCGCCGGCGGCCGCTACGCCGTGATCGACGCCACCGCGCAGGCCGGCGCCGTCTACTCGTACCTGCTGCGCGAGCACGAGACCACGGGCGGCGTCACCACGCACGGCCCCGTCATCGTCGCCGACGCCCCGAACGCGGCCCCCGCGGCCCCCGCGGCCGGTGGCTTCGGCGCGAACAGCGCGGCGCAGGGCTGCTCCGCGGCCGGCGCGGGCACGGGCTGGACCGCCCTCTTCCTGCTCGTCGCCGTCATCGCGCTGCGCAGCCGCCGTCGCGACTAGCCTCACCCTCCCCTCTTCCCTCCCCCGCAACTCCCGCTGACCCATTCCCCGGCTCCCGGGGTACCATCGCCGCATGCCGGAGTCGCCCGCCGCGCGCCCGCCATCCGGACCGTACGCCGTCGCGCTCTTCTTCGCGCTCGCCTGCGCCATCACCTGGCTGCTCGACGCGCCGCTCGCGCTCGCGTGGGCGCGCCACGTGCCGCTGCCGCCCTGGGCCCTGCCGCTCGCCGGCCTCGGCGCCCTGGGCCCCACGCTCGCGGCGTTCGTCATCGCGCTCCGGCACCGCGAGCTGCGCGACGTCTTCGGCCGGTGGCGCACGAACCCCCTGTGGATCGTGGCCGCGCTGCTCACGCCCGCGGCCCTGCACCTCGTGGCGACGCTGCTCGAGGTGGCGCTCGGCGGGCACCCGGCGCAGTGGTTCTATCCCCCCGTCAAGCCCGAGTACATCGCCGCGCTGGTCATGTTCTCGGTGGGCGAGGAGTTCGGCTGGCGCGGGTTCGCCTATCCGCGGCTGGCCGGGCGCTACGGGCCCGTGATCGGCTCGCTCATCCTCGGCGCCGTCTGGGGGCTGTGGCACCTGGGCATGCTCTTCACGCCCGACAAGGGCGCGCCCGATCCCCTCGCGCTCGGCGTGATGATGACCGAGCTCGCGCTCTGCAGCGTCGTGCTGGCCTGGTTCCTCGAGCACGGGAACCGGAGCATGGCCATCGCGATCGCGATGCACGCGGGCGCGCACCTCGACAACGTCACCCGCGCCCCCGCCAGCGAGGTGCGGCTGCGGATCCTGCGCCTCGTGGTGGTGGGCGTCGCCGCCGCCCTCGCGGCCCACGCGCTCACCGCCAGGGCGAAGCGGCGGGCCGCCGGCGCCGACCGCACGCGCGCGGCCGGGTGACCCGGGCTCAGTCAACAACGAGGCTCGCCTCCGGCTCGCCTCAGGGATTCCGATCGCGCAGCCGCCGCTGGCGCCGCTCCTCGCGCAGCGCGCGCCGCTCGCGCCGGTGCGAGGCGCGCTCGCTCTCACCCGGCAGGCGCATGCGGACGGCGACGCCTCCGAGGAAGGCCAGCCCGTGGACCCGCAGCAGGGGCGCCTCGGGA
Organism: Polyangia bacterium; assembly: GCA_036504295.1. Lineage (GTDB taxonomy): Bacteria > Myxococcota_A > Polyangia > JACRCY01 > JACRCY01 > DASXVK01. Next base: position 3,687 of record DASXVK010000175.1, read on the forward strand.
TCGGGCCGCGGCGCCGACCGGCTCACGTGGTCGAACCCGCCCAGCACCGCCGAGCCCTCGGTCTGCACCGCCAGCCAGGGCGGCACGATGATCTCCACCCCGCCCAGCGTCGTGGCCACCTCCACGTCGATGACCCCGGGGGCGAGGTTCGCCTCGCGGAAGTCCAGCACCACGCCGCCGAGCACCGCCCGGACCTTGATGCGGCGCGCGGGCGTCCACGCGCCCTCGCGGTTGACGCCGCCGAGCACCGCCAGCACCCGCTGCGACGGTTCGACCGCGGCGGCCGGCACCAGCGCCCGCGACGAGCTCGTCCCGGCCTGCGCGCCGGGGGCGAGCCCGTCCATGACCGCCTCGACCTCGACGAGCGTCCCGGCCGTGTGCGCCAGGGTCACCCGCCGCTCGAACTCCTCGAGATCGAGCTCGTCGTGCGCGAAGAGCTCGGTCAGCCGCGCGATCGTGCGCTCGCGCGCCTCCCGCAGCGGCACCAGCGCGGTCGTGTCGTTCATACGGCGCAGTATAGAATCGCGGCCGCGGACGCGCGAGCCGGGTCACCCCCGCCCGTTGCGCCAGTGCCCGTGGCGCCAAGGCCCCTTGCGCCAAAGCCCCTTGCGGTAGATCCCCGGCCCCGGCGGCCACGCGACGAAGTCGGCCGCCCCGTCCGGTAGCCGTTCGTGCGCCCCGATCACCAGCGCGCCGCCGTCGAGCAGCACGCCGGCGATGCGCCCGAGGACCGCGCGCTGCAGCGGCTCGTCGAAGTAGGTGAACGCGAGATTGCGGCACAGCACGAGGTGGAAGGGCCCGGCGGGCACGGCCGCGCGCACGTCCTGCTGCACGAGCTCCACCGCCGCCCGCACGGGCGCGCGCAGGTAGCACAGCCCGTCCCGCTCCTCGAACGCCTCCGCCGCCCACGCGGGCGGCAGGTCCTTGAGGCTGCCACGCGGATAGCCGCCGCCCTGGCGGGCGCGCGCCAGCAGCCGCTCGTCCGCGTCCGTCGCGACGATCCGCAGGTCCACGTCGGGATGGAGGCCGCGCACCGAGCGAGACCAGAGCAGGGCGAGCGTGTAGGGCTCCTCGCCGGACGCGCAGCCCGCGCTCCAGCAGCGCACCTCGCGGCCGCCGCCCGCGCGCGCCGCGGCGATGAGCGCGGGCAGCACCTCGGCGCGGAGCGCCTCGAACACGCCCCGGTCCCGGCCGAAGCGCGAGATCACCACCCGGCACAGCGCGTCGAGCACCGGCCACTCCTCGGCGTGCCGCAGGAGGTGCTCGCGGTACGCGGCGAAGCCCGGCAGCCCCAGCCCGTCGATGCGGCGCTGCACGCGCCGGCACACCTGGCGCTGGAACTTGCGGAACCCCGGCCAGCGGAGCTCCAGCCGCGGCAGGCACCACTGCAGGAAATCGTCGCACTCGTGGTCCCGCATGCGCGCCACCCGGCACGGGCCTCAGGACATCATTACGATCACGCCATGCGCGGGTCCATCGGCATGGCGGCCGCGGGTTGAGTAGCGATGTCGCCCGCGGTGATCAAGACCGGGGCGACCACCTGGGCGGAGCGCTCGCTCCTCGCGACCGGGTGGTACCCGCCCGACGTCCGGAGCGCGGCGGCGCGGCTGCGCTACTACGCCTCGCAGTTCCCGCTGGTCGAGAACGACGCGGGGTACTGGGCGCTGCCCGCCCCGGAGCAGGTCGAGACCTGGGCGCGGACCGTCCCCGCGGGCTTCACGATGAACATGAAGGCGCACGCGCTGCTGACCGGCCACTACACCGACCCGCGGCGCCTGCCGCGGGACGTCCGGGACGCGCTCGGGGGAGAGCTGCTCGCGAAGCCGCACGTCTACCCCCAGGACCTCGGCCCGGAGCTGATGCGCGAGCTGAGCCGGCGCTTTCACGAGGCGCTCGTGCCGCTCCACCGGCGCGGCCAGCTCGGCGTCGTGCTGTTCCAGTTTCCCGTCTGGTTCGCGATCGGGCGCGAGCACAAGGAGACGCTGAGCCGCATCCGGCAGGAGCTCCTGCCGTATCGCGTCGCGGTGGAGTTCCGCAACGCGACCTGGATGTCCGAGGGCAATCGCCACGAGACGCTCGCGCTGCTCGCCGCCGAGGGACTCATCTACACGTGCGTCGACGAGCCCCAGGGCTTCCCGTCCTCGGTGCCGCCGCTGGCCGCCGCCACCGGCGACCTGGCGGTCGTGCGGCTGCACGGGCGCAACGGCGCCCGCTGGCACCGCGGCGCGCGCACCGCGGCGGAGCGGTTCGAGTACCTCTACCCCGCCGAGGAGCTGCGCGAGTGGGTGCCGAAGATCCGGGCCCTGGCCGAGCGGACCCGTGAGGTCCACGTGCTCATGAACAACTGCTACGGCGACTACGCGGTGCGGAACGCGCGCGAGATGGCCGAGCTGCTCGAGGAGGCCCGCGACGGCACGGCGCGGGCCGCGCCCGAGCACGCCCCGGCCTGACCCGCCGGGCGGCCCACGCGGCTGGCCACGGTTGATTCGCCGCGCCCGCAGCGGCAGGCAGTCCATGAACGGCGGAGGAGAGCAGGAGCCATGCGGTCCGAGGCACAGAGCGGCAACGATCTCGACGTGCTCGTCGTGGGCAGCGTGAACACGGACTACCTCGCGACCGCACCCCACCTCCCCCGCCCGGGCGAGACCGTGCTGGGCGACGCCTTCCAGGAGGCGCCGGGCGGCAAGGGCGCGAACCAGGCCGTCGCGGCCGCGCGCCTGGGCGCGCGCACGGCGCTCATCGCGCGCGTGGGCGCCGACGAAGGCGGGCGCCACGCCGTCGAGAGCCTCGGCCGCGAGCACGTCGCCACCGACGGGATCCTGCGCGACGAGACCAGCCCGACCGGGGCGGCCCTCATCATGGTGGACGCGCGCGGCGAGAAGCAGATCCTCGTCGCGCCCGGCGCGAACGGCCGGCTCTCGGCCCAGGACCTCGAGGCCGCGGAGATCCTCTTCGCCCGCGCCCGGGCCGTGCTCATCCAGCTCGAGATCCCGCTCGAGACCGCGATCGAGGCGGCGCACCTCGGCCGCGCGGCCGGTGCGAGGGTGGTGCTCGACCCCGCGCCGGCGACGCCGCTGCCCGAGGACCTCCTGCGCGACGTCCACGTGCTGCGGCCGAACGCCGCCGAGGCGGCGGCCCTGACCGGCCTGCCGGTCGAGGATCAGGCGTCCGCCCGTCACGCGGCGCAGAACCTCATGGCGCGCGGCGCGGGCGCCGTGCTCGTGGGCGCCCCGGGCGGCAACCTGCTCGTCTCCGACGAGGGCGACCTGTGGCTCCCGCTGCTGCCCGTGCGGTCGGTGGACGCGACCG
>DASXVK010000176.1:0-7136 GCA_036504295.1 Polyangia bacterium
CTCGATCTGGTGCCCCTGGTCCCCGACGTCATTCACTGCCACAACCTGCACAACGACTACTTCGACCTGCGCGCCCTGCCGCGCCTGTCGCGCCGGCGCCCGCTCGTGTTGACGCTGCACGACGCGTGGCTCCTGACCGGCCACTGCGCCCACTCGCTCGACTGTGAGCGCTGGACGAGCGGCTGCGGGCACTGCCCGCGGCTGGACGTGTATCCGCGGCTGTGGCGCGACGGCACCGCCGGGAACTGGGCGCGGAAGCAGGCGCTCGCCGCGGCCTCGCGCCTCTTCGTGACCGCGCCCTCGCGCTGGCTCCTCGACCGGGTGCAGCGCTCCCTCCTCGCGCCGGGGGTCGTCGACAGCCGGGTCATCCCGAACGGCGTCGACACCGATCGGTTCCAGCCGGCGGCGCGGCCCGCGGCGCGCGCGGCGCTCGGGCTGCCGCGCGCGCCGCTGATGCTGCTCTTCATCGCCGAGGAGATGCGGCGTAACCCCTGGAAGGACTACGCGACCCTGCGCGAGGCGTGCGCCCGCGTCGCGGCGGCCGTGCCGGATCGGCGCGTGCTCCTCGTCGGCCTCGGCGACGCACGCGACGCGACCGAGCGGGCCGGCAACCTCGAGGTGCGGCTGCTGCGCTACGAGGACGACCTCGCGCGAGTGGCGCGCTACTACCAGGCGGCCGACGTCTACCTGCACGCCTCCCGCGCCGACACGTTCCCGTACGCCGTCCTCGAGGCGATGGCCTGCGGCACGCCGGTGGTCGCCACCGCCGTCGGCGGCATCCCGGAGCAGCTCGACGACGGGGCCACCGGCCGCCTCGTGCCGCCAGGCGACGCCGCCGCCATGGCCGCGGCGGTGCTCGACCTGGCGCGCGACCCCGCCAAGCGCGCGGCCTTCGGCACGGCCGCCGTCGCGGCCGTCCGGCGCCGGTTCGGGCTCGCTCGCTGCGTCGACGAGTACCTGGCCTGGTACGAGAGCGTCGCGACCCGATGGGAGCGCCCGTGACCACCATGACCAAGATGCCCCCCTGCCCCACCAGCCATAGCCGCGCGCCGTCGCCGACGGCGCTGCTCGAGCGCGCCGCGGAGCGCGTCGATCACACCCTGCTCCGCGCGCGGCTCGCGCTCGCCCACCGGGGCGTCGGCGCCGCTCTCGCGCCCGGCGGCGGCCGCGCCCGCGTCGGCGCCTACCGGGTCGAGTACCAGGACGCGCGCTCCTTCCTCGTCGAGCACCGTGACATCTTCACGCGGCGCATCTACGAGTTCGCGCCGCGGTCCGCCGCTCCCGTCATCATCGACGCCGGCGCGTGCATCGGCATGGCGACGCTCTTCTTCAAGCACCGCCATCCGGGCGCGCGGGTGCTCTGCCTCGAGCCCGATCCCGGCTGCTTCGCCGTGCTCGAGCGCAACGTGCGGGCGAACGGCCTCGACGGCGTGCGGCTGCTGAACGCCGCGGTCGTGAAGCGCCCGGGACCGGTCGCGTTCCAGCCCGACGGCGCGGACGGCGGCCGCGTCGCCGAAGGGACGCCTCGGCCGACCACGGTCCAGGGCGTCCCCCTGTCGAGCCTGATCGATGGGCCGGTCGACTTCCTCAAGGTCAACATCGAGGGCATGGAGCTGCCGGCGCTCGAGGACCTCGAGGAGACGGGCGCCCTCGGCCAGGTCCGGGAGATGGTGATCGAGTACCACGGCTGGGCGGGCGAGGCGCCCCGCCTGGGGCGGCTGCTGGAGCTCCTCGAGCGCAACGGCCTCGTCTATCTCGTGCACGACTTCGAGGCCGACACCTGCGGCGCGACGAAGCCACCGTTCGCCTGGAGCCCGACGGTGACGTGGTTCTGCCTGGTGTACGCGCGGCGGCCGTGAGCCACGGTCGCGGGGATAGCGCTTGACACCGTGCGGAGCATGGTTCAGGCAAGAGCCATGACCAGCTCGCCGACCCCCAAGAAGGCCCTCATCTGCGGCATCTCCGGCCAGGATGGGGCGTACCTGGCGAAGCTGCTGCTCAGCAAGGGATACGCCGTCTTCGGGACCGCGCGGGACGCGCAGATGTCCACCTTCGCCAACCTGCGTCAGGTCGGCGCCCGCGATGCCGTCACCCTCTCCTCGATGGCGCTCAGCGACTTCAGGAGCGTCATCCAGACGCTCGCGCGCGTCGAGCCCGACGAGATCTACAACCTCGCCGGTCAGAGCTCGGTGGGCCTCTCCTTCGAGCAGCCGGTCGAGACCCTGGAGAGCATCAGCGTCGGGACGCTGAACCTCCTGGAGGCGCTGCGCTTCACGAAGCTCCCGGCGCGGCTCTACCACGCCGGGTCCAGCGAGTGCTTCGGCGACACGCGCGGCGCGGCCGCGAACGAGTCGAACCTCTTCCACCCCCGCAGCCCCTACGCCGTCGCGAAGGCGGCCGCGCACTGGGAGGTCACGAACTACCGGGAGGCCTACGACCTGTGGGCCTGCACCGGCATCCTCTTCAACCACGAGTCGCCGCTGCGTCCCGAGCGCTTCGTCACCCGGAAGATCGTGAAGGCCGCCTGCCGCATCAGCCGCGGCAGCCGCGAGCAGCTCCACCTGGGCAACATCCAGATCGCTCGCGACTGGGGCTGGGCCCCCGAGTACGTCGAGGCCATGTGGCGCATGCTCCAGCAGCCCGCGCCCGAGGACTTCGTCATCGCGACCGGCGAGACGAACACGCTCGAGGCGTTCGTGGCGGAGGCGTTCCGCTGCGTCGGGCTGGAGTGGCGCGCGCACGTCGAGCTCGACGCCGGCCTGCTCCGCCCGTCCGACATCATGGTCAGCCGCGCCGACCCCCGCCACGCGGCGGAGCAGCTCGGGTGGAAGCCGACGCATCGCATGGCGGACGTCGTGCGGGAGATGGTGGCAGCGGAGCTGCGCTCAGCCGTGGGCGACACGAACCGCTGACGCCGGCAGGGCTGCAATCCGATTGACCCCACCCGCGGGCAGTGCGTAGGATGAGCGTCGCCGTCTCACCGACCCGCCGCCGTAGAGCGAGAGCGCGTGATGTGCGGAGAGGGACAGCGGGTTTGAGCCTGCTCCAACGTGGGATTCCGACGATTCGCAGCTATGCTGAGCGGCCGGCGCACCCGGCGCGGCTGCAGGGCGGGTATCGCCTGCGAGACGGCGGCCCGGCCGCGCTCGGCGTCGAGACGCAACGCATCACCATCATCACCGTCACCCTGAACGCGGCCGCGGATCTCGAGACCACCCTCGCGAGCGTCGCCGAGCAGCGCTGCCCCGACTTCGAGCACATCGTCATCGATGGGGGCTCGCGGGACAACACCGTCGAGGTTCTACGCCGCCACGACAACGACATCGCGCTCTGGATCAGCGAGCCGGACGGCGGCATCTACGACGCGATGAACAAGGGCATCGCGGCCGCGCGCGGGGCGTGGATCGGCATGCTGAACGCGGGCACGGTGTTCCACGCGCCCGATGTGCTCGCCGCGGTCCAGCGCGCCGGCTCGAGCGGCGCGCCCGACGTGGTCTACGGCGACATGATCTACATCCAGGGGGACGTGAATGAGCCGGTCTACGCGCGGTCGGGGTTGGAGCTGCTGCGCGAGATGAGGCTGTGCCACGAGGCGACGTTCGTGTCGCGGGCCGCCTACGACCGATATGGCCTCTACGACGCCTCCTACCGGATCGCCGCCGACTACGAGCTGTGCCTCCGGCTGCTCATGCGAGGCGCGTCCTTCGTCAGCCTGGGGCGGCCCTGTGTGACGGTCTGGTCCGGCGGAGTGTCGGACACCAGGCTCCTGGAGACGAGCGCCGAGTCGGTCCGACTCCTCCTGCACCACGGCGGCGTGAGGCCGGCGCTCGCGTTCGCCGCCATCCAGGGGCGACGAGCGTGCGTCCGCGCCGCGTTCTGGCTGCTGCAGCGTACCGCGGGCAAGGCGGCGCACGACCGCTTGCGCCGCCGCTACGTCGCCACGAAGCAGCTCCTGGCGCGCTACCGCCCGCGCTGAGGCGGCGGGGGCGGGACTACAGCGAGCGAAACACGTCCGGGTAAAGCTGCTCGAACGTGTCGTACGCGAAAAGGAAGAGGATCTCGTCCACCGAGGGATAGCGCTTCCCGCACGTGCAGCAGGAGGCGCCCCCCGGCTGCAGATCGAGCCGCGCTTCGGTGCCGGCCTGCCGACAGCTCGGGCAGATCAGCGTCTCCGAAATCGCAAGCCGGGTCGTTGCCACGTCCCCGAGCTTACGGCAGGTGCCGGAGACGTTGCCGCCAAGCAGCGTGGCCAACGCGCGTCCCGGCTTGAGTCCTGGCTCGAACAGGCCGCCCTCGATGCCGGGGATCGTGCGCACCCTCACATCGCGCTCTCCGAAGCATTCGAGCGCGCGCCTCCAGTCGTCGAGGGCGATGTCCTCGTTCTCGATGACGCCGTGCTCGGTCTCGTTGCAGCTCCTGATGGCGAAGAAGCGGTCGAGGATGCGGCGAGGCATGCTGCGGGCGAGCTGCTCCTGGGCGTACATGTGCCCGGTGCGATACAACCCGACGTGCAGCAGGCGCTTGTACGGCTCCTCCTCGAAGAAGAAGCTGCCGCCGGGAGCCAGCGTCCGTTCGATCTCGCGCGTCACGGGCGCCGGATCGGGGAAGTGGTGCAGCGTCTCGTAGCAGAAGACGAAGGGGATGGAGCCGCTCGCGAAGGGGAGGTTGTTCACGTCGCAGCAGATGCGCAGGGGCATCCTGGACTTGTTGAACACGCGCCCGTAGTGGGCCGCGCTCCGCAGCATCTCGTACGAGATGTCCACGGCCGCGCCCGTGAGGCCGAGCTCGTTCTCCATCACGAGGGATCGCTGGCACCGCTCCGCCCCGATCTCGACGTACGGCGACGTCGCGATCCCGCGCGCCTTCACACCGCTCATCTGGACGAGGGTCTTCCCCATCCGCTCGAGCAGGATGCGCTCGATCGTGGCGCCGTCGAACTCGTCCTCGAAGACCTTCGAGTTCTCCACCTGCTGGGCGTAGAGCTTCCGCCTGAACTCGATCTCGCCACGCTGGTGCTGCAGGCCCTGCCGTTCCATCCAGCCGCCTCCTCGCGTCCCCGTTCATAGCCGATGGCGGTCGACTCGGCAACGGCGGGCGCCCCGCGACGGCGCCGGCGGAGGGCCCCTCACGGCCCCTCACGGGTGCGCCCTTGACCGCTCCTTCGACCCGGGGTACCACTCTGGCCGCATGCCCTTGGCGAAGAATGAGCCGAGTGAGGCCCAGCGACCTTCGTCTGACGGCCGTGACGCTGCTCCTGCGCCGTGGTCGAAGGCCGCGACCGACCGGCGTCTGGCGCCGTTCCTCTGGAAGAACTGGACTCGTGCGGAGCGGGTGTTGGCCCGGCTCAAGTCGCAGACCGTGCATCGGCTGGCGTTTGGCGCCATGGGGCCCGGGACTGTGCTCTGGTCCCCGATCATGCTCAACAACACCCACTGCGTCGAGCTCGGCCGTGACATCATCGTCTACCACGGTGCGCGCTTCGACATCGTCACCGAGCGGTTCGGCCGCAAGTTCACGCCGCGCGTCGTCATCGGGGACGGGAGCTCCTTTCAGCAGAACTTCCACCTCGCATGCGCCGAGGAGATCGTCATCGGCCGCAACGTGGCCGTGACCCAGAACGTTGGAATCTTCGATATCTGGCACCCCTACGAGGACCCGGAGCGGCCCATCGCGGAACAGCCGCTGAAGACCGCCCCCGTGCACATCGGTGATGGTTGCCTCATCGGGATGGGGGCCGTGATCCATCCCGGCGTCACGATCGGCGAGCACTGCCTGATCGGGGCCAACAGCGTGGTGACGCGAGACGTTCCGCCATTCTCCGTCGCTCTCGGGATGCCGGCCAAGGTCATCCGTCGCTACGACCACACGCGGCTGCAGTGGGTTGGGGTCTGAGGGAACGGTGCCGGTGACTGCGCCACCCGAATCCGCCGCCCTCGAGCGGGTCCCATGCGGCCTGTGCGGCGGCGAAGCGTTCCGGTTCCTCTTCAACGCCCGCGACTACATCTCCGGCAACCAGGGGGAGTGGCCCGTCGCACAATGTCTTGGCTGCGGCGTCGTGTTGATGAACCCGCGCATCCCCCCCTCGCGCATCGGCAGCTACTACCCGACGGACTACTACACCGTCATGGAATCGCCGCTCGCCGTCGAGGGCGGCTGGAAGCGGGCAGCCCGCGACCTCGCGGCCCAGCGCCTCCATGGGTATCCGATCACGGTCGCCGGTTCGTGGGGCGAGCGCGCCGTCGGCCGCGCCCTCCTGCCGTACACGCGCCGCTGGGGCGACACCTGCAAGATCATCGAGCCCGTCCGTGGCGGCCGCGTCCTGGACGTCGGGTGCGGCGGAGGCTTCGCGCTCTCGGAGTACCGCCACCTGGGCTGGGAGACCTACGGCGTCGAGGTTTCTGCGGACTCGGCCGCCCGCGCCCGCTCCGCCGGCCACACCGTCTTCGTGGGCGAGCTGCCGGACGCCCATCACCCCGACGAGTTCTTCGACGCCGTCACCCTGTGGGATTCCCTCGAGCACATCCACAATCCGCTCGAGATCCTCCGGGAGGTCCGCCGCATTCTGCGGCCGGCGGGCAAGGTGCATATCGCGGTGCCGAATTTCGGCAGCGCGTACGCCCGTCTGTTCCGGGACGTCTGGTTCATGTTCACCGCACCCCTACACTACTACCACTACACCGCGGCGACGCTGAGCCGCCTCCTCATGGACGCCGGTTTCGCGCGCCCGGTCATCTCGTATCCACTCGGGTACGCCGGCGTGACCGGGACCCTCGAGGCCGCGACGCGTGATGTCGCCCCCCTCGGCCGGTTGCTCAAGTCCAAGCCTGCCCGCCGTCTCTTGCGGCTGGTCGACTACGCGGCGCCCCGCGGCCACCTCTTCGCGATGGCGGGCAAGCAACAGCGCTCGGCCGCCTCCGGAGAGGCATGACGGGCCGCGGGCCGGCCACGGCGCAATCGCGACCATGGTGAAGCTGTCGCGCCTGAACTTGATCAAGAACGCCGTCGCGAACGTCGGTCGCGGCAGCGCCGGCGCGCTCGTCGGGTCGGCACTCGTGGGCATGATCGCGCTCCTGCTGCTCGCCTGGCAGCTCCCGAACATCTTCCGTACCTGCCCCTCCGCCCTGGCCGGCGACGCG
>DASXVK010000177.1:0-9077 GCA_036504295.1 Polyangia bacterium
CGGCCCGACGGCGCTCAACGGGGCCGCCGCGCAGCGGCTCGCGGCGGCCGCCGTCGCGCTGTGCGGCCCGCCGCGCCATCCGTGCGCGTGCGGCGACGGGCGCAACGTGTGCTGCCCCCCCGTGGCCCGGCGCGCCCCGAGCGAGCACGCCGCCTGCGTCCGCGCGCGGTGCGAGCTCCGGCCCGGCGCGGCCTGGACCGAGGACGAGCAGCGCGAAGACGCGGCGGGCCGGGGCACCGAGGAGGCGGGCGAGTGCTACCTCGCGAGCGACTGCCCCGCGGTCACGCTGACGGCCTTCCCCGCCGGCGTCGTCGACGCGCGCGGGCGGGAGCGGTGCCCGGTCTGCCCGCGCCCCGGGCCCCCCGCGGCCGACGAGGCCGCCCGGATCGCCGCCCTCGCCGAGCGCTGTCCGCGCCGCCAGTGCCGGCCGGCCACGGTGCGGTGCCGCGCGCGGCGGTGTGTCCGCGAGCCGGACCGGCCGCCCCGCCCCGCGGTGGTCGCGCTGCCGCTCCCGCCGGAGCCGGCCCTGCCGCCCGAGGTCCCGTCCCTGCCGCGCGGGCGCGACTACCGCTGCGCCAGCGCGCGCGACTGCGCCCTCGCGCCGCCGGCCCAATGCGCCTGCGGCGCGCTCGAGCCCGTGGCCCGCGGCGCGGTCGCGCGGCGCACGCGCGCGGCCGAGGAGCGCTGCCGCGGCATGCCGTGCAACGTCCCGCGCGACCCGCCGCCGGTGGTGCCGGTGTGCTACGAAGGCGCCTGCGCGAGCGCGGTTGCGGTCGACGAGGTGCGCGCGGCGCGCACGGAGCGCGCGCGGCTCGGACCGGCGCGCGCCGCGTGGGAGCGGCAGCGCGCCCGCGTCCGCGCGGCCCAGGCAAAGCACGACGAGATCGAGGCCGGCGGCGAGCCGTAGCGGGCGCCGGCGCGGGAGCGGCGGCGTGGCGGCCGCGCGGCGCGCGGCGCCGCGGTGAGCGCCCTACCACGCCTTCGTGGTCGGCGACGCCACCGCGCGGCGGAACAGCTCGCCCCAGGGCGCGGTCGCGCCGAGGTGCGCGAGCACCGAGTTGAGGCCCCACTGCAGGCGGTTCACGAACAGCCAGTCGCGCGGCATCGCGGTGCTGAAGCGGTTCGGGTTGCGGAAGAGCAAGAGGTCGTACGAGCGCTGCACGTACTCGTGGGTGTAGCGAACACGAGGCGCGCGAGCCGCGTGATGGTCTTGAAGTCGGCCTCGAGCAGGGCGTCGACGCCGGGGTACTGCACCTTCACCGCGAGCGCGGCGCCGTCGAGCCGCGCGCGGTGCACCTGGCCGATGGACGCGGCGGCGAAGGGCTCCCGCGCGAACTCGTCGAAGAGCGCCTCGGGCGCGGCGCCGAGGTCGCCCCGCACCACCTCGGCGATCCCCTCGTAGGCCATCGGGCGGCTCGCCGCCTGCAGGCGGCCGAGGATCCGCTGCGCCTGGGGCGGGAGCGTCGGGCTCAGGTAGCTCGCCATCTGCCCGAACTTCATCACCAGGCCCTTGAGCCCGTCGAGCTGCGCCAGGAGCTCGGTCGCGGCGCGCACCGCGTCCTCCTCGTCGATGCCGGCGGCGACCTCGGTGTGCGAGAGGTTCTTGCGCAGCAGCCCGAGCCCCAGCCTGGACGCGAGCCCCACCGTCACGAGCGTGCGCTGGCGAAAGCCGCGCGCCAGCTGCGTCAGCGGGCCGGGGTCGTCACGGTGGTCGTCGGGCATGGCGCTGCACTGTACCCGGCGCCCGGAGCGGGTCAACCCGTGCCGAGCCCGCCGCACTGGCCGGCGCTCCATCGGCAGCCCTGCCGCGGCGCCCTGGCGCGGGGCGACGTAGCGATTGAGAAATTTGAACCGCTATCTTAAGATCCTCACATGGCACCACGCGCCCTCTACCCCCGCGAGCTGGCGCCCGCCCTCGTGTCCGCGGCGCGCCAGTTCGGCGCGCTCGTGCTGACCGGGCCGCGGCGGGCCGGCAAGACGTTCCTGCTCCAGCACACCTTCCCGCGCGCCTCGTACCACCTGCTCGAGGATCCCGACCTGCGAGCCCGGGTGGCGGCCGACCCGCGCGGATGGCTCGACGAGGTGAAGACGCCCGCGATCATCGACGAGATCCAGAACGCGCCCGAGCTGTTCGCCTACATCCGGACCCGCATCGACGAGGCGCCCGCGAAGCGCGGCCAGTGGCTGCTCACGGGCTCGCAGGACTTCTCGCTCATGGCCGGCGTCACCGAGTCGATGACGGGACGCGCCGCGACCTTCCAGCTCCTGCCGCTGTCCTATCGCGAGGCGGGCTCCTGGAGCCTGCTCCGCGGCGGCTTCCCCGAGGTGCTGCGGCGCCCCGGCGGCGCCCGGCTGTGGTTCCGCTCGTACGTGCAGACGTACCTCGAGCGCGACGTGCGGTCGCTCAAGGCCGTCAAGGACCTGAGCACGTTTCGCCGCTTCCTCACGCTGCTGGCGAGCCGCAACGGCCAGATCCTGAACCGATCGGACCTCGCCGCTCCGCTCGGGCTGTCCGTCCCGACGATCGCGGAGTGGCTCGGCGTGCTCGAGACGACCGGCCACGTCCTCCTCGTGCCGCCCTACTTCGAGAACCTCGGCAAGCGGCTCATCAAGTCACCGCGCGTGTACTGGGTGGACCCCGGCCTCCTGTGCTTCCTGCTCGGCATCGAGACTCAGCGGCAGCTCGAGCAGTCGCCCTTCCTGGGCTCGGTCTTCGAGAGCTTCATCGCCGCCGAGATGATCAAGAACCAGATCAACGCGGGCCGGGCGCGCGAGCTGTACTTCTTCCGCGATCAGCAGGGGCTGGAGGTCGACTTCCTGGCCCCGGCGCCCGGCGCGGGGATGTACCTCATCGAGGCCAAGTGGACGAAGACGATCACCCCGGCGATGGCCGTGCCGCTCCAGCGGCTCGCCGCCGCCATGAAGTCGCGACGCCCGCAGGCGGTGATCGTGCACCGGGCCGCCCGCGCGGGGGCGTCGCCGCGCACCGTCGCGCCGGGGGTGCGGGCGCTCGCGGTCGAGGAGTTCCTCGCGCGGTTCCCGGCCTGAGCCGCCGCGCCCGCGCGCCGCCGCGTCGCGCGCGAGCAGCGCTACCGCTTCGACGCCTGCGCCTCGCGCAGCTCCCGCTCCATCTCCTGGAAGTGCTTGATGCGCTCGGCGTACGAGCCGCGGGTCTTCTTCACCCGCGCGCGCATCGTCTTGATCGTGTCGAGCGGCAGGCGGCGGCTGGTCCACTTGGCGAGCCAGGCCGGGATCGCGCCGCCGGGATCGGCGTCGACCTGGTAGTCCATCAGGGTCTTGTCCGGCGCCACCGCCGTCAGCTTGAAGTGCCCGCGGATCTTCTCCATCCGCACGACGCCCTTCACCGGCGGCGCCAGCTCGCTCTTCACGCCGCGGAAGCGCACGTCGACGACGAGGTTGCCGCGGACGTCGACGTGGATGTTCGAGTGGTACACGGCGTCCCGGTCGGCGACGGGCCACGGGGCGTGGACCCGCGAGTAGACGAGGTACTCCAGCTCGTTGATCTTCTTGAGCTGACGCGCCGCCATGCAGTTGACCTGCCAGTCCGGGTAGCGCGGGACGTCGCCGATGATCGCGAGCACGTCGAAGAGCGGCGCCTGGATCATGCCGACGGCGCGGAAGGTGGGGAACCCGCGCGCCGGCACGTCTCGCTTCGTGACGGTGATCCCGTCCTCCTGGAGCACCCGTTCCCAGGGCTCGTCGGCGCGGGCGCGGGCCGGCACGGCGGCGAGCAGGAGCAACAGCACGAACGCTCGGCAGCGCATCGAACTCCCCGTTTTTGGGGCGGATGATACACCTGCGCGGCCCGGGCTGCGAGGCCGCGCGTGGGTGTGTATGGCTGAAGCGGGAGGAACGAGCGGCCGGACGGGCCGCGGCGGTGGGGGAAGACGACTAGCGCTTCTTCGCCTTCTTGACCGGCTTCTTCGCGGCTACCTTCTTGGCCGGCGCCTTCTTCGCGGCGGGCTTCTTCGCGGCCGCCTTCTTGGCCGGCGCCTTCTTGACCGGCTTCTTCGCCGCGACCTTCTTGGCCGGCTTCTTGGCGACCTTGGCCGCCTTCTTCCGCTTCTGGCCGCCGACCGCCCGCGCCGAACGCGAGACGTCGCCGTCCTTGTCGAGGAAGTAGATGTGGTCCGTGTCCTGCACGAACCCGCCGTCCGCGACCTTCTGCTGCTTGCCCTTCGGCACGCCGGGACGCTTGCGTGGCACCTTCCACACGGCGCCCGCCTTGATGAAGTACATGAAGTCCTTCTCGCGCTCGATGCCCAGCTTGGCGACCTTCTCTCGCATCCGTCACTCCTGAAAGCGGTGGGTGGCCGCCATCTTCAGGGGGTTCGCCGTCGCTGTCAATACGAATTCCAGTCGAGGGCGCGAGAAGGTCACGCGCGGGGGGCCCGCGGCGGCCCGAATGAGGCCGTGAAGAGCTGCGCGATCGCGGCCCTCCCCTCGTCGGTGAGGAAGCGCGTGCCGGTGCCCGCGAAGCGGGTCCGGGTGATGCGCGGGGCGGGGGTCTCCTGCCACTCGCCGTTCTGCCACGCGAACCAGCTGCGCCGCTCCTGATCGTAGACGAAGAGGCCTTTGCCGAAGTGGCGGGCCAGCTCCGCGGCCCAGCCGGTGCCGCCCTTGATGGTCTTGTCGGGCTGCATGACGCCGACCACGAAGACCTCGCCGGCCGTCGCCACCTGGTGCCAGATCGACTGGAGCACCTTCTGGAACGCCGGCGTGCGCGGGAAGCTGCGGTGCAGGTGCGACTCGACGTAGGTCATGCTGACGCGGCCGAGCTCGAGCTGCGCGTCGTCGAGCTGCACGACCGAGTGCGCCCGCGCCGGGGTGCGGCCCGCGAACGAGAAGGTGATCTCGCCGACGCCCCAGCGCTCGGCGGCGGCGCCGAACTCCGACTCGGCGCCCGGCGCGCCGCCCGACAGCAGCGTGAACGCCTCCGCCGGGAGCGGCAGCGGCTCGCGCTCGCCGTGCTCGCCGCGCAGGCGCATCGTGTCGCAGTCGAGGTTGAGGTGCATGCTCGAGACCTGGTCGTGGCCGTGGTCCTTGAGCAGCCGGATCGTGACGTGGTCCCGCTCCGGCTCGAGGAAGAGCGCGACGTCGATGAGCTCGATGAACGCCGCGCACGGCGGCGCGAGCGCGGCGCCCTCCGGCTGGGTCGCCTCGCCGTGCGTCGCGACCATCCACAGCTCCGCGCCGAGGCGGCGGGCCGCCGCCTTGAACGCGCCGAGCTCGGCCGCGCGCTGCGCGATGGGGCCGGCCCAGCTGTAGCCGTCGACGAGGATGACCCCCGGCGTGAAGCCGGCGTGCTTCGTGTACAGGTCGATCGTCTTCTCCAGCCGCTCCGGCGTCAGCGCCGCATCGCCGGTGGCGTGGATGACGCGGTGGCGGTTGACGATCGCCCGCACGGTGTCGCGGTCGGCGAGGCCGGTCTGGCGCGCGAGGTCGTCGAAGAGCGCGTCGTACCACGCCTGCACGTGCTCGAGCTGCTGCCCGAGCGCCAGGTGCAGCACGTCGCGATCGCGCATGGCCTCGTCCAGGCCGATCTGGATGAGCACCGCCGTCTTGCCGACGCCGGCGCGCGCCATCACGACGCCGAGGTTGCCGGGGCCGAGGCCGCCGTGGATCGAGCGCTCGAGGATCCTGAGGGGGCTGATCTCGTTCACTTCTTTGCGGTACATGACGTCCTCACTTCCTCTTCGCGGCGGCTTCCTGCGCCTTCTCGACGAGCTCCTGCTCGATCGCCGGCGGGACCATCAGGTAGCGCGAGAACTCCATCGTGAACTCGGCCTTGCCCTGCGTGGCCGAGCGTAGCGTGGTGGCGTAACCGAACATCTCGGCCAGGGGCACCTCGGACTCGACTCGCGCCATGCCGCCGTCCTCCTGCGAGCCGATGACCGTGCCGCGCCGCTGCATCAGCGTCGTGAGCACGTTGCCCGAGAACTCCGCGGGCGCCTCCACGACGACGCGCATGATCGGCTCGAGCACGCGCGGCTTGCCGCGGCCGTACGCGTCGCGCCAGGCGCCGCGCGCGGCCTCCTGGAACGCGATGTCCGACGAGTCGACCGAGTGCGAGGCGCCGTCGTTGATGACGACGCGGACGTTCACGACCGGGAAGCCGATCTTGCGCCCCTTCGCGATCATCGACTTGAAGCCCTTCTCGACGGCCGAGATGAACTGCCGCGGGATCGAGCCGCCCACGATGTCGTCGACGAACTCGTAGCTCTGCTCGGCGCACGGCTCGAGGTAGCCGGCGACGCGGCCGTACTGGCCGGAGCCGCCGGTCTGCTTCTTGTGCGTGTAGTTGAACTCGGCGCGCTGCGTGAGCGTCTCGCGGTAGGCCACCTGCGGCGGCGAGGTCTCGACGGCGACCTTGTACTCGCGGCGCATGCGCTCGAGGTAGACCTCGAGCTGCAGCTCGCCCATGCCCTGGATGACGGTCTCGCCCGACTCGGCGTCGACGCCGACGCGGAAGGTCGGGTCCTCCTTCGAGAAGCGCTGCAGGGCCTTCGACAGGTTGATCTGCGACTTCTGGTCCGTCGCCTTCACGGAGAGGGCGATGACCGGGTCGGGCACGTGGATCGAGGTCATCGCGAGCGCGAGGTCGCCGGTCGTGAAGGTGTCGCCCGAGTGGCAGTCGAGCCCGAAGATGGCGACGATGTCGCCGGCGCCGGCGTCGGTGATGTCCTCCATCTCGTCGGCGTGCATGCGCACGAGGCGCGCGACCTTGGACTGCTTGCCGCTGCGCGTGTTCGTGATGCTCTGGTCGCGCCGCAGCGCGCCCTGGTAGATGCGCAGGTACGTGAGCTGGCCGTAACGGCCGTCCTCGAGCTTGAAGGCGAGGGCGACGGTCGGCAGGCTCGAGTCGCTGGCGAGCGTCACGAGCTCCTCGCTCTCGCTCTTGAGGTCGATGGCCTGGTTCGCGACGTCGGTCGGGCACGGCAGGTAGTCGACGACGGCGTCGAGCAGCGGCTGCACGCCCTTGTTCTTGTAGGCCGAGCCGACCAGCACCGGCGTCAGCCGCAGCGCGAGCGTGCCCTGGCGGATGGCGGCCCGGACGAGCTCGTTCGTCACGCGCTCCTCGAGCATCGCCTCGGTCAGCTCGTCGGAGAACATCGACACGGCGTCGAGCATCTCCTCGCGGTAGCGGGCCGCGTCCGCCGCCAGCTCGGCGGGGATGGGCTTCGCGACGACGGCGTCGCCGAACGGCCCCTCGAAGTAGAGCGCCCGCATCTCGACGAGGTCGACGACGCCCTGGAAGCGGTCCTCGAGCCCGATCGGGAGCTGCAGCAGCACCGGGTTGTGGCCGAGCTTCTCGCGGAGGTGATCGCGGACGCGCACCGGGTTCGCGCCGGTGCGGTCGCACTTGTTCACGAACGCGATGCGCGGGACGCGGTAGCGGTTCATCTGCCGGTCGACGGTGAAGGACTGGCTCTGCACGCCCGCCACCGCGCACAGCACCAGGACCGCCCCGTCGAGGACGCGCAGCGAGCGCTCCACCTCGATGGTGAAGTCGACGTGCCCGGGGGTGTCGATGATGTTGATGGAGTGCTTGCCCCACTGGCAGTGCGTGGCGGCGCTGGCGATGGTGATGCCGCGCTCCCGCTCCAGCTCCATCGAGTCCATCTTGGCACCCACGCCGTCCTTGCCCTTCACGTCGTGAATGGCATGGACGCGCTTGGTGTAGTAGAGGACCCGCTCCGTCAGCGTCGTCTTCCCGCTGTCGATGTGAGCCGAGATCCCGATGTTGCGCATGCTGGACAGGTCAGCGTTCACCGTTTTCCCTCACGAATAGACCAGTGCCCCGACACGAGAGTCGTGCAGGGGCGGGCTTATACGGGCTGCGGACCGATCTGACAAGGCGATTCCGCCAGTCAGGGTCACAATTGTGGACCGAGGCCTCCGGGCGAGATGCCGTCGCCACGCGACGGGTTGCGTCATTCCGCTGGTTTGACACGCGGCGACGGCGGGCGATACCGTGTGCGGGTCGTGACCGGCTTCGAGCTCATCCACGCCGTCGTGCGCGCCATCCCGCGCGGCCGGGTGATGACCTACGGCGCGGTCGCGCGGGCCGCCGGCTTCACGCGCGGCGCGCGCCTCGCCGGCCGCGCCCTGCACGCCGCGGACGACCTGCCCTGGCACCGCGTGGTGGGCCTGCGCCGCCCGGGCGTCGCGCACATCACCATCCGCGATCCCGCCACCCACGACCTGCAGCGCGCGCTGCTCGAGGCCGAGGGCGTGCGCTTCGACGCCCGCGGCGGGATCGACCTCACGCGCTACGGCGCCGCCGAGGGCCCCGCACCTCGCAGGAGACCACGCCGATGACCACCCGCCCCACGCTGCGCCTGGCCGTCGCCCTCGCCGCCGCCGCGCTGAGCTCCTGGGCCTCGCCCCCGGCGGGCGCGGCGCCGCCCGAGCCGCGCGGCGCGCCCGCGGGCGACGCCGGCGTCATCTTCACGGCCCACAACGCGTACCGCGCCCGCCACTGCGCCCCGCCGCTCACGTGGTCGGCCGACGTCGCCAAGGTCGCGCAGGCGTGGGCCGACCGCCTCGCGCGCGACTGCAGCTTCCAGCACAGCGGCAGCAGCAAGTACGGCGAGAACCTCTGGGCCGGCACCGCGGGCGCCTTCGGCCCCGACCGCGTCGTCGCCTCGTGGTACGACGAGGTCGCCAAGTACGACTACAAGCGCCCCGGCTTCTCGATGGCGACGGGCCACTTCACCCAGGTCGTCTGGGTCGAGACGCGCGCCCTGGGCTGCGGCACGGCGACCTGCAAGGGCAACCGCCTCTGGGTCTGCAACTACGCCCCGCCCGGCAACGTCGAGGGCCAGTTCGGGCGCAACGTGCTGCCGACGAGCTGCAAGAAGTGACGCGGGCGGCGCGGCGCGCGCCGCGCAGGAATGCTCCGCGGGGAAGTACGCAAAACTAATAGGCAATTACGGACGCGCCGGCGAGGTGAGGGCGTGCTGCGACGGTGGGCGCGGCCGTAATTGACGCGTTGAACGAAGCCCCCGCCCGGGGGTCGGCCTATGGAGAGAAAGCAGGACGCGAGCGGGGCG
>DASXVK010000178.1:0-2154 GCA_036504295.1 Polyangia bacterium
CAGGCCAGCGACCGCCTCGCGCCGCCCTGCTCGACCTCGACCGACCCGTCGGCGAACCGGGTGATCGTCGCGTCGACCACCTGCCGCACCGCGTACTCGTCGAGCCTGGCCATGAGGAAGCGGCGCCGCGCGGCGTTCTCCTCGAGGGCGACCCCCGGCAGCTGGTCGACGATCGTCACCTGGTGCCCGGTGGTGGCCAGGTAGAGGGCGGTCTCCGAGCCGATCATGCCGCCGCCCGCGACGACGACGCGGGCGCCCGGGAGGACGGCCCCGGTGAGGACGTCGCACGCCTCGACGACGGTGGCACCGTCGATCCCCGGGATCGGGGGCCGCACGTGGGTCGCGCCCGCCGCGTAGACGACGACGTCGGGGTGCTCCTCGGCGACGAGGTCGGCGGTCGCCTCGGAGCCGAGGTGGACGTCGACACCCAGGCGCCCGAGCTCGTCCGACAGCCACGTGACGTAGCCGGTCAGCTCGCCCTTGCCGGGCGGGATGGCGCCGACGCGGAAGTTGCCGCCGAGCTGCGGCTGCCGCTCGTGCAGGCAGACCGTGTGACCCGCCAGGCGGGCGCCGCGGGCGGCCTCGAGCCCGGCGGGTCCGCCGCCGACGACGAGGACCTGCTTCGGTGTCGCGGCCGGCCGGATCTCGTCGGCCGCCTCGAAGCCCAGCGACGGGTTGACCAGGCAGCGGATCGGATTGTTGGTGAACAGGACTGTGATGCAGCCCTGGTTGCAGCCGATGCAGCGGCGGATCTGCTCGGGACGTCCCTCGGTGACCTTGCGGGCGAAGTCGGGGTCGGCCAGCGAGGCGCGGGCGAACGAGATCAGGTCGGCCTGGCCGGTGGCCAGGACGCCCTCGGCGACCTCCGGCTCCGTGATCCGGCCGACGACCTGCACCGGGATCGAGACGGCACGCCTCACCTGGGCGGCGAACGCGGCGAGCCACGCGTGCTTCTCGTAGAGGGGCGGGACGACCGCCCAGGCGCTCTCGTAGGTGCCGGCCGTGATGTGCAGCAGGTCGACGCCGGCGGCCTCGAGCCGACGGCAGACGACGACGGTCTCGGCGATGTCGCGACCGCCGATGACGAACTCGTCGCTGGAGATGCGGAACGAGACCGGGAAGTCGGGGCCGCACTTGCTGCGGATGTCCGCGACGACCTCGAGCGGGAAGCGCAGCCGGTTGTCGAGGGTGCCGCCGTACTCGTCGGTCCGCTTGTTGGAGTAGGCGGACATGAACTGCGCGATGAGGTAGCCGTGCGCGCCGTGCACCTCGACGCCGTCGAACCCGGCCCGCTGGGCCCGGCGCGCGGTGTCGCCGAACTCGCCGACGATCGTGCGGATCTCGTCGGGCGTCAGCGCGTGGGGCACCTCGCCCATGACCGGGCAGGCCAGAGCCGACGCGGAGACCGGCTGGGCGCCGATGAGGGCCGCCGACGTCTGCCGGCCGCAGTGGTAGATCTGCGCGAAGATCTTGGCCCCGGCCGCGTGGACGCGCGTCGTCAGCTCGCTGTGGGGGGCTATCTGCTCGTCCTTCCAGAGGCCGGCGCACCAGAAGCCGCGCCCGAGCGGGTCGACGGCGTAGTCCTCGGTGATGATCAGCCCGAAGCCGCCCTTGGCCCGGGCCTCGTGGTAGGCGATGTACTGCGCGGTGGGCATGCCGTCGTGGTCGCAGTAGTCGGTGACCATGGCGGCGACGGCCATCCGGTTCTTCAGCTCGATGCTCCCCACCCGCAGGGGGGAGAGAAGGATCGACGACACGGCTTCTCCTTCGGCCGGGGCGGGGCACCGTTGCCCCGCCGTGCGCACCCCGCGTGGGCTGGGCACGAGACGCTGGTATCGACGCTAGCCAGGCCGGGCCGCCCGCGACCCGGGACCTGCGTCCGTGCTTGGGGGCGGCCCTCAGCGCAGCGGCGGCGGGTGCAGCTCGTCGTGCGCGGGGAGGGTGAGCCGACGCGCGACGACGTACAGGCACAGCACGTAGCTGGTCAGGGCGATCGCCCAGAGGGCGGCCATGACGAGGGAGCTGGCGTCGTGGCCGTAGTTGACGAAGCTGGCGCCGTTGAACGCCGCGCCGACGATCGCGAACGCCCCGACGAACGCCCCGGCGGTGTGCGCCCTGATCCCGGAGCGCCAGGTCGCCGCGAGGCACGCGATC
>DASXVK010000179.1:0-1701 GCA_036504295.1 Polyangia bacterium
CGTCGGCGTCGAGCCAGCGCCAGGTGGACGCCGGCAGCTTCGCGATCTCGCCCGCGAGCTCGCGCTTCCGCCGCTCGAGGAGGCGGGCATCGGCGTCGTAGATCGGCAGGTAGCGCTCGAGCGCCTCCCGGATCTCCTCGCGCCGCACGTCCTGCAGGCTCAGAGCGAGGTCGCGCGGCGCGCGCACCGTGTACCGGGCCCGCGAGCCCTTCTCCAGCACGCGCACCGGGAACCAGGCCTGCTCCACCGCGCCGAGCGCCGTGAGCGCGACGGCCGCGAGGACCGGCGCAACCCAGTGCAGGTAGTGGCGGCGCGGCGGCATGCGATTACGTTAACCATAGCACGCAACGCGGCGCGGTACCCACCCGTGGGACGACGCGGGTTTGACTCGTTTCGGGCCGGCTGCTAGCGTGAGGACCGGGGTGTGGCATGACGAAGAGCTTGATGCAGGCCGACCGCGAAGTGGCCAAGAAGAAGGGCATCATGGCCGCCGGCGCTGCCGCCGGCACCGCCGCGGTCTTCATCTTCACGGGCCTGTGGCCGGTCGGCCTGGTGGGCCTCGCCGCCAGCGGCTACCTGACCTGGGACTGGTTCAAGTTTCGCGCCAAGCGCGGCATGCGCTTCTGACCCATCCCTCCGCGGTTGCCGCGGGCGTCGGGGTACGGTAGATTCTCCGGCGGCGTCGCGCCACATCCACCGGCCTAGCCGTGCCCATCTGCCCCACCTGCCGCGAGCATTACCAGGGTGACGCGAGCTTCTGTCCGCGGGATGGGACGGCGCTCGAGCCGGTCGCCCGCGACCCGCTGATCGGTCAGCTCCTCGGCACGCGGTACCAGCTCGAGGGCCGCATCGGCGAGGGCGGGATGGGGACCGTCTACCGCGCGCGGCACATGACGATGGACCGCCTCGTCGCCGTGAAGCTGCTGCGGCGCGACCTGGCCGGCGACGACGCGGCGGTGGCGCGGTTCCAGCGCGAGGCGCGCGCCGCGAGCCGGCTCGACCACCCCAACTGCGTCAAGGTGTTCGACTTCGGGCAGACCGAGGACGGCCTGCTCTACCTGGTGATGGAGCTGCTGCAAGGCGAGAGCCTGGGCCAGGTGCTGCTGCGGGGACCGCTGCCCTGGGCCCGCGCCCTGCGCGCCGGCCGCCAGGTGGCGAACGGCCTCGCCCACGCCCACGGCCACGATCTCGTCCACCGCGACCTCAAGCCGGACAACGTCTTCCTGTGCCCGGGCGACCGCGTCAAGGTGCTCGACTTCGGCCTGTGCAAGCAGGTCTCCGACGTCGAGTCCGGCATCACTCAGGCCGGCGTCGTCTTCGGCACGCCCGAGTACATGTCGCCGGAGCAGGCGGAGAGCCGCCCGCTCGACGGGCGCGCGGACCTGTACTCGCTCGGCGCCCTGCTCTTCCGCGCGGTCACGGGCGATCTCCCGTTCCACGCCTCGTCGTACGTCGGCCTGCTCACGCAGCATCTCACCGCGACGCCGCCGGTGCCGTCGGAGCTGCGGCCCGATCTCGGCATCCCGGTGGAGGTCGACGCGCTCATCCTGGCGCTGCTCGAGAAGGAGCCGGAGCGGCGCCCCGCCACCGCCGCCGCGGTCGTCGCCGCGATCGACGCCGCGCTGCAGGCGAGCGGCGTGCCCGTCGACCGCAGCGGCGCGGTCGCCGGGACCCCGCCGACGGCGGGCGTCCCGAACACCG
>DASXVK010000180.1:0-15286 GCA_036504295.1 Polyangia bacterium
AGAGCGGCGCCCGGCCGCTCATAGCGGCCATCCCTCACCAGAGTAGTTTCGGCCTACACGTCCGACGGAGGACCCAGAGGTTGGACGGGATGCAAGGCGTGGGTGAGGCGTCGTTCTGTCGTAGCAGAACGGCCGCCCGGGGTAGCGCAACTGGCCTACGTGGGAATCCAGGCTAGCAGGCTGCGGGGAAAGGCAACACGGCGGCACGGGGACACGGAGTAAGGTCTTGAGTATCCAGAATCATCCTCCGCGCCTCCGCGTCTCCGTGTTGCATTTCCCCGCGCGCTCCTGGCCAGCGGGCGCCGGCTGACCGGGGGACCGCGCCGCGGCGCCCGTTGAACGCGGCGCGGCATCACAACGAGGTGGCCTCGAAGACCGCGCTCGTCCTGGCCGGCGGCGGTGCCCGCGGCGCCTACCAGGTGGGTGTGATCCGGTACCTCCGTGAGGGCTTGCCCGAGCCGGCCCGCTCCCGCGTCCGCTTCGACGTGCTCGCCGGCTGCAGCGTGGGCGCGGTCAATGCCTGCTTCCTCGCGGCGACCGCCCACCGCCCCAAGCACCAGGGACGGCTGCTGCAGGACTACTGGGAGGCCCTTCGCTCGGAGGAGGTGTACAGCCTGAGCCTGCCGGACCTGGTGCGGCTGTGCGTCTGGCTGCTGCGCGGGCAGGTCGCGGCCACCGGCCGGCGCCCGCCGCGCGTCGGGCTCCTCAACAGCGCCCCCCTCGCCCGCATCGTGCGCGAGCAGTTCCCGTGGGTGAACATCGAGGCCAACCTGGCCGCCGGACTGCTCGAGGCGATCGCCATCTCCGCGACCGACATCGCGACCGGCCGCACCTACGTGTTCGCCCAGACCCGGGACGGGCACATCCCGGCCTGGAGCAAGGACCCGCGCCGCGTGGGCGTGGCCGCGCGCATCCGGCCCGACCACGCCCTGGCCTCCGCCGCGATCCCGTTGCTCTTCCCGCCCATCGAGCTCGACGGGCGCCTGTTCTGCGACGGCGGCCTGCGCCAGATGGCGCCGATCAGCCCGGCGCTGCGACTCGGCGCCGACCGGCTCCTGGTCGTGAGCCTGCGCCACGAGATGGTGAGCGCCGAGGAGGAGGCCGCGGCCCAGCGCGAGACCCTGGCCGCCTACCCGGGCGCCGTCTTCCTGCTCGGCAAGATGCTGAACGCCCTGCTCCTCGACCAGCTCGACTACGACCTGCACAGCCTCGCGATCGTCAACAGCATCCTCGCCACCGGTGAGCGCGTGTATGGCCCCGGTTTCCTCGGCCACATCAACGAGGCGATGGCCACCGTGCGCGGCATCGGCTACCGCCGGGCGCAGACGCTCGTGCTGCGCCCGTCGCGGGACCTGGGCGAGATCGCGGCGCGCCACGCCACCCGGATGCGGTTCGGCCGCGGGTGGGCTCGCCTGTTCAAGGCGGGGCTCCGGCTGGCCGCGCCGAGCGACCCCAAGGCGGAGGGCGATCTCCTCTCGTACCTCCTCTTCGACGGGACCTACGCGCGCGAGCTGGCGCAGCTCGGCTACGAGGACGCCGCCGCGCGGCGTGACGAGCTGGTGGCGTTCTTCACGCCCCTGCTCGATCAGCCCGAGCCGCTGCGCACGATCACGCGCCCGGCCGGCTGACGTTCTGCGGCGCGCCGCGTGCCGCGACGGCGCATCCAACTATACCTTAGGAGGTGTCTCGATGTCGCTCGCCGACCTGAAGTGCGTCCCGTGCCGGGGGGGCGTCCCGCCGCTCACTCCCGACAAGATCGCGCCGCTGCACGCCGAGATCCCGAAGTGGGAGGTCATCCAGAACCGGCGGCTCGTGCGCGACTTCCGCTTCCACGACTTCGCGACCGCCCTCAAGTTCGTGGACCGCATCGGCGCGCTCGCCGGCGAGCAGGGCCATCACCCGGACCTCTACCTCGGCTACGGCAAGGTGCGGGTGGAGATGTGGACCCACAAGATCGACGGCCTGACCGAGAGCGACTTCATCTTCGCCGCGAAGGTGGACCGCCTCTGGGAGGTGGCCGAGGGCCGCGAGCCGTGAGCGCCGTCGTCCACCCCGACCTGGCGGCCTACGCCGCCGCCCACACCACCCCGCCCGGCCCGCTCCTCGACGAGCTCGAGCGCGAGACCCGCGTCGCGATGAACGGCGCGGACATGCTGACGGGCCACGTCGAGGCGCGCCTCCTGCAGCTGCTCGTCCGCCTCTGCGGCGCCCGCCGCGTGGTCGAGGTCGGCACCTTCACGGGGTACGCGAGCCTGATGATGGCGGCCGGCCTGCCCGACGGCGGCGAGCTCGTCACGTGCGAGATCGAGCCGGCGCACGCGGCCGTCGCCGAGCGCTTCTTCGCCCGCAGCCCCGTCGGGCGCCGCATCCGCCTCGCCCGCGGGCCGGCCCTCGCGACCCTGCGGGCGCTGCCCGCCGGGAGCGTCGACCTGGTCTTCATCGACGCCGACAAGGAGGGCTATCCCGCGTACTACGAGGAGAGCCTGCGCCTGCTGCGTCCGGGCGGCCTCATCGCCGTCGACAACGCCCTGTGGAGCGGCCGCGTCCTCGCGCCCGAGGACGACGAGGACCGCGCCATCGCCGCCGTCAACGATCGCGCCGCCCGCGACGAGCGGGTCGAGGCGGTGCTGTTGACGGTGCGCGACGGCGTGCTGCTCGTGCGGAAGAAGTAGCGCGGCGCCGCCTCGCCGCGCCTACCCCGACTTGCGGTCCTCGAGCCGGCGCACCCGCTCCTTCAGATCGCGCACGTCCTCTTCGATCACGTTCACGTGCTGCTCGTGGAACCGCTCGTGCTTCGCCTGATCGAGCGCGATCTGGCGCATGAACTCGCCGAGATCGCGCAGGCCGAGCTCGACGCGCTCCAGCCGCGAGTTGGTCTGGTCCAGCCGCGAGTTGGTCTGGTCCAGCCGCGAGTTGAAGCCGTCGCGCATCGAGGTGATGCCGTCGCGGATCTGCTCGAGGATCTCCACCGTCGGATCGTCGCCCAAGGCCATACCTCCAGTATAAGGCGCCCCGTGCCCGGGGCCGCCCCTGCTGGAGGCGAATGCAGGCGGCATGCCCCGCCGTTCCCCAGCGGGGTCGCAGACTTGCGCGCGTCGGTCTGGCCGGATTCCGGCCACGGCCGGATCCCGGCCAGCCGGTCGCCTCAGTCGTCCTGGCGGCGCAGGGGGCGCCGGTTGGCTGCTCCTCGGGGTCTCTCTCAGTCGTCCTGGCGGCGGAGCGGGCGCTGATTGGCCGCGAGGACGCGCTTGCGCAGGCGCAGGTGGTTCGGGGTGACCTCGACGAGCTCGTCCGAGCGGATGAACTCGATGGCGCTCTCGAGGGTGAGCTGCACCGGCGGCACCAGGAGCAGCTTCTCGTCCGCCGCGGTGGTGCGGATGTTCGTGAGCTTCTTCTCGCGCGTGATGTTGAGGTTCATGTCCTCGGCGCGCGCGTTCTCGCCGACGACCATGCCCTCGTACACCTCCTCGCCCGGGCCGACGAACATCTTGCCGCGGGTCTGGAGGTGGAAGATCGCGTACGGCGTGGTCGAGCCCTGGCGGTCAGAGACGAGCGACCCGGTCTCGCGGTACGTGATCGGACCGGCCTGGACGTCCCAGCCGTCGAAGAGCGTGTTGGCGATGCCGAGGCCGCGCGTGTCGGTGAGGTACTCGCCGCGGAAGCCGATGAGGCCGCGCGAGGGCAGGCGGTAGACGACCCGTACGCGCCCGGAGCCGGCGGGCTTCATCTCGGCCATGCGGCCGCGGCGGAAGGCGAGCCGCTGGGTGACCACGCCCATGAACTGGTCGGGGAAGTCGAGGTGCAGGATCTCGTACGGCTCGAGGGTCTTGCCGCCCTCGTGGTGCAGGATGACCTCGGGCTTCGAGACCGACATCTCGTAGCCCTCGCGCCGCATCATCTCGACGAGGATGGCGAGCTGCAGCTCGCCGCGGCCGACGACCTTGAACTGGTCGGGGGTGTCCATCTCCTCGACGCGGATGGCGACGTTGCCGCGCAGCTCGCGGAAGAGCCGGTCGCGGATGTTGCGCGAGGTGACGTAGGTGCCGTCGCGCCCGGCGAAGGGCGAGGTGTTGACCGAGACCACCATGGCGATGGTGGGCTCGTCGACCTTGACCCGCGGCAGCGGCTTGGGGTCGAGCTCGGCCGCCACGGTGTCGCCGATCGTGAGCTCGTCGATGCCCGAGATGGCGAGGATGTCGCCCGCGGCGGCCTCCTCGGTCTCGACGCGCTTGAGGCCGGCGTAGCGGTACAGGGTCGTGATCTTCACCCGCTGCCGCACGTCGTTGTCGCCGCAGCGCACGACCCAGTCGTTCTTGCGCAGCGTGCCCTCGAAGATGCGGCCGATGGCGAGGCGCCCGACGTAGTTGTCGTAGTCGACGTTCGTGACCAGGAACTGCAGCGGCGCGGCCGGGTCGCCGGCAGGCGGCGGCAGGTGCTCCACGAGCACGTCGAAGAGCGGCTGGAGCGAGGTGCTGTCGTCGCCGAGCTCGCGGTGGGCGACGCCGTCGCGGGCGCAGGCATAGACGATGGGGAACTCGATCTGCTTCTCGTCGGCGCCGAGGTCGATGAAGAGGTCGTACACCTCGTTCACCACCTCCTGGATGCGCGCGTCGGGCCGGTCGATCTTGTTGATGCAGACGATGGCGGTGAGCCCGCCCTCGAGCGCCTTGCGCAGCACGAAGCGGGTGCCCGGCAGCGGGCCCTCGGAGGCGTCGACGAGGAGCAGCACGCCGTCGACCATCTTGAGGACGCGCTCGACCTCGCCGCCGAAGTCCGAGTGGCCGGGCGTGTCGACGATGTTGATGAGCGTGTCGTTGTGGACGACCGAGGTGTTCTTCGAGAGGATGGTGATCCCGCGCTCGCGCTCGAGGTCGAGGTTGTCCATCACGCGCTCGACTACCGCCTCGTTCTTGCGGAAGGTGCCGGACTGGCGGAGGAGGCCGTCGACGAGGGTCGTCTTGCCGTGGTCGACGTGGGCGATGATGGCGACGTTGCGGATCTTGGCGGACACGATGGGGCCTCGCGGCCCGGGTGGCCGCCGGTAAAAGTGCTTCTATTTGCGCGAGATGGGCGGCGGAGTCAAGGAAGCGTGTTGGCGGGGCGGCTCAGGCCTCCTCGAGGAGCTCCTGGGTGGAGAGCTCCGGGGCGGCGCGGCCGTCCTCGTAGACGAGGACGCCGAGCTCCTCGTAGCGCGGCCGGATGCGGTCGCTGAGGAGCCCGATCCGCTTGAGGTTCGGGACGATGCGCCGGAACATGGTGTCGCGGAAGATGCGCA
Organism: Polyangia bacterium; assembly: GCA_036504295.1. Classification (GTDB taxonomy): domain Bacteria; phylum Myxococcota_A; class Polyangia; order JACRCY01; family JACRCY01; genus DASXVK01. The sequence goes on from DASXVK010000180.1 coordinate 5,276, forward strand.
TGAGGTCGGAGGCGAGGACCATCTCGTCCCACTGCCGGCGCGTCATCTGGTGCGCATAGAACTCGTCGTAGAACTCGTGCGCGAGGAAGCGGTTGCGCAGCATGAGCGCGATCTCGTAGGTCCAGTCCTCGCGCTCCGGCGTGACGCCGCCCTCGGTGACGTAGAAGCGGCGCAGGGCCGCCACGCCGTACTGCACGTGGCGCGCCTCGTCGCCGATGATGTAGCGCAGGGCATCCTTGAGCAGCGCCTCGCGGGTGAGCTTGCGGATGGTGCCGAAGGCGCCGAGGGCCAGGCCCTCGATGAGGATCTGCATCCCGAGGAACTTGAGGTCCCAGCGCGAGTCGGTCATCACGGCGTCGATGACGACGTAGAGGTTGTCGTTGACCGGGTAGAGCTTGTCGAGCTTGGTCGTGAGGTAGGTCTGGAACACCTCCACGTGCCGCCCCTCGTCCATCACCTGGGTGCTGCCGAAGAGCTTGCCCTCGAGCCACGGCACCGCCTGCGTCACCTGCGCCGCGGCGTAGAGGGCGGCCTGCTCGCCGTGGAGGAACTGCGACAGCAGCCAGCTCGCCATCGCCTGGCGCTGCACGTTGCGCTCCCGCTCGGTCAGCTTCGCCCACGTCGGCAGGCTGGAGACGGGCAGGAAGCTGTCGGGGAGGAGCTGCTGCGCCGGATCGAAGGGATCGACCTGGCGGGTCCAGTCGAGGTCGCTGGTCGCGTTCCACTGGGACTGCTTCGCGACCTCGTAGAGCTTGCCGAGCTCCGGGAAGTCGCGCTCGTAGCGCCAGAGGAAGTGGGCGCCGTGCTCGATCGGCATCGTCGTCGTCGCCGCGCCCTTGGCGCGCTCGGCGATGAGACCGCGGTAGGCCGGCCCGAGCAGCGACGCGAGCACCCGGACGTTGCCGCTCGCGCGGGCGTCGCGCAGCAGGTTCCCACTGCCGAAGAGGTTCGTGAGCGCGTTGCAGAGCTGCATGACCGGCACTCCCCTTTCGTGCCCGGGCCCCTCCGGGCGGCAGGGACACTTAGATGCAGGGGAGGAAGTGGATGTTTCAGAGTACCCGTTCACCTCCCCTCGCGCGGGTAGCGCGCGGTGGGGGGGAGGCTCGACGGCCCCCCGCTCGCTTGCGAGCGGGTTTCTGTGGTCCCGTCGAGGGGGGGCGGGCAGAGCCCCCCTGAACAGAGACGTTTCAGAAGCGGGCGCGGGCGCGGGCGCCGCGCCGAACGCGGGTCAAGGAGCGCGCAGCTTCGCGATGCGCTCGCGGATCTGACCGCCGTCGCGCGCGCCCGGCGCCATCTTGAGGTAGCGGTTGAAGGCGTCGATCGCGCGCTGCTTCTCGCCGCGACGCTGGTGGATGAGGCCGAGCCCGCGGTAGCCGGCCGCGTAGCCCGGGTAGTCGGCGATGGCCTTGCGGTACTCGCGCTCGGCGGGCCCGAACTGGCCGTACCAGAAGTGGCGGTTCGCCTCGCGGTACGCCTCCCGGGCGGAGTCGAGGTCGGCGCCGGGGACGGGGCGTTCGGCCGCGGCGGTGGTCTTGCGGCGCGGCGGCGGCGGGGAGTCGTAGTCGACAACGACGGGGACGCGGCGGCGCGGGGCCGCGGCGGCGGTCGCGGCCACGGCCGAGGCCGGGACCGGCGCCTGCGACGCGGCGGCGACGGACGCCGGGGATCGCGGCGGGGCGGCGGGAGGCGCGGGCGGCGGCACCGTCTCCGCGCGGACCGCGACGGCGGGGCCGGTCGGCGCGACCGGCGCGCCACCCTTGCCGCCGAACACGAACGCGGCGGCCACGATGGCCGCGAGGAAGAGGCCGCCGCCGCCGGCGGCGAGGACCACGACGCGGCGGCGGCGCGCCGGGCGCGGCCACGCGGACGCGGCGGCCGCGGCGGCGGCCGCCGCGGTCACCTCGGCGACGGCGGCCGCGACCCCGTCGTCGGCGGGGGCGGCGGGCGGGGCCGTGACGGCGGGCGGCGGCGCGGCCGCGGGCGGCGGCGCGGCGGGCGCGGGGGCGGCGGCCGGCCGGGCCGCGGCGGCGCCGGCGGCGACCGGCACCGGCGGCGGCGGCGGCGGTGGCACCGCCGCCGCTGGCACCACCCGCGGCGGGGCGGCGGCGGGCCTCGGCGGCGTCGCCCGCGGCGCGGCCTTGCCGGGCTGCGCCGCGACGAGGTCGGCGTCGCGCGCCGGGACCGTGACCGGCTCCTCGGCCGTCATCGCCGCCACGTCCCGCGCGAGGTCGGCCTCGCGCGCGGGGAGCGTGACGGGATCGTCGCCGGACTGGCCGCGCGGCGCCAGATCCGCGGCCCGGGCGGGCACCGTCTCCGGCTCGTCGGCGACGATCGCGATGACGCCCCCGGCGCTGCCGGGCGGCAGCACCCCCGGGCGGGTCGGCAGCTCCCGCGCCGCGACCACCGACGGTGATGCGGCCGCGGACCGGAAATCGTCGTCGGGCGCCAGGACCGGCGCCCCGGTCAGGGTCATGGGCGCGACGCCGGCGAAGGACTCCTCGGGCTCGGGCAGCGTGGTCGCCACCGAGATGTCCTCGATGGGCGCCTGCGGCGGGAGCTGCACCGGGGGCGGCGGCAACGCGGCCGGCTCCTCGCGCGCGGGCGCGTCGTCCGCGACGGCGGGCGTCAGCGGCGCGAGCGGTCCGGGCCCCGAGGTGGCCGCGGCCTCGGCCGGCGCGGGGGGCGGCGGGCCGGCGGGCGGCGGCGCGGCCGTGCTCGCCGGCCCCGATTGGTCGGCCGCGGCGGGCGGCGCGGCGGCCCCCAGCCCCAGCTCCGCCGCGAGCCCGTGGGCCGCGACGGTGGGCATCGCGAGGGTGCGGGACGCGCTGGCGCCCGGCGGCGACGTCGCGCTCGGCGCCGCGGCGCCCGGCCGCCCGGCCGTCGTGAACGCCGCCGGCGCCATGATCTGGAGGGCCTCGGGCGGGACCACCGACGGGCCCAGCGCCGGACCGGACTGGTCCTCGGCCGTCTCGGGCTGCAGCATCGGCAGCTTGAAGCCGCTGGCCGGGGCCGGCTTCGGCGCGGCGCCGGCCGGCTTGGCTCCGGCCGCCGGCTTCGCGCCCGCCGCCGGCTTCGCGCCCGCCGCCGCCGGTGCGCCCGGCTTCGCGCCCGCCGCCGCCGGCGCGCCCGCGGCCGCCTGCGCCTCCGCGGCCGGCTTGGCCGCCGCGGCCGGCTTCGCGCCCGCCGCCGGCTTCGCCTCCCCGGCCGGCTTGGCCGCCGCCGGCTTCGCGCCCGCGGCCGGCTTCGCGCCCGCCGCTGCCTTCGCCTCCGCGGCCGACTTCGCGCCCGCCGCCGGCTTCGCGCCCGGCGCCGCCTTCGGGCCCGTCGCCGCCTTCGCGTCGAGCGCCTTCGCGCCGCCGGCCGGGAGCGTGCTCGCGGCGGTCTTCGGCGGCGCGCCGCCGGCGGCGCCGCCGGCTGGCTTCGCGCCGCCGGCCTGCCGCCGCTCCTGCTCGAGCACCAGCAGCCGCAAGATGAAGCGCGGCACGCCGTCGACCTGATCGATGCGGAACTCCGCGTTGCAGATCTCACAGCGCGCGTCGAGCGCGGCGGCCGTGGGATGGGCGAACGAGGCGCCGCAGCGGGGACAGGTGACGACGACGGCCTTCACGCGATCACCGTCACGGCACGCAGTAGAGGGCGTCCTGGAACCAGGCCGCCGCGCCGATGGTGAACAGGCCCACGCTGCCGGTCGCGATGGTCGCGTCCGTCGCGGTGATCGTGGTGGTGCCGGCCGTGCAGGTGATCGCCGACCCCGCGGCTCCGGCGTGCACCGCCACCGGAGTGCCGACCGAGACCGTGCGCGGCTGCTCGGCGAGGACCGTGAACACACCCTGGGTGGGCTGGTACGCGCCGCTCATGCGGCCGAGCACGACCCGACCATTGCGCGAATCGATGCCGCACAGGTACGCCGTCATGCTGGTGGTGGTCAGGCCGCTGGCCCGCACCATCACCCCCGCGAGGCTGAAGGTCCCGCCCGAGACCCGGTCCTGCCCCTGCGCGGTGATCGTGACCGTCGCGTCGATGGTGACGGCGTCGCCGCCGGCGCCGGCGACCCAGCTCGTGTGCACGTCGTTGGTGGCCGTCTGGGCATACCCGGTCGCGCCGAAGCTCCACGTGCCCGCCGACAGCACGGCCGTGAAGTGCCCGGCGTCGCTCGTGAGCGGGTCGACGACGCAGCCGGGCGGCGCGTCCTGCTGCCCCGGCGCGTCCTGCTGCCCCGGCGCGTCCTGCTGCGGGGGCGCGTCCTGCTGCGGGGGTGCGTCCTGCTGCGCCGGCGCGTCCGTCACCGGCGCGTCGCCGGGCGCGGCGTCGCCGCGCGGGGCGTCGGTGGCCGGCGCGTCGGGCACGCCGCCCTCGGCGCCGACCTCCAGCCCGGGGGCGTCGGCGGGGCCGGCGTCGCCGACGGCGAGGCACAGCCCCTCGAGGCACTGGAGCCCGGCCGGGCACTGCCCGTCATGGCAGCGATACGGCTCGGCGCGGCCGCCGTTGAACGTGCAGCCGCCGACCGCGGCCACGAGCACGAGCCACACCGGCGCGCGCATCAGAAGGTCCCTCGCAGGCTCAGGGTGAGGCCGCCTGGCCGCGGCTGCACCTCGACCCGGCGGTTGTCCAGATAGAGGAAGACGCCGCTCGTCACCAGCGCGGCGCCGCCGATCGCGAAGAAGACGTTGGCCGTGGTGGCGTAGGTCTGCCCGCGGTCCGCGAGATCCACGAAGTGCCGCACGGCGTCGCGATCGCCGGCCGGGGGCAGCGCGGCCCCGTTGAGGTCGCTCTGGGTCCCGTGGGCGAGCCCGCCGAAGACGCCGCCCACGATCAGCAGCGCGGCGCCGGCCGCGCCCGTGATCCAGGTGCGCGGCTGCACCGTGAACGGCCGGCGCGGCGGCGGGGGCGGCGCCGGGACGACCGCGGCGGGGAAGAGATCCCGCGCGATCGCCTGCGCCTCGTCGTCGGTCGGGGCGGCCGCGACGCGGCGCTGCACGCGCCGGCCGGCGCGGCCCTCGCCGACCTCGAAGCGCGTCACCTCGACCGCCCAGCCGTCGCCCTCCCTGGTGATGCGCGTCAGGACGAGCTCGTCGACGCCGAGGTTGCGGCCGACGACGGCGTTGCACGCCGGGCCCGGCTCGGGGCAGTCGACGGTGAGGCGCACCTCGTCGAGCGGGACGGCCGGCCGGACCACCTCGCGGCCCGCGCCCGTGCCGGCGGCGGCGAGCGCGGCCGCGATGCGCTCGGCCACGGGCGGCGGCGCCTCGCCCTCCGGGATCATGACCGCGATCCGGCGCGGCGACTCGGCCGCGGCCAGGGCGGGACACAGAAGGATCACGACGACCCCCATGCGGAAGGTGCGCCGGCGCGTCACGGAGTCCCCCATGAGGATCCCGAAGTTACCTCAGTCCGGCTCCCCCGGCAAGCAGCGCGGCCACGGCCCGCTCGCTTTGCCCGACGGCGGCCGCGCGGGTACAGTACGGCCATGATCGACCTGCGCTCCGACACCGTCACGCGTCCCACGCCGGCCATGCGCCGGGCCATGGCCGAGGCCGAGGTCGGCGACGACGTCTACGAGGAGGATCCGACCGTCCGCCGCCTCCAGGAGCTCGCCGCCGAGCGCCTCGGCCGCGCGGCCGCCCTCTTCATGCCGACCGGCACCATGGCGAACCAGATCGCCGTGCACCTGCAGACCGCGCCGGGCAGCGAGGTCATCATCGAGGCGCGCGGCCACATCTTCAACTTCGAGATGGGCGCGATGGCGGTGTGGTCGGGCGCCCTGCCCCGCCCGATCACGACCGCCGACGGCCTGCTCGAGCCGGACCAGGTCGAGGCGGCGATCAGCCCTAAGGTGAGCTACCGCACCCCGACGCGCCTGCTGTGCCTCGAGAACACCCACAACATGTGGTCGGGCCTGCCGATGGACACCGCGCGCACCCGCGCCCTGTGCGCCGTCGCGCACGCCCACGAGCTGCGCGTCCACCTCGACGGCGCGCGGCTCTTCAACGCGGCCGCGGCCCTGGGCGTGCCCGCCGCCGAGCTGGCCCGCGGCTGCGACAGCATCCAGTTCTGCCTGTCGAAGGGCCTCGCCGCGCCCGCCGGGTCGATGCTGGTCGGCGACGCCGACTTCATCACCGAGGCCCGGCGCGCGCGCAAGCTCTTCGGCGGCGGCATGCGCCAGGTCGGCGTGCTCGCGGCCGCCGGCATCGTCGCGCTGACCGAGATGGTCGACCGCCTCGCCGACGACCACGCCCGGGCGCGCCGGCTGGCCGAGGGCCTGGCCGCCCTGCCCTACGTCGAGCTCGACCCGGCGCGGGTGCACACGAACATCATCGTGTTCCGCCTCAGGCCCGAGCGCCTCGCCGGCCCCGCGGACGTGCCCGCGTCGCGCCGCTTCGGCGAGGCGCTCAAGGCGCGCGGGATCCTGTGCGGTGGCGCCTTCGGCGCGCTCGAGGTCCGCATGGTCGTGCACTACGAGATCGGGGACGCGGAGGTGGCGGCGACGCTGGCCGCGGCGCGGGAGCTGGCGCTGTAAGGAGGGCTACTTCGCGGTCGCCACGACCTGCGGCGCCGGCTTCGGCTGGTCGAGCTTGAACGTGAGGGTCGTCGAGAGGAGATGGGCGATCGTGTTGTAGGTGCCGACCGGGCCTTCGAGCTGCGTCTGGCCCGGCAGCGGCTCCGCCTTCGACGGCAGGAAATAGACCAGCAGGTAGCCGACGTCGATCTTGAACCACTTGTGCTCCCAGCCGAGGCCGATCGCGAAGTCGGTGCGGTTCGCGTCCGGCAGCGACGGCGCCAGGAACTCCTTCGGCGAGGGGTTCTGGTCGAAGATGAAGCCGGCGCGGGCGTGCAGCCCCTCGACCGGCGTGGTCCAGTCCGCGCCCAGCCGCAGCGTCGTGGCGATGTGGTTGTTGCGGATGAGGGTCTGCGTGGGCGCCACGTCGAAGTCGAGCACGAGCTTGTCGTAGGTGCTCCAGAACGTGATGTTGGCGTCGAAGGTCAGCTCCAGCTTCTTCACCGGGCGGAACATGAAGCCGGCGGTGATGATGTCGGGCAACGTGATGGTCGCCTTGCCGCCCTGGTCCTGCAGCGCGGGGTTGGTCTGGAACTCCGGCGCCGTGACGTTGAAGTCGGCGCGGCCGGTGAAGTCGAGCTTGACGCGGCTGCGGTAGGTGAGGGCCGCGTGGAACACCTCGGGGGCCACGCGCCAGAGCAGGCCCGCGTTGCCGCCGACGCCCCAGGTGGCGCCGCCGATCTCGACGGTGCCGCCGCCGATCGCCGCCGGCAGCCCGTTCTTGAAGTCGACCGAGGCCCTGACCACCTGCAGGCCGGCCGCGAGGCTCATGTTCGGCAGCAGGCGGTACGAGACGCCCGGGTTGAGGGTGAACGTCTGGATGCTGGCCTTGATCGCGTTCTCGCGGCCGATCCAGTCCGCCGGCCACTCGACGCCGAGGCCGAAGGTGGTGAAGCCGCCCAGACCGACGGCCCAGCGGTCCGAGAGCCGGGCGGTGCCGAAGATGGCCGGCAGGAAGAAGGTCGCCTGCTTGCCGTCGATGTCGTGGTCGGCGCCCTGGGGCGTGAAGTGGTTGCGGGCGAAGACGGTCGTGCCGCCGGCCGAGAACTGGTAGCCCGGCATGAACGCCATCGCGGCCGGGTTGTACCAGACCGCCGCCGGCTCCGTGGTCGAGGCCGAGACGGCCGAGGCCTTGCCGATGGACTCGCCGGTGATGTCGTAGACGAGGAAGCCCGCGGCCCCCGCCGGCGCCGGCGCGGCGCCGATGAGGGCGAGGAGCGAGCCGAGGGCAATGTGCCTGAGGGCGCTTCGTGCAGTCATAGGCCACCACCTCCCACGCGAATTCTGGCTGTGCGCGCTCATGGTCGGGCTCACGGGTTCGGGTACGTGAACGCGTACATATAGGCGATGTCCGCGCGGGTCAGGAGTACCAGCGGGAGGAGCTGGTCGAGCAGCGGCTTGAGCTGCACGCGGCCCGCTTCGGCCGCGGCGGCGCTCGCATCGTCGACGTTGGGCACCTGGCTGTGGCCGGCCGCGTCGATGAGCTCGCCGGACGCCTTGAGCATGACCGTGAGGGGCGACGGCACGATCGGCTTGCCCGCCTCGTTCGTGATGCGCGTCAGCAGGAGGATGCCGTACTGATGGCCCACGATGAGGTCGGTGGCGGCGGTGAGCACGATGGCGCCGTTCTCGTAGGTCGGCGTGAACGGGGGCACGGCCTCGGGCGGCGGCGGGAAGACGCCCGGGTTCTCGGCCAGCACCGTGAGGTCCAGCAGCACGACGCTGCCCTCGGGGGTCTGCAGGGAGAACGGCCCGAGCGTGCTCGCCTTGATCGAGCCCTTGACCTTGAGCTTGAGCTGGTTCGTGCCGACGACCTCGGGCACCAGCAGGGGCGGCAGCAGCTCGACGACCGAGGCGCTGTGGGTCGGGAACGACCAGGCGATGGCCACCTCGTCCTTGGGCATGTTGCCCTTCGTCGCGGCGTCGTCAAAGACGCCGAAGAGGAGCCAGGCCTGGCGGAGCTGCTCGAGCTGGAGCAGCGTCGCGCTGATCTCGTCCGGGGTCTGGCCCGGCCGGGCCACGAGGCCGTAGTAGGCGCAGCTCGGGTCCACCGGCGGCGCGCTGGCGCCGCAGGTCAGCGACTCGTCGCTCTTGAGGAAGAAGTAGATGTCCGTGCCGATGACCTCATGGCCGGAGACCGCCTTGACGCCGTTCGCGTACCCGCGCACGGCCACGGTGTAGACGCTGTCGACGTCCCAGCCCGAGTTCGGATTGAAGACGAGGTAGTTCGCGGTCTCGTCGTACGACACGGTGACGTCGGCGTAGGTCGACGACTTGGTGCGGTTGTAGATGAAGAGGTTCTCCGGCACCGTCACGCTCGCGACGTCGAGCGGCTCCGACGCCGGCGTGCGGCCGGGCGTCACGGTCGGGAAGCCGTCGAGGCTCTGCAGGAACGTGTAGAACTCGCACGCCGCGACCGGCATGGCGGTCTCGGGCGGGGCCGCGGCGGGCGCGGTGGCGCAGTCGGCCGGGACGTTGACCCCGGACGCCGAGAAGTCGATGAGCCCGGTCTGCTGGTTGATGGCGAGCACCGTCGGCTCCGAGATGCGCGGCGGGGTGGCCTGCGGATCGAACTGCATGACCGCGTAGGTCGGCACGGTCCCCACCGGCAAGTCCGGCGCGCAGCCGGCTGAGAGCGCGACGAGCGCGCCCACGATGAACCCCCTGCTCGCGAGGCGAGCAGCCCTACCGTTCAGATCACCCATGTCGACACCCCTCGTCCGTGCGCGTGGACGGCATCGCTTCTTCGGCGACTCGAATCGATTGAGATGCCCCTGCGCGGCCATTGGCCGCCCGACCACCGGTCCTGTGCGCGGGAGCGGCGCCACGGTAGCATGCGAGCCGACCGGGGTCCAGTAACCGGGGCCCGCCACCGTGATCGACGCGGGGCGGCCAAGCCCGCGGCCGGGCGAGGCTTCTCGTCACTGTCCTCGGGCCAGTGACCGCGGGGCCGCGGCGCGATTTCGCTTTGACCGTGACCGCCTCGACGGGCTACCATGGGTCCCCGGCAATGACGAGCTGTGACTTCTGCGGCCACGAGAACCCTGACGTAGCGGTCCGGTGCGGGCGGTGCGGCCAGGCGATGGCGCGCCCCGCCGGCGCCACGATCATGGGCCTGGGCGCGCCCGTCGTCGCGGCGGCCGCGCGGCCCGGCGCCCCCGCGCCGCGGCGCGGGCCACCGCCCCTGCCGCCGGGCGTGAGCCGCGGGCCCGCCACGCCGGAGGCCGGTCCCGCCGAGCCGACGCCGGCCCCGCTCCGGCCGGCCCGCCCGCGGGTGTCGGAGCCGACGATGGCGCTCGACGTCAGCGACCTCGAGCCGGCGACGATGCCGCCGGTCGCGCCGGACCTGGGCGCGGACACCATCCCCAGCGCGGGCCCCGGGAGCCTCGACCTCGGCCGCCTCGCGACGCCCGCGGCGTGGCCGGCGCCGGCGGCCGCGCCGCCGCCCGTGGCCG
>DASXVK010000181.1:0-6725 GCA_036504295.1 Polyangia bacterium
ACGACCGAGACGCGGTAGGCCGCGTCCTTGGGCGAGAGGCTGGCGCACCAGGAGAAGTACCAGGGGCAGGGCGCGTCGGCCTTGCCCGACATCGAGGCGCGCGCCTCGTCGACGAGCGCGTCGCACGACTGCGCGGCCGCCGCGGCCGCCTGGGCCTCGTCGCACGTCGTGACCACGGCCGCCGGCGCCCCCCCGAGGTCGCAGATCGGCTCGCCCGCGTGCTCGGCGCAGTACGCGCTCAGGCACTCCTGCGCGTGATCGGCCGCCGTCTGGCACAGCGACCGGCCGGCGTTCGAGCAGGCGGCGAGGGCGAAGGGGGCGAGCGCGAGGAGCCGCAGGAGCCGAGACGCGATCATGGTGCCTCCGTGGGGCGAGGTGCTGCCGTGGCCCGTACCAGCAACCTCCGTGCCCGCCGTCCATGATGCAGGATCGCGGGGTTAGCCTGCGCCGCCGCGCAGATCCTGCGCAAAGATCCCGCGCAATTTCTGCCTAGGCACGGTTTGCGTGATCGCGGTACGCTGCGCGGGACACGGGGGCCTCGCCCGGGGGAGTGCTCAATGGGCCGAGACGTGCTGGTCGTTGATGACGACCCGCTGATCACGCGGATGCTGGCCCGGGTCCTCAAGGGGCACCACACGGTCCGCTTCGCCGCCGGCCCGAGCGACGCGCTCGTGGCGGTGGAGCAGCGCGTCCCGGACGTCCTGCTGTGCGACTTCCTGGTCGAGGGTGGCACGGCGGCCGAGCTGCTGCGCCAGGTGAAGCGGCGCTGGCCGGCCGTGCGGTGCGTGCTGCACACCGCCTCGCGGCCGGAGCGCTGGGCGCCGCTCGTCGCCGAGCGGATCGTGGACCAGGTGGTGCCGAAGCCGAGCTCGATCCACGAGATCCTGGCGGCGCTGTCCGCGTGACCTGGCGCCGCGCCGCCGCCCGGCCACCCGTCGCGGCTTGATTCCGCGTCCCCTGCGTGGTACCCGATCGCGCCATGGTCCAGCCACGTGCGATCGGCGTCATCGGTGGGAGTGGTCTCTACGAGATGGAGGGGCTCACCTCCATCGAGCGGGTGCGGCTCGACACGCCGTTCGGGGCGCCGTCGGACGAGTACGTCGTCGGCTCGCTCGGCGACGTGAAGATGGTGTTCCTGCCGCGGCACGGCCGGGGGCACCGCATCCCGCCGCACCAGATCAACTTCCGCGCGAACATCCACGGGATGAAGCAGCTCGGCGTCGAGTGGATCATCTCGGTCTCGGCGGTCGGGTCGATGCGCGAGGACATCCGCCCCGGCGACATCGTCGTCGTGGATCAGTTCTTCGACCGCACGCGCATGCGGGTCTCGAGCTTCTTCGAGGACGGCTGCGCCGGGCACGTCCAGTTCGCCGATCCGGTGTGCAACGTCGTCGCCGCCGAGCTCTACGCCGCGGCCCAGCGGGTGGGCGCGCGGGTGCACCAGGGCGGCACGTACATCTGCATGGAGGGGCCGCAGTTCTCGACCCGCGCCGAGTCGCGGATCTACCGGCAGTGGGGCGTCGACGTCATCGGCATGACGAACGTCCCCGAGGCCAAGCTCGCCCGCGAGGCCGAGATCTGCTACGCGACGATCGCCCTCGCCACCGACTACGACTGCTGGCACGAGACCGAGGACGACGTCAGCATCGAGGCGGTCCTCGAGATCATCCGCAACAACGTCGCCATGGCCAAGTCCATCATCCGCGAGGCGGCGGGCCGCATCCCGCGCGAGCGCACCTGCGCCTGCGCGTCGGCCGCGAAGTGGGCCCTCATCAGCGACGGCGTGACCCTCGCCCCCGAGGTGCGCGCGCGCCTCGCCCTCATCCTCGGCAAGTACCTGCCCAAGGAGGCGTGATCGTGGCCCCCCTCGACCTGCTGATCGTCGGCTCCGTCGCGCTCGACACCATCGAGACCGCGACCGCGCGGCGCGAGCGTATCCTCGGCGGCTCGGCGTCGTTCGCCGCGACGTCCGCCTCGTTCTTCACCCGGCCGGCGCTCTGCGGCGTCGTCGGCGCCGACTTCCCCGCCGAGCACGTCGAGTTCCTGCGCGGCCGCGGCATCGGCCTCGACGGCCTCGAGCACGCCGCCGGCAAGACCTTCTTCTGGTCGGGCCGCTACGCCCCCGACTTCTCGAGCCGCACGAGCCTCGACACGCAGCTCAACGTCTTCGCCGACTTCCGGCCCAGGCTGCCGCCGAGCTACCGCGACCCCCGCTTCCTGCTCCTCGGCAACATCCACCCGAGCCTGCAGCTCGAGGTGCTCGCCCAGGTGGCGCGGCCCGCGCTGGTCGCCTGCGACACGATGAACCTGTGGATCGACTCGACGCCGAAGGAGCTCCACGACCTGCTCGCGAAGGTCGACGTGCTCCTCCTCAACGACGAGGAGGCCCGGCAGCTCTCGGGCGAGCACAGCCTCCTGCGCGCGGCCCGCGCGATCCTCGCGAAGGGCCCGAAGTCCGTGGTCGTCAAGCGCGGCGACGCCGGCGCGCTGCTGTTCCACGGCGGCCGCATCTTCGCCGCGCCCGCGTTCCCGCTCGAGCTCGTCGTCGATCCGACCGGCGCCGGGGACTCCTTCGCCGGCGGCTTCATGGGCTACCTCGCCGGAGGCGCCGCGCTGACGCCCGAGGCGGTGCGGCGGGCGATGATCTGCGGCAGCGTCCTCGCCTCGTTCGCCGTCGAGGACTTCAGCCTCGACCGCCTGCGCCACCTCACGATGGCCGAGATCGGCGCGCGCTACCGCGAGTTTCGCGACCTGGTCGACTTCTGCGACCTCGACGCGGTCGGCACGCTCCCGCTCGAGGCGGCGCGGGGCTGACGCATGACGGACGCGGGCGCCGCGCCCCCGGTGCGGGTCACCACCGCGTCCCCCGCCGGGACCCGGCGGCTCGCGGCGCGCCTCGGGCGGCTGTGCGAGCCGGGCGACGTGCTCGCGCTCATCGGCGACCTCGGCGCGGGCAAGACCACGTTCGTCACCGGCCTGGCCGCCGGCCTCGGCGTGCCGCCCGCGGTCCGCGTCCAGAGCCCCACCTTCACGCTCGTGAACGAGTACGGCGGCGGCCGCCTGCCGCTCTACCACATCGACCTCTACCGCCTCGCGGGGCGCGGCGACCTCGACGAGCTCGGGCTCGAGGAGTACCTCGACGGCCCGGGGGTGGCGGCGGTCGAGTGGTTCGACCGGTTCCCGGAGCTCCGGCCGGAGGGTTACCTCGAGGTGGGCTTCGCCGCCTTGGGGCCCCACGGCCGATCAATCACGCTGACGGCGCACGGCGAGCGCGCCGCGGCCCGGCTGCGCGCCCTCGGCGGCGCGCGGCCGCACCGCCCGCGCCGCACGGGAGGGAAACGATGAGGATCCTCTACGGAGTGACCGGCGAGGGCATGGGGCACGCGACGCGCAGCAAGGTGATCCTCACCCACCTCGCGAGCCGCGGCCACGAGATCAAGATCGTCGTCTCGGGCCGCGCCCACGGCTACCTGGCGCGCTTCTTCCCCGACGTCGAGGAGATCCACGGGCTGCACATCGCCTACGAGGACAACGCGGTCAAGCGGCGGCGCACCGTGTGGGAGCTCCTCAAGGAGATGCCCGCCGGGCTGCGCGCGAACTACGAGAAGTACCGGGACATCTCCGAGTCGTTCAAGCCCGACGTCGTGATCTCGGACTTCGAGTCGTTCTCCCACGCGTTCGGCAAGCAGAAGGGGCTGCCGGTGATCTCGATCGACAACATGTCGATCCTGAGCCGCTGCGCGATCGAGGTCCCGATCCCGAAGGACGCGATGGCGGACTTCCAGACGACGAAGCCCATCGTCGCCGGCAAGGTCGCGCGCTCCTTCCACTACCTCATCACCACGTTCTTCTTCCCGAAGATCGTGAAGGATCGGACCTCGCTCTACCCGCCCATCCTGCGCGACGAGGTGCTCGCCCGGCAGCCGACGCCTGGCGACCACATCCTCGTCTACCAGACCTCCACGTCGAACAGCGAGCTGCTCCCGGTGCTGCGCTCCATGGACCGGCACCGCTTCGTCGTCTACGGCCTGCGCCGCGACGAGGACCTCGGCAACGTGCAGCTCCGCGACTTCAGCGAGACGAAGTTCGTCGACGACCTCGCGTCGGCGCGGGCGGTCATCGCCGGCGGCGGCTTCTCGCTCATGGGCGAGGCGGTCTACCTCGGCAAGCCGCTGCTCGCAGTGCCGGTGAAGCACCAGTTCGAGCAGACCCTGAACGCGCTCTACCTGGAGCAGTACGGCTACGGCGAGTACCACCGCGACCTGAGCGCCGAGGGCATCACGCGCTTCCTCGGCCGGGTCGACGAGTACACGGACAAGCTGCACAACCACCGGCAGGAGGGCAACCGCCTCATCTTCGAGGGGCTCGACCGGCTGCTGCCCGCGGCGGCCGAGGCCGGGCGGCAGTGGGCGGGGCGGTAGGCTGCCGCCCGCGGCGCCCCGGCAGGCATTGACACGTACGGCAGATTGCCGTACATTGTCTCGGAGAGGTTCTCATGTCCACCGCAGCCAAGCGCCGCCCGGCCCGGGAGCACAAGACGGAGCGGATGGAGCTCCGCGTCGCCCCCTCGGTGCGGAGGGTCATCGAGCGCGCGATCGCCGTTTCGGGGCTCGCGGCCGGAGACCTCGCGTACGAGGGCGCCCGACGCGTCCTCGAGGACCACGAGCGGATGGTGCTCCGCGGCGAGGATCGGGAGGTGTTCTTGAGAGCGGTCGCGAGCCCGCCGCCTCCGGCCAGCCGGCTCGTCGCCGCTCTTCGCCGGCACGGCCGGCTCGACGGCTAAGGTCCTGGGCCGGGTGCCGATTCGTTTCGAGACGCTCGACCGCGGGCATGACCGCGCGGCGTTCACCTGCGGCGTCCCGGCGCTCGACGATTGGTTGCGGGCGCGGGCCAGCCCGGACCAGCGGCGCCACGTCGCCCAGGTCTTCGTGGCGCTCGACGAGCACGGGATCGTGGGCTTCTACAGCCTGAGCATGTTCACGCTGGCCCTCGACAGCCTGCCCGCCGCTCTGGCCCGCAAGCTCCCCCGGTACGAGGCCATCCCCGCCGCGCTCATCGGCCGGCTCGCCCGCCACGAGCGCGCGCGGGGCTCCGGTGTCGGCGACCTCCTCGTCGCGGACGCGGTGAAGCGGGTGCTTGCGGCGAGTGAGTCGGTGGCCGCGTACGCCATCGTGGTGGATGCGAAGGACGACCGCGCGCGGAGCTTCTACGAATCGCACGGGTTCATCTCGCTCCCGTCGACGCCCGACCGGCTGTTCCTGCTCACGGAGACCGCCGCCGCCGCCCTGCGGGCGGCGGCCGGCGCGAAATAGCAGCCCCGCGCCGGCGCCGCGCGCGCGATGCGCTCAGGAGCTACGGTCCCCCGAACTCCGCCTTGAGCTTGTCGTCCCACTCGTCGGCGACGGCCCCCACCGTGTCGAGCATGTCCGTGAACTCCTCGAAGTCGAGGCCCTCGAGGCCGCGCAAGGCGCGCAGGTGGACGAGGCCGGTCTTGCGGTCGATGGCGAAGGCCCCGTCGGAGGTCGTGAGGAAGTTCAGCTCGAGGAGGCGGCGGTAGAACTCGGCCTGGTTGCGCTCCGGGGCCTGCATGATGGGCGCGAGGAAGACGAGGAGGCCGTGGTCGTCGAGCAGGTTGATGCCCACGGTGGCGCTGCCGCGCTTGATGGCGGTGAAGCCCTCGTCGTCGAGCGGCTTCATCTCCACGCCGATCATCGTGCTGAAGCGCTGGACGTACCCGTTGATGAGGTCCCGGTAGCTCATGCCGTCGAAGTTGCCTGAAGCCTCACCCGCGGTCAATGGGCGGGCCGCGGGGCCGCCCGCGGGATCGCGTGCTACCATACCGCCCGGAGCCGATCATGACGCGATCCCTCACGCTCACCCTCGCCATCCTCCTCACGGCGGGCGCCGCCCGCGCCGACGTGCTCACCATCACCGCGCCGGACGACTGCAAGCCGGCGGCCGCCTCCAAGCAGCTCCGCCTGGCGCTGCCGTCGCCGACGCCGGTCGGCGAGGCGCTCAAGTGGGCCGCGGCCACCGTCTGCCAGAGCTTCCGCATCGACGCGGCGCTCGCCGCCCGCACCGTCACCGTGAGCGTCGGCGCGCCGATGAGCGTCGAGCAGGCGCGCGGGCTGCTGCGCGCCGTGCTCGCGGCGGCCGGCCTGGTCGTGCGCCTCGGCGCGAGCGGTCCCGAGGTGGTCGCCGACGGCCGCAAGGTGAAGGCCAAGGCGGTCGCGGTGGAGGGCCCGGGCGAGGCGCTCAAGCTCAAGGCGCGGCTGGTCGCGACCGTCATCGGCCCCGACCCGAACCGCGCCGCCATCGCGCTGCGCGACGGGAAGGGCGGGCAGCGCGTCTACGCGGTGGGCGAGCGCGTCGCGGCGGAGGGCGCCACCGTCGTCGCCGTGGCCCCGGGCCGCGCCCAGCTCAAGCTCGGCAAGAAGCTCGGCCACGTCGCCTTCGCCGACGGCGCCGAGGGCGCGCCCCCGGCGCCGCCCCCCGGCGTCGACCTGCGGGACACGATCAAGGCGCTGGACGGGAACCGCTACGAGGTGGCGAAGCGCGCCGCCGAGTGGGCGCTCAAGGACCCGAAGGCGACGCTGCGCCTGGTGAAGATCGTCCCGGAGGTCCGCAAGGACGCGGTCTACGGCTGGCGCGTGTCCGGCTTCGGCGAGGGCTCGCTGCCCTGGCAGCTCGGGGCGAAGCCGGGCGACATCCTGACGGCGATCAAC
>DASXVK010000182.1:0-27250 GCA_036504295.1 Polyangia bacterium
GATCCGCATGAGGCCCGGCCCCGGCCCGCCGCCGGCCACCCGCCGGCCGAGGAAGCGCAGCACGACGTACGCCAGCGCGCAGACGCCGAGCAAGGCGAGGACCACGCGGAGGAGCATCGCGCCGTAGCCCGCCGGCACCGGCGCATCGCCGGCGGCGGCGGCGACGAGGACGAGGCTCGCGAGCGGCACGGGCGCATTACGCCGCGCTGGCTGACCGCTGTCAAGCGCGACTTCTGGCCGGCCGGTCGGGCGCTGGACGCCCCACGCCGCCAGCGTTAGTATGAAAATGGGGAGTAGAGATTATGAATGCAAGGAAGATAGCCACCAGTCTCCCGGCCGCTCAGTTCGCGGCGCTCGAGCGCACGCGCCGGCGCCTGCACCTCAGGCGCAGCGAGGCCGTCCAGCAGGCGCTCGCCCGGTGGCTGTCGGCTCACGAGCTCGACTCGAGCGTCGACCAGTACATCCGCGGCTACCTGAACCACCCCGAGGACGCGCGCGAGGCGCGCGCTTTCACGAAGGCCTGGGCCAAGGGCCTCGAGCACGAAGACTGGTGATGCGACGCGGGGATGTGTACTGGGTGCGGTTCCCTGCTCCCGTCGGAACCCGGCCGGCAGTCCTCATGTCCCGCGACGAGGCCTACTCGATCAAGACCCGCGTCACCGTGGTTCCCCTCACCCGCACGGTCCGCGGCATCCCGACCGAGGTCCGGCTCGGGCCCGCCGACGGTCTCCCGAAGGTTGGGGTCGCCAACGCGGACGAGGTCGTCACGATCCCGGTGAGCGAGCTCCAGGGGCGCATCACGACGCTGAGCAAGGCGAAGCTCAGCGCGCTCGAGGAAGCGATGCTCTTCGCGCTCGGGATCCATCGGCCCTGAAGGGGGGCAGCCGGACCGTCCGCCGTCACCGGCGGACGCGGTTCTTCCCGCCCTGCTTCGCCCGGTAGAGCGCCTCGTCGCCGTGCTGAAAGAGCGCGCGCGGCTCGTCCGCGTGCTGGGGAAACGCCGCCACCCCGATGGAGATCCCGGGACGGAGGCGCACGCCCTCGTGCTCGAACGCATGGCCGGCGATGGCGCGGCGGATCTCCTCTCCGACGACGGCGGTGGCTTCGACGTCCAGCCCGGGCAAGGCGGCGAGGAACTCGTCGCCGCCGAAGCGCGAGCCGATGCCGCGGCCGGCGAGGACCTCGCCGATGACGTGCCCCGAGGCGCCGATCACGTAGGCGCCGAAGAGGTGGCCATGGGTGTCGTTGATCGGCTTGATGCCGTCGAGGTCCATGACCAGCAGCCCGAGCGGCTGCCCGGCCGCGCGCGCCGCCTGCAGCAGCAGCGCGAGCTCGGCGTCGAACTTGCGCCGGACGAGCAGGCCCGAGAGGTCGTCGACGTTGAGCAGCCGCTCCACGAACTCGTTGTACTGCTGCGCGATCTCGTCCTGCAGCTCGAAGCGCATGACGGTGTTGCCGAGGGCGATGGTGTCCCCCGGCTGGAGCTCGCACTCGGGCGCCCGGCGACCGTTGACCGCGGTGCCGTTGGTGGAGCCGAGGTCGAGGAGCGCCCAGCCGTCGCCGCGGTCCTCGATGCGCGCGTGCTGCCACGAGACCTGGGCGTCGCGCAGGGGCAGCTCGGCCGCCGGGTCGCGCCCGACGAGCAGCGTGCGGTCCACGAGCGCCCGCACCCCGACGTCCGGCCCCGAGAGGACGACGAGCACGGGGCGGTGCGGGGCCTTCACCCGGCGCCGGACCTCGTCGAACGTGCCCGCCTCCGCCTTCACCGTCGCCGTCACGTGGTCGGGCCGTCCCGGCCGACCGTCCTTCGGAGCTGACATCGCGCCCATGATACCACGGCCACCGACGGGCGGACCCCCGCTCCCCCGGGTCCACGGGGCGCACCCGCTCCCGCCCGCCGGCGCCTCATCCTGCTCGGGCAGGAACTGCGCGACGACTCGTACCAGATCATGTTCATCGGCGGCTGCCTCGGCTACGAGTACTACGTGCGGCCAGTGCTCGCCGGCAAGGGCGGCTGGGCCAACGTCGACGCCGATCCCGCGCCGGCGGCCGCGTCCGCCGCCCGGAGCGGCGCCGAGGTGTACGAGGCCGCGTGCGCGAGCTGTCACGGCCCCGACCGGGCCGGCATGCCGCGGACGTTCGTCGGGTTCGAGACCGCCGGTGACCCGCGCCCAGCTCGACGCCGTGGCGGCAGCGGGAGGCGAAGATCTGGTCGCCGGACGCCGTCTCGCTGCGGTTGACTAGGCACGGTTTTGATACCAAACTAGTGTTTACAATGAAAACCGAGCCCACGACCGCGACGCTCGCCGTCAAGGTGTCGGCGGACTTCGCGCGGACTTACCGCGAGTTCTGTGAGGCTCACAGCCTCCAACTGGGCCGGTTCACCGAGCAGGCGCTCGCCGAGGTCATGGAAGATCACTACTTCGGCTTGAAGGCGCAGCGTGTCCTCAGTCTGACCTCCGGCCAGACGATCCCCCACGAGAAGGCATTTCGCCGGCGGTCGCCCCGCCGCCGATGACGATCACGTACCTGCACGAGTTCCTGACGGAGCTCCTCGGTCTGGACCGGGGGGTCCAGCGCCAGCTCCGGAAGAAGCTCGACGAGATGCACCGGGCGTCGCTCACCGAGTTTCCGCACCAGGCCCTGAAAGGCGAGCAGTTCAAGGGGCTATTCAAGCTCCGCGTCGGCGATTGGCGCCTGATCTACAAGATCGTCGACGGGGAGATCCTCTTCATCACCCTGGGCCACCGATCCGACGTCTACCGCTGACCGTCGCGGCCAGCCTGCGGCGAGCGGTGTCTCCGGCGGGGACGGACGACCGCCGGTTGCTCGCGCTTGGGCTCCTCGCGGTCGAGGTCGCGCGCGGGCGGCCCCGGGAGGCCGCCGTCGGCGTCAATCAGCGACGGAGCGCGACGCGAGCGCGGCGTGAGTGGACGGGCGCGGGCCGGCGCAGCATGACGGGTGCTCCGCGGCGGAACGCGGCTCGTGCGAGCGGCGGCGGTATAGGGAGCGGGGTGAAAGGGGGGTGCCGAGGCTACTCGGCGGCGGGCTTCTTGGCGGCGCGCTTGCGGGCGGGCTTCTCGGCGCCCTCGGCCTTGGGGGCCTTCGCCTTCTTGGGCGCCTTGGCCGGCGCCTCGGCCGCCTCGGCGTTCGCCGTCGGCTTCTTGCCCTTGCCCTTGGCCTTCCCTTCCTCGACGGGCTCGGCCTCGACCTTCTGGCCCGCGACCGGCAGCAGCTCGATGATCGACATCGGCGCCGCGTCGCCGGGCCGCTGGCCGACCTTCATCACGCGCGTGTAGCCGCCGGGCCGGCCGAGGTAGCGCGGCGCGACCTCGCGGAACAGCTTCGCGAGGGCCTCCGGCTCCTTGAGGACGCGGCGGGCCATGCGCATGTGGTGCACGACCCTGGCGCGCTCGTCGGGGGACAGCGACTCGGCCTCACGGGTGAGCAGGTCGCCCAGGGAGGTGCCCCAGGTGATCGTGCGCTCGGCGAGGCGCTTCAGCTCCTTCGCCTTGGCGTCCGTCGTGCGGATCCGCTCGGCGCGGACCAGAGCGGCGACCAGGTTCGAGAACAGGGCGTGCCGATGCGAGGCCCTGCGGCCAAACGTGCGTCCGGATTTCTGGTGTCTCATCGCTCGACTCCTCGCCTACGCCTTCTTCGGCGGCCCGGAGCCCGGCCAGTTCTTGAGGGTCATGCCCAGGCTCAGACCCATCTCGGCCAGGATCTCCTTGATCTCCTTCAGCGACTTGCGGCCGAAGTTCTTGGTCTTCAGCATCTCGGCCTCGGTCTTCTGAACGAGCTCGCCGATCAGCTTGATGTTCGCGTTCTGCAGACAGTTCGCCGAGCGGACGGACAGCTCCAGCTCATCGACGGAACGCCAGAGGTTCTCGTTGAGCTTCTCCTCTTCCTCGGAGACCTGCGGCGTGGCGGCCTCGGTCTGCTCCTCGAAGTTGATGAAGATGGAGAGCTGGTCCTTCAGGATCTTGGCGGCGTAGGCGACCGCGTCCTGCGGGTTGACGCTGCCGTCGGTCCACACCTCGAGGGTCAGCTTGTCGTAGTCGGTCTGCTGGCCGACGCGCGCGTGGGTGACGGTGTAGTTGACCTTCTTGATGGGGCTGAAGAGCGCGTCGATGGGGATCTCGCCCACCGGCATCGTCGGCGTCTTGTTGCGCTCCGCCGAGACGTAGCCGCGACCCATCTGCACCGTCAGCTCCATGTGGAGCTTGCCGCCGCGCGACAGGGTCGCGACGTGGTGCTCGGGGTTCAGGATCTCGACGCCCTCGACCACGGCGATGTCGCCCGCCTTGATCTCGCCCTCGCCGTCCTTGTCGATGCGGACGGTGCGGGCCTTGGGGTCGGTCATCCGCACGAGGACTTCCTTCAGGTTGAGGACGATGTCCGTCACGTCCTCGACCACGTCCGGAAGGCTCGTGAACTCGTGCAGCGCGCCCTCGATGCGGACCGAGGTGATCGCCGCGCCCTGCAGGGACGAGAGGAGCACCCGCCGCAGGCTGTTGCCGATGGTGAGACCGAAGCCGCGCTCCAGCGGCTCGCAGACGAACTTGCCGTAGGTCGGCGACAGCGACTCGCGGTCGACCTCGAGCATCTTGGGCCGAATGAGCTCGCGCCAGTTGCGCGCGAAGACCGCGAAAGCGGGCTGCTGGTACTGCTGCGTGTTCGTCGTTGCCGTTGCCATGCTACCTCTTCCTGTCAAACGCCCGCGCGCGCCTCCCACGACGGCGCGGCGAGCAGTCTCGTACGACTACCTGGAGTAGAGCTCGACGACCAGCTGCTCGCGGATCGGCAGCGTGAACTCTTCGCGCGCCGGCGTGCCGGTCACCTTCCCGCGGAAATTGTCCTTGTCCAGCTCGAGCCACTTCGGCACGCCGCGGCGGTCGACGCCGGTGAGGCTGTCGGTGATGCGGCCGACGGTGCGGCTGGCCTCCTTGACCTCGACGACGTCGTTCGGCTTGACGAGGAAGGACGGGATGTTGACCTTGCGGCCGTTCACGCGGAAGTGGCCGTGGCGCACGAAGTGGCGCGCCTCGGCGTGGTCCGCCGCGAACCCGAGCCGGTAGACGACGTTGTCGAGGCGCCGCTCGAGGAGCTGCAGGAGCGCCTCGCCGGTGACGCCCTTCATGGCGCTCGCCTTGACGTAGTAGCCGTGGAACTGCCGCTCGGCGAGCCCGTAGATGCGCTTCAGCTTCTGCTTCTCACGGAGCTGCTCGCCGTAGTTGGACTGCTTGCGACGCCGCGCCTGGCCGTGCTGGCCCGGGGCGTACGCGCGGCGCTCGTAGCCGCACTTGTCGGTGTAGCAGCGATCGCCCTTGAGGAAGAGCTTCATGTCCTCGCGCCGGCAGAGCCGGCAGACAGGACCGATGTAGCGTGCCATGGTTCGTTTCTCCTCGGCCTCAGACGCGGCGGCGCTTCGGCGGCCGGCAGCCGTTGTGCGGGATGGGGGTGACGTCGCGGATGAGGGTGATCTTGAACCCGGCCGCCTGGAGCGCGCGCAGCGCCGACTCGCGGCCGCTGCCCGGGCCCTTCACGTAGACCGTGATCGCGCGCATCCCGTGCTCCATCGCCTTCTTCGCCGCGTCCTCGGCCGCGAGCTGCGCCGCGAACGGGGTCGACTTGCGGGAGCCCTTGAAGCCGCGCACGCCAGCCGAGGACCACGCCACCACGTTCCCGGACACGTCGGTGATCGTCACGATCGTGTTGTTGAACGTGGATTGGATGTGCGCCACACCGCTCTGGACGTTCTTCTTGACCTTCTTCTTACCCGTCTTCGGCTTACCCATTTACGTTGCCTCTTGACCGAATCTCTCAGGCCGTCGTTGCGTCGCTGGTCCCGGGCGCGCCCTACTAGGCGCCGCCGCCCGCGGGACGCGGAGCCGACGTGGCGCCGGACGGCGCCTTGCGCTTGATCATGCCGCCCTTGCGCGGGCCCTTGCGGGTCCGGGCGTTCGTGTGCGTCCGCTGGCCGCGGCACGGCAGCCCCTTGCGGTGACGCAGGCCGCGGTAGCAACCGAGGTCCATGAGGCGCTTGATGTTCATCGAGATGTCGCGCCTGAGATCGCCCTCGACCTTGTACTCGGCGTCGATGACGTCGCGGATGCGGCGGATCTCGGCCTCGTCGAGCACGTCGGTCCGCTTGTTCGGATCGACCTCGGCCTTGGTGAGGATCGTCACGGCCCGGAACTTTCCGATGCCGAAGATGTACGTGAGAGCGATCTCGACGCGCTTGTTACGCGGGAGGTCGACGCCGGCGATGCGTGCCACTGAATTCCTCCTCTAGCCCTGGCGCTGCTTGTGGCGCGGGTTGTCACAGATCACGCGCACGGTGCCCTTGCGGCGCACGATCTTGCACTTGTCACAGATCTTCTTGACCGACGTACGGACCTTCATGGACACCCTCGAACGATCTAACAGGCGTTACGGCCGCGAGAGCACGAGCGGTTCTCCGTCCGTGATCACGACCGAATGCTCAAAATGAGCCGAGAGACTACGGTCTTTCGTGACCGCAGTCCAGCGGTCTTCGAGGACCTCGACATCCGGGCCCCCGGCGTTGACCATCGGCTCGACGGCCAGCACCAGGCCCGGCTTCAGCCGCAGGCCCCGGCCCGGCGCGCCGTAGTTCGGCACCGGCGGGTCCTCGTGCATCTTCTGGCCGATGCCGTGGCCGACGAAGCTGCGCACCACGGAGAAGCCCAGCGTCTCGACGTGGGACTGCACGGCCCAGCCGATGTCCTGCAGCCGCTTGTCGGCCCGGCACACCGCGATGGCCTGGTCGAGCGCCTCGCGGGTGGCGGTGATCAGCTTCTGCGCCCCGGCGCTGATGGTGCCGATGGCGAGGGTCCGGGCCGAGTCGCCGCAGAACCCGTGCTTGAACGCGCCGAAGTCGACGCTGAGGATATCGCCGTCCTTGAGCACCCGATCCTTGCGGGGGATGCCGTGGACCACCTCGTCGTTGATCGAGGTGCACAGCACCGCCGGGTAGCCGTGGTAACCGAGGAACGCCGGAGTCGCGCCCTCGTGCTTGCACTGCTTGGCCGCGATCAGGTCGAGCTCGTAGGTGGACACGCCCGGCCGCGCCGCTGCCTCGACCGCGTCGAGCACGGCGGCGACCACCAGGTTCGCCTCGCGAAGCCTGGCGATCTCCTCACGGGACTTGAGGTAGATCTTCATGTCTCTGAGCACCGACCGCATCGATCTCTGTCGCCACGCGACTCAGGCCAGCGCCTCCTGGACTCGTTGAAAGACGGCCCCGAGCTCGCCCTGGCCGTCCACCTCGCGCAGGAGCCCCTTCGCGCGGTAGTAGGCGATGAGCGGCGCGGTCTGGTTCCGGTATGTCTCGAGCCGGGCACGCACCGTTACCTCGGTGTCGTCGGCGCGCTGCACCAGCGCCGTCCCGTCCACGTCGCACAGGCCCTCCTTCACCGGAGGCTTGAACATGACGTGGTACGGCGCCCCGCACTTCGGGCACGAGCGCCGGCCCGTCAGCCGCGGCACCAGCACGGCCTCGGGCACCTCGATGGCGACGACCCGGGTGAGCTGCCGCCCGCGCTCGGCGAGCACCTGCCCGAGCGCCTCGGCCTGCGGCACCGTCCGCGGGAACCCGTCGAGGATGAAGCCCTGCTGGGCGTCCGGCTGGTCGAGCCGCTCGGCGATGAGGCCGATGACGAGCTCGTCCGGCACGAGGGCGCCGCGATCCATGTACCCGGCGGCCTGCTTCCCGAGGGCCGTGCCCGCACGCTTGGCCTCGCGGAGCATGTCGCCCGTCGAGATCTGCGGCAGCCGATAGGTATCGATCAGCCGCTGCGCCTGCGTGCCCTTGCCGGCCCCGGGGGCCCCGAGAAGGATCCAGTTGCGGTCGCCCATTGCCCGTTCCCCTGCTAGCGCGTCCGCCCGCTCGCGACCGCGCGGCCGCGGATGCGCGGCCCCTTCGGCCCGGTGAAGCCCTCGTAGTGCCGCGTGATCAGGTGCGACTCGATCTGCTGCACCGTATCGAGGGCGACGCCCACGACGATGAGGAGGCCGGTGCCGCCGAAGTAGAACGGCACGTTCATGCCCTTCTGGAGCATCGTCGGGAGCACGCAGATGGCGGAGACGTAGATGGCCCCGCCGAAGGTGATGCGGCTGAGCACCCGGTCGATGTACTCGGCGGTGCGCTTGCCCGGCCGGATGCCCGGGATGAAGCCGCCGTACTTCTTCATGTTGTCCGCGACGTCGACGGGGTTGAACGTGACGGCGGTGTAGAAGTAACAGAAGAAGACGATCAGCGCGACGTAGAGGACGTTGTAGCGCCAGTCGCCCGGCTGCAGAGAGTCGGCGACCCGCTGCATCCACGGCGTCTGGACGAAGCTCGCCATCTGCGCCGGGAAGAGCAGGATCGACGAGGCGAAGATCGGCGGGATGACGCCCGAGGTGTTGACCTTGAGCGGCAGGTGCGTGGACTGGCCGCCGTACATCTTCCGGCCGACCACGCGCTTGGCGTACTGCACCGGGATCCGCCGTTGCCCACGCTCGAAGAAGATGATGACCGCGATGACGGCCACCACGACGAGGCTGATGACGAGCAGCGAGAACGCGCCGAGGTCGCCGAGGGTGACCTTCTCGTACAGGCGCACGCCGGCCGACGGCATGGAGGCGACGATACCCGCGAAGATGATGAGCGAGATGCCGTTGCCGATGCCACGCTCGGTGATCTGCTCGCCGAGCCACATGATGAAGGCGGTGCCGGTCGTGAGCGTCACCATCGTCAGCAGCTCGAAGCCGATGCCGGGGTTGCCGACGACGGGGAGCTGGGTGCCGAAGCTGCGCGACGCACCCTCGAGCCAGCGCGCGATGAAGAACGCCTGGACGAGGGAGAGCACGACGGTGCCGTAGCGGGTGTACTGGTTGATCTTGCGCCGGCCCGCCTCGCCCTCCTTCTGCAGCCGCTCGAGCGAGGGGATGACGACGGTGAGGAGCTGCAGGATGATCGACGCGCTGACGTACGGCATGATGCCGAGCGCGAAGATCGACAGCTGCTCCAGGGCGCCGCCGGAGAACATGTTGAAGAGGCCGAGGAAGCCGCTCCCCTGCTGAGCCATGATGTTCTTCATGACTCCGCGGTTCACGCCCGGGCAGGTGACGAACACACCAATCCGGTAGACGAACAGCATGCCCAGCGTGAAGAGCAGGCGCCGCCGGAGCTCCGGGATCTTGGCGATACTGGCGAACGGGTTACTCATGGGTTATGCCGACCCTAAACCGGCGCCCCTGATGCCTTGGCTGGTGCCGCCAGCCGCTCCGGGATGACCTCGAACTGACCACCCGCCTTCGTGATCTTCTCCTGAGCCATCTTGGAGAAGAGGTGGGCCTTGATGGTGAGCGCGTGCGTGATGTCGCCCTGGGCGAGCACCTTCACGAGCTTCGCCGAGCGCGGGACCATGCCCGCCTCGCGCAGGCGATCGGGGTCGACGGTGCCGTCGGGGAAGCGCTCGGCGAGCGCGCCGACGTTGACGACGACGATGTCGCGGCGGAACAGGTTGTGGAAGCCGCGCTTCGGCAGGCGGCGCTGCAGCGGCATCTGGCCGCCCTCGAAGCCCATGCGGGCCCCGTGGTGGCCGGTGCGGGCCTTCTGGCCCTTGATGCCCTTGCCCGACGTCTCGCCGCGCCCGGAGCCGTGGCCGCGACCGACACGGATGCGGTTGCGGCTCGCGCCCTTCGGGCCCTTGAGGGTATGCAGGGTCGTGCCCATGTGCGTGTGTCCTAGTCCGCCGGCTCGACGTGCACGAGGTGGACGATCGACTTGATCATCCCGCGCACCGCCGGCGTGTCGTTGAGAACCACCGTCTTGTGCAGCCGCGTCAGCCCGAGCCCGCGCATCGTGAGCCGCTGCTTCTCGGGGCGGTTGATGCCGCTGCGGACCAGCGTGACCTTGAGCTTGAGCGCCATGACTAGCCTCTGATCTCCGCCAGCTCCTTGCCGCGCGACGCCGCGACCTGCTCGGGGCTGCGCAGATTCTTGAGCCCGGAGATGGTCGCGTGAATCACGTTGTGCGGGTTGGACGTGCCGATGCACTTCGTGAGGATGTCCTGCACCCCGGCCACCTCGAGGATGGCGCGGACGGCGCCCCCCGCGATGACGCCGGTGCCCTGGGAGGCCGGGCGGAGCAGGACGTGCCCGGCGCCGAAGCTGCCCAGGATCTCGTGGGGGATGGTCCCGTTGCTGAGCGGGATCTTGAACAGGTTCTTCTTCGCCTGGTCAGTCCCCTTGCGGATCGCCTCGGGCACCTCGTTGGCCTTGCCGAGCCCCGCGCCCACGAAGCCGTTCTGGTCGCCGACGACCACCAGCGCGCTGAAGCTGAAGCGCCGGCCGCCTTTGACGACCTTGGCCACGCGGTTGATGAAGACCACGCGGTCGACGAGCTCGCCGACATCATCGTAATTGATCGCCATTACATCACCCTCAGAACTTCAGACCCGCCTCGCGGGCGCCGGCGGCCAGGCTCAAGACCCGGCCGTGGTACTGGTAGCCGTTCCGGTCGAAGACGACCTTGTCGACATGCTTGGCGAGGCACTTCTTCGCCAGGGCGATGCCGATCTGCTTGGCCTGGTCCTTCTTCTTCAGGCCCTTCAGCGGCTCCTTGAGCGCTTCCTCCAGGGTCGAGGCGGCGGCGATGGTCTTCCCGTCGACGTCGTCGATCACCTGGGCGTACATGTGACGCGCGCTGCGGAAGACCGTCAGGCGCGGGCGCTCGGCGGTGCCGGCGACGCGCTTGCGGATGCTGTGCTTCCGCTTGAGTCTCGACTCTACTTTGGTCTTCGCCATGGGCTACCTCAGTCGACTATGCGGCGACGACGGCAGACCGCGCACTCGCGCGGCCAACCGGTCATGACGCGCCGGTCTTGCCGACCTTCTTGCGGATGATCTCCCCGACGTACTTCACGCCCTTCTGCTGGTACGGATCCGGCACCTTGAACGACCGGATCTTCGCGGCGGCGAGGCCGACGCTCTCCTTGTCGATCCCGGTGAGGATGATCTTGTTCTTGTCCAGCTTGCAGGAGACACCCGCGGGGAGCGGGTAGTCAATCGGGTGCGAGTAGCCGAGGGCGAGGTTGACCACGTTCCCCTTGACCTCGCACTTGTACCCGACGCCGTTGATCTCCAGCTCGCGGGTGTAGCCCTCGGTCACGCCGGTCACCATGTTGGCGACCAGGGCGCGCATCAGGCCGTGCTTGGCGCGCATGGGCGGCGAATCGTCGGGGCGCGCGAAGGAGGCGCTCTGGCCCTCCACCTTCACGCTGATGCCCTCGGCGACCGTCCGCTTGAGCTCGCCCTTGGGGCCCTTGACGACCACCAGCCCGTCGTTGACGGCGATGGTGACCCCCTTCGGGATCCCGATCGGCTTTCGTCCGACTCGACTCATGGCTCTACCAGACCTCGCACATGAGCTCGCCGCCGAGGCCCTGCTTGCGCGCCTCGCGGTCGGTCATGATGCCCTTCGAGGTGCTGAGGACCGCCACGCCGAGCCCGGAGCGCACGCGCGGGATGTCGTCGGTCTTGACGTACCGGCGCTGTCCCGGCTTCGACACGCGCCGCAGCCCGATGATGGCGTTGCGGTTCTCGCGGTCGTAGCGGAGCTCGACGAGGAGCGAGCTGCCTCGCTTCTCCTCGTTCACTGTGAAGGTAGAGATGTAGCCCTCGTTGCGGAGCAGCTCGGCGAGCCGCACCTTGAGCTTCGAGGACGGCATCTCGACCTTGGTCTTACGCGAAATGATCGCGTTGCGGATGCGCGTCAACATGTCCGCGATGGGATCGGTCATCGACATCGGTTGACCCCTGCTTTACCAGCTCGACTTGATCACGCCCGGGATCTCTCCCTTGAGCGCCAGGTTGCGAAAGCAGATCCGACACATGTCGAACTTGCGAATGTAGCCCCTAGGGCGGCCGCAGATCGGGCAGCGACTACGGTGGCGCACCGCGAACTTCAGCTTCCGCGGTATCTCCTGACACAGACGAGCCATCTGAAGACTCCTTGCCTACTGCCTGAACGGCATTCCCAGGTGCTTCAGCAACGCGCGGCCCTCGTCGTCGGTACGGGCCGTCGTCACGATGCAGATGTTGAGCCCCTTGATCTTGTCGATCTTGTCGTAGTTGATCTCGGGGAAGATGATTTGCTCGCGCACGCCGAGGGAGAAGTTGCCCCTCCCGTCGAACGACTTCGGCGAGATGCCCTTGAAGTCGCGGACGCGCGGCAGCGCGAAGCTGACCAGCCGGTCGAAGAACTCGTACATCTTCTCACGGCGGAGCGTGACCATCGCGCCGATCTTCATGCCCTGACGGAGCTTGAAGGTCGCGATGCTCTTCTTGGCCTTGGTGACGACCGGGTTCTGCCCGGTGATCACGCGCAGCTCCTCGACGGCCGACTCGAGGACCTTCGGGTTCGCGATCGCCTCACCGAGGCCCATGTTGACGGTGATCTTCACCATCTTGGGCACCTGGTTGGCGTTCTTGTACTTGAACTCGTCGCGCAGGCGCGGGATGACGTCGGAGTGGTAGAAGGACTTGAGGCGCGGGGGCGCCGTGCGCTTGATGCGCTTCTCTTCCTTCTTGGCGCCCTTGTCGCCGCCCTTCGGCGCGCCCTTGTCGCCGCCCTTCGGCGCGCCCTTGCCCTTCTCGCCGCCCTTGGCCTTCTGCTCGCCCTTGGCCGCCTTGTCGGCGCCAGAGGGCTTGTCGCCCTTCGGGGCCGACTCAGATTTCTGGGGCTTCTCCGCCTTGGCCGGCTTCTCGGCGGCGCCGGCGTCGGGACCCTTCTTGTTCTCGTTGTCCGCCATTAGCTTACTCCGGCCTAACGCTCAGCCGCCTCAAAGACCTCGCCGCACTTACGGCAGGTGCGCTGCTTCTTGCCGTCCTCGCGCACCTTCACGCCGGTGCGGCGCGGGGCGTCGCACTTGGGGCAGTAGATCTGCAGGTTCGAGATCTCGATGCTGCCCTCTTTCTCGATGATCCCGCCCTGCGGGTGCTTCTGGCTCGGCTTGGTGTGCCGCTTGACCATGTTCACCCGCTCGACGAGGACGCGGTCCTTCTTGGTGAGGATCCGGAGCACCTTGCCCCGCTTGCCCTTCTCCTTACCGGTGACCACGACGACGGTGTCGCCCTTGCGCACGTGCATCACAGCACCTCCGGGGCGAGGGAGATGATCTTCATGAACTTCTTCGCGCGCAGCTCGCGCGCGACTGGCCCGAAGATGCGGGTCCCGATGGGCTCGTTGTCCTTGTTGATGAGGACCGCCGAGTTGTCGTCGAAGCGGATGTACGACCCGTCGGGACGGCCGATCTCCTTCGCGGTCCGCACGATGACGGCCCGGGCCACCTCGCCCTTCTTGACCTTGGCGTTCGGGATGGCTTCCTTCACGGCGACCACGATGATGTCCCCGATGGAGGCGTACTTCCGCTTCGAGCCACCGAGCACCTTGATACACATGACTTTCTTGGCCCCCGAGTTATCTGCGACGTCGAGGACCGTCTGCTGCTGGATCATGGTTCACTCCAAAGTGGGCGTCATGCTGAGCCTGGCCGCGCGCGGCGGCCGTACTCGTAGTCTCGGCTCGGCTAAGCCAGGTCGGGGCGCGACACCCGCTTCTGCACTCGCCACCGCTTGTCACGGCTGAGCGGGCGCGACTCGACGATCTGCACCACGTCGCCGACCTTGCACTCGTTGCGCTCGTCATGCGCCTTGTAGCGCGACCGCAGCGTCACGAACTTGTGGTACATGCGGTGGCGGACGCGGCGCGCGACCTGGACCACCACGGTCTTGTCCATCTTGTCGCTGACGACTTCGCCGACCATCGTCCGGCGGCTTCCACGCTCGGCAGCCATGGGCTACTCCTTCGCCTCGTCCGCGGGACGCGTTTCCTTGCGCGCTGCCTCGATGCCCTTGTCGCGGGCCGTGAGGAGCGTCTTCACCCGTGCGAGGGTGCGCCGCGTGTTGCGGATCTTCATCGTGTTCTCGAGCTGATTCGTGAAGCGCTGGACGCGGAACTTGAAGAGATCCTCCTCCAGCGACCCGAGCATCGCCTTGAGCTCTTCGTCCGTGCGCTCACGCAGCTCGGCCGGCCGATCCTTGTGCTCCGCGCTCATAGGCCGGTCTCCCGCGTGATGAACTTGGTGTCGATCGGCAGCTTGTGGTGCGCGAGCCGGAAGGCCTCGCGGGCCATCTCCTCGGTGACACCCTCGATCTCGTACATCACCCGACCGCGCTTGATGACGGCGACCCACTCTTCCGGCGCGCCCTTGCCTTTACCCATGCGGGTCTCGGCGGGCTTCTTCGTGATCGGCTTGTCCGGGAAGATCCGGATGTAGAGCTTGCCGCCGCGCTTGACGTAGCGGGAGATGGCGATACGCGCGGCTTCGATCTGCCGCGACGTGAGCCGGCCGCACTCGGCGGCCTGCATCCCGTAGTCGCCGAAGGTGACCTCGGAGCCGCCCTTGGCCAGGCCCCGCATGCGGCCCTTCTGCTGCTTGCGCCACTTGACTTTCTTCGGGGACAGCATGAGACCCTCGCTTGCTTATTACTGGACCCGCGCCGTCTGACGCGTCGGCAGTATCTCGCCCCGGAAGATCCAGCACTTGACGCCGATCTTGCCGTAGGTCGTGTGCGCCTCGGTCGTGCCGTACTCGATATCCGCGCGCAGCGTGTGCAGCGGCACCCGGCCCTCGCGGTACCACTCGTAGCGCGCCATCTCGGCGCCGCCGAGCCGGCCGGCGCACGCGACGCGGATGCCCTTCGCGCCGAACTTCATGGCCGTCTGCACGGCCTTCTTCATGGCGCGGCGGAAGGCCACCCGGCGCTCGAGCTGCGTGGCGATGTTCTCGGCCACGAGCTGCGCGTTCGTCTCGGCCTTGCGGACCTCCTGGATGTTCAGGAAGACCTCGCTCGTCGTGAGGGCCTGGACCTCCTTCTTGAGGGCCTCGATCCCCGCGCCGCGCTTGCCGATGACGATGCCCGGGCGCGCGGTGAAGATGTTGATCTTCGCCTTGTTCGCGGCCCGCTCGATCTCGACGGAGGAGACGCCGGCGTGCTGGAGCTTCTTCTTGATCTCCGCCTTCAGCTTGATGTCCTCGTGAAGCCACTTGGAGTACTGCTTCTCCTCGTACCACTTGGAGCTCCAGGTCTTCACGATCCCGAGGCGGAAACCGATGGGGTGTGTCTTCTGACCCATGAAACGCTCCTTAACCCTGCTCGCCGACGACGATGGTGACGTGGGTGGTGCGGCGGTTCATGCGGTTCGCCCGCCCCATGGCCCGCGGCATCCAGCGCTTGAGGATCGGCCCGCCGTCGACCAGGACGGTCTTGACGATCAGGTTGTCGACCTCGAGCTGGTGGTTCGTGTGGGCGTTGGCGATGGCCGACACGAGCAGCTTGCGCATGACCTTGGCGGCCTTGCGCTGCTGGAAGCGCAGGATGGCCATGGCCTCGTCGATGTCCTTGCCGCGGATCATGTTCGCGACGATGCGCGCCTTGCGCGGCGACATGCGCGTGTAACGGATGACGGCTTTGGCGTCCATCTCGATCCCTCTACTTACTTGGCCGCGGGCGCGGGCGCCGGGGCGCCGCCGCTCGGCTTGGCCGCCTTGCGGTCGCCGGAGTGGCCGTGGAAGGTCCGCGTCGGGGCGAACTCGCCGAGCTTGTGCCCGACCGAGTTCTCCGTCACGAACACCGGGATGAACTTCTTCCCGTTGTGCACGGCGAAGGTGAGCCCGACCATCTCGGGGAGGATCGTCGAGCGGCGGGACCAGGTCTTGATGACCTTCTTCGACTTGGTCCGCTGCGCCTCGAGGACCTTCACGAGGAGGTGCTTGTCGACGAACGGACCCTTCTTAACGGAGCGCGCCATGGAAGCTAACCCTTCTTGCCGCGGCGACGGACGATGAACTTCGTCGTCGACTTGTTCTTGCGCGTCTTGTAGCCCTTCGACTTCTGGCCCCACGGGCTGCAGGGGTGACGGCCGCCGGAGGAGCGGCCCTCGCCGCCGCCCATCGGGTGGTCGACGGGGTTCATGACGACGCCGCGGTTGTGCGGGCGCTTGCCGAGCCAGCGCACGCGGCCGGCCTTGCCGAGGTCGACGTTGGAGTGGTCGGAGTTGCCGACGGCGCCGACGGTGGCGCGGCAGGCCAGGTGCACGAGCCGGACCTCGCCCGAGGGCAGCCGCACGTGACCCCAGTCGCCCTCCTTCGCCATGAGCTGCGCGCTCGTGCCCGCGCACCGCGCGAGCTGCGCGCCCCCGCCGATCTTCATCTCGATGGCGTGGATCGTCGTGCCGAGGGGGATGTAGCGGAGCGGCAGCGCGTTGCCCGGCTTGATGTCCGCGTTCTTCGAGGAGACGATCAGGTCGCCCACCTTGATCCCGTCGGGAGCGAGGATGTAGCGCTTGACGCCGTCCTGGTACGCGAGCAGCGCCAGGCGCGCGCTGCGGTTGGGATCGTACTCGATCGCGCTGACCTTGGCCGGCACGCCCAGCTTGTCCCGCCGGAAGTCGATGACGCGGTAGCGGCGCTTGTGGCCGCCGCCCCGGAACCGGCTCGTGATGCGGCCGTAGCTGTTGCGACCGCCCGACGACGTCTTGACTTCGAGCAGGCGCCGCTCGGGCTTCTTGCCGGGCGTGAGCTCCGAGAAATCGAAGCTCGACATGCCCCGGCGACCCGGTGAAGTTGGCTTGTACTTCTTGATCATGGCTCGCCTCTCACGGTACCGGGGCTACACGCCCTCGAAGAAGTCGATCGTCTGACCTGGCGCGAGCGTCACGACCGCCTTCTTCCAGGTCGGACGACGGCCCTCCCAGCGGCCCATGCGCTTCCACTTGCCGCGGATGACCGCGGTGTGGACGTCCACGACCTGGACGTTGAACAGGCGCTCGATCGCGTGGCGAATCTCGACCTTGTTCGAGTCCATCGCCACCTCGAAGAGGAGCTTCGACTCGAACTCCACGCCCTCGGCCGGGGCCTCTCTGAGACCGCCCGTCTCCTTGAGGCGCGTGCCCTTCTCGGTGAGCAGCGGCCGCTTCACGATGTACGAAGGTGCGCGCATCGTTACTTCCTCAGGGCGCCCTCGACGGCCTTGGCCGAGGGGGCGGTGATGATCAGCGTCGGGTAGCGCAGCAGGTCGTAGACGTTGAGCCCCTCCGGGGGGAGGAACTTCGACTTCGGCAGGTTGCGCGTCGAGCGCTGGAGGTTGAGGTTCTCTTTGCCGTCGATGATGAGGGCCGACCCCGCGTTGAGGAGGCCGAGCACTTCGACGACGCGCTTCGTCTTCATCCCCTCGAGCGCGAAGCTCTCGAGGACGACGAGCTTCTGCTCCTTGAGGCGCAGCGACAGCGCCGACCGGAGCGCGCCCTTCCGCACCTTCTTGGGCACGTTGTACGAGTAGTCGCGGGGCTTCGGCGTGAACACCTTGCCGCCGCCGACGTGGTTCGGGGCGCGGGTCGAGCCCTGGCGGGCGCGGCCGGTTCCCTTCTGCCGGAACGGCTTGCGGCCACCGCCGCGGACCTCGTCACGACGCAGCGTGGAGTGCGTGCCGGCGCGCCGGTTCGCCATCTGCTGCTTCACGACCTCCCACAGGAGGTGCTCTTTGACCTCGGTGGCGAAGACGGTGTCGTCGAGCTCGAGGCTCCCCACCTTTTCGCCGCTCAGGTTCAGGACATCGACGGTTGCCATGGTTGCTCCGCTACGGGCTTCGAGGCTCGGGAACGGGATCCGGAAACCCGAGGCTACGTCTTGATCTCCACGTCCACGCCCGCCGACAGGTCGAGCTTCATCAGCGCGTCCAGCGTCTGCTGCGTCGGGTCCAGGATGTCGAGGAGCCGCTTGTGCGTCCGGATCTCGAACTGCTCGCGCGACTTCTTGTCGACGTGCGGGGACCGGAGCACGCAGTACTTGTTGATCTTGGTCGGGAGCGGGATCGGCCCGGCCACCTTGGCCCCGGTGCGCTTCGCCGTATCGACGATCTCCCCGGCCGACTGGTCGAGGAGCTTGTGGTCGTAGGCCTTCAAGCGAATGCGAATCTTCGGCGTCGTCATCGACGGTTTCTCCAGGAAGGGCCACGGCCGGCGCGAGGCCGGCCGTGGTCGCTCCCGTCAGTGCCTACTCCAGGATCTTCGTCACGACGCCCGCGCCGACGGTGCGGCCGCCTTCGCGGACGGCGAACCGGACGCCCTCTTCGGCGGCGATCGGCGTGATGAGGGTGACGATCATGGCCGTGTTGTCACCCGGCATGACCATCTCGACGCCCTCGGGCAGATTGACGACACCCGTGACGTCGGTCGTGCGGAAGTAGAACTGGGGCCGGTAGCCGTTGAAGAACGGCGTGTGGCGCCCGCCCTCTTCCTTCTTGAGGACGTAGATGTTCGCGTCGAACTTCTTGTGCGGCGTGATCGAGCCGGGCTTGGCCAGCACCTGGCCGCGCTCGATCTCCTCGCGCTTGATGCCGCGGAGCAGGCAGCCGATGTTGTCGCCGGCCTGGCCCTGGTCCAGCAGCTTGCGGAACATCTCGACGCCGGTGACGACCGAGTTCCGGGTCTCGCCGAAGCCGACGATCTCGACCGGCTCGCCGACCTTGATGACGCCACGCTCGACGCGGCCCGTGCACACCGTGCCGCGGCCGGAGATCGTGAAGACGTCCTCGATGGGCATGAGGAACGGCTTGTCCGTCTCACGCACGGGCTCGGGGACGTACGAGTCGACGGCCTTGAGCAGGTTGAGGATCGGCTGGCAGTTCTCGCAGCCGTCCTTGCCGCACCCGCAGCGGAGCGCCTTGATGGCGGCGCCGCGGACGATCGGGACGTCGTCGCCCGGGAACTGGTTCTTCGTCAGCAGCTCGCGGATCTCGAGCTCGACGAGCTCCAGGAGCTCCGGGTCCGGGTTGATGTCGACCTTGTTCAGGAAGACGACGATCGCCGGGACGTTGACCTGGCGCGCCAGCAGCACGTGCTCGCGCGTCTGCGGCATCGGGCCGTCGGCGGCGGAGACCACGACGATGGCGCCGTCCATCTGCGCCGCGCCCGTGATCATGTTCTTGATGAAGTCGGCGTGGCCGGGGCAGTCGACGTGCGCGTAGTGCCGATTCTCCGTCGAGTACTCGACGTGCGACACCGCGATGGTCAGGATCTTCGTCTCATCGCGACGACCCTGCGAGATCGACGCCTTCGCGACCTCGTCGTACGACTTGAACGTCGCCATGCCGCGGGCGGCCATGACCTTGGTAATGGCAGCGGTCAGCGTGGTCTTGCCGTGGTCGATGTGACCGATGGTCCCGACGTTGACGTGCGGCTTGTTGCGTACGAACTTTTCCTTCGCCATCTCTCGTCTCCTTTAAGGTCGCTGCCCTCCTCCGATGGGTGGCGACTGGACAGACGCTCGCGCGTCTGTTGGCTCTCTAGAGTCCTTTCACCTTCGCTACGATCGTCTCGGCAAGTTGCGCCGGCACCGGAGCGTACCGCTCGAACTGCATCGTGAACGTCGCGCGGCCCTGCGTCCTGGAGCGGACCACGGTCGCGTAGCCGAACATCTCCGCGAGCGGCACCTCGGCGCTGATCACCTGAGTGCCCGCGCGCGGCTCCATCCCGGTGACCTTCCCGCGCCGCGCGTTGAGGTCGCCGATCACCTCGCCCATGAACTGCTCGGGCGTGATCACCTCGACGCCCATGAGGGGCTCGATGAGGTGCAGACCAGCCTGCTTCGCGGCTTCCTGGAAGGCCATGGAGCCGGCTATCTTAAACGCCATATCAGAAGAGTCAACCTCATGATACGAACCGTCGAGCAATGCGGCCCGGACGTCGATGACCGGGTAGCCGGCCAGGACGCCGCGCTCCATCGCCTCGGCGATCCCCTTCTGCACCGCGGGGACGTACTCGCGCGGCACGGTGCCGCCGACGGTCTCGTTCTCGAACGCGAAGCCGGTGCCCGCGGGCGCGGGCTCGACGGCGATCACGACGCCGGCGTACTGGCCGCGGCCGCCCGTCTGGCGCTTGAAGACGTGATCGACCTCGGCGCGCTTGCTGATCGCCTCGCGGTACGCGACCTCGGGCCGCCCGACCGTCGCCTCGACCTTGTACTCGCGGGTGAGGCGGTCGACGAGGATCTCGAGGTGCAGCTCGCCCATCCCCGAGAGGATGGTCTGGCCGCTCTCCGGGTCCGTGTGGACGCGGAACGAGGGATCCTCGGCGGCGAGGCGGTTCAGCGCGGCCCCGAGCTTGTCCTCGTCGGCCTGCGTCTTGGGCTCGATCGCGATCTCGATGACCGGCTCGGGCACCTGCATCGACTCGAGGATGACCGGGGCCTTCTCGTCGCAGAGCGTGTCACCGGTGGTGGTGATGCGCATGCCGACGACGGCGGCGATGGTGCCCGCCTCGGCCTCCTTGATCTCCTCGCGCTTGTTCGCGTGCATGCGCAGGAGGCGGCCGACGCGCTCGCGCTTGCCCTTCTTCGCGTTGTACACCGTCGACCCGGCCTGGAGCACGCCCGAGTAGACGCGCACGTAGGTGAGGTCGCCGTGGCGGTCGGCCATGATCTTGAACGCGAGCCCGGCGAAGGGCTCGTCGTCGCTCGCGCGGCGCGAGGTCGGGTTGCCGTCGCGGTCCTCGCCGACGATGGGCGGGACGTCCGACGGCGCCGGCAGGTAGTCGACGACCGCGTCGAGGAGCGGCTGCACGCCCTTGTTCTTGAAGGCGGCGCCGAAGAGCACCGGCACGGCGCCCATGGCGACGGTCGCCCGGCGCAGCGCGGCCTTGAGCTCCTCGGTCGTGAGCGGCGCGCCCTCGATGTAGCGGAGCGTGAGCTGGTCGTCGGCCTCGGCGATGGCCTCGACCATGTGCTCGCGGGCGGCGGCGGCCTCCTCGCGCAGCTCGGCGGGGATCTCCTCGAAGTGCGAGTGCGCGCCGAGGGTCTCCTCGTCCCAGATGATCGCCTGCATCGAGAAGAGATCGACGACGCCGACGAACCGCTCCTCGATCCCGATCGGGAGCTGGACCGGGATCGCGTTCGCGTGGAGCCGGTCCTTCAGCTCGCGCACCGCGCGGCGCGGGTCGGCGCCCATGCGGTCGAGCTTGTTGATGAAGGCGACGCGCGGCACGTGGTAGCGGTCGGCCTGGCGCCACACGGTCTCGCTCTGCGGCTCGACGCCGCCGACGGCGCAGAAGACGGCGACGGCGCCGTCGAGGACCCGGAGGCTGCGCTCCACCTCGATCGTGAAGTCGACGTGGCCAGGGGTGTCGATGATGTTGATGCGGTGGTCGCGCCAGAAGCAGGTGGTCGCCGCGGACGTGATCGTGATGCCGCGCTCCTGCTCCTGCTCCATCCAGTCCATCTGAGTGGAGCCCTCATCGACCTCGCCGATACGATACGAGACGCCCGTGTAGTACAGGACGCGCTCGGTAGTCGTAGTCTTACCGGCGTCGATGTGCGCCATGATCCCGATGTTCCGGGTGCGCTCTATGGGCAGTTCCCTTACCACTCGACGGTACCTTTATCTATCCTCGACCGATTTCGTTTTCTCGTGCGGCCGCGCCAACACGGGGCACACGCGCCGGCCCCATGCACGGGGCGGGCGGGGTGTGCTGCTCAAAGCTGGTTGGATAGAAGAGGTCGCGTCCTGCTGCGATGGAGAGCAGAGGGGGAGCAATTGCTTGCTCACTCTTGCTGGCCAGCGCCGCCCTTCGGAACCGCTGCTACCCTGGTCTCTTTCTCCTCGGCCGGGGCTCGGTGGGTCGGTCCTGCCGCCCACCGGTACCTCGGCGCCCGCTCCCTCCGGCGCGGCCGTGCCGCTCCGGAGACGGGTTACGTTCTCACGCCTACCAACGATAGTGGGCGAAGGCCTTGTTGGCCTCGGCCATCTTATGTGTGTCCTCGCGCTTCTTCACTGCGTTACCACGACCCGAAGCCGCGTCCATGATCTCGGCCGCGAGCTTCTCCTGCATCGTCTTCTCGCCGCGCGACCGGGCGTAGCCGATGAGCCAGCGGAGGCCGAGCGCGGTCGAGCGGTCGGGCCGGACGTCGACCGGGACCTGGTAGGTCGAGCCACCGACGCGGCGCGACTTGACCTCGACCTTCGGCTTGATGTTGGTCATGGCCTTGTCCCAGACCTTGACCGGGTCGTCCTTGACCTTCGCGGCGATGATGTCGAAGGCATCGTAGACGATCTTTTCGGCGACCGCCTTCTTGCCGCGCTCCATGATGCCGTTCATGAACTTGGTCAGCCGGCGACGCATATCCGGCGTCTGGTCCGTGAACTTCGGATCCGGGAGCACTTTCCTCTTGGGGATTTCGCCTCTGCGCGGCATTGCGTGATGTCCTTACGTTTTCGGGTTACTTCGGCCGCTTGGCGCCGTACTTCGACCGTGACTGGCGCCGGTTCGCGACGCCGGCGGCGTCCAGGGTCCCGCGGACGATGTGGTAGCGGATGCCCGGGAGATCCTTGACGCGGCCGCCGCGGATCAGCACCACCGAGTGCTCCTGGAGGTTGTGACCCTCGCCGGGGATGTACGTCGTCACTTCCATCCCGTTCGTCAGACGGACGCGGGCGACCTTGCGGAGCGCCGAGTTCGGCTTCTTCGGGGTGGTGGTGTACACGCGCACGCAGACGCCGCGCTTCTGCGGGCTGCCCTGCAGCGCCGGCGCCCCGGTCCGCGTCTTCGGCGTCTCTCGGCCGCTCTTGACGAGCTGGTTGATCGTCGGCATCACATCCTCGCTGAGATACTAAGTCCCGGAACTCGCTGGACAAGTGCGGTGTCAGTGCACACGGGTCCGTCTGAAACTGGGGTAGTATAGAGGTAATGGCCCTCTTGTCAAGAGCTTTGTTGCGCTCGGCCCTCGACGGAGGGCAGGAGTAGCACGGCGGCCCGGGCCGGGCAAGACCCGACCGGTCCGACCGGGCCAGCCCGCCGCGTGGTACACTTCGAATGATGGCGACCGACCTCGCCGCGCCGCTGGGCGCCGAGAACGCGAAGCTGCTGGCCCAGGCCGAGGCCATGAGCGGGGACCCTCACGTCGTCCGCGAGGCGGAGCCGTGGCGCGACGCGACCCCGGCGGAGCGCCTCGCCGCCACCTGGTCGCTGTGCCGGGACGTGAGGTGGCTCCGCAGCCTGTGGCCCGAGGACGTGGGCGCGCGCGCTGACCGACGGGAGCCGCCGCCCGCCGGGGCCCTCGACCTGCTGGAGCGCATGCGCCGCGGAGAAGGCGGATGAGCCCCGAGGCCTCTGCCGCCGAGGCGGCCCTGCGCCTCGCGGCCTGCTTCGACGACGACGGCCTCCCCTACGCCCTGGGTGGGGCGCTCGCCCTCGGCGCGTGGGGCGTGCCTCGCGCGACCGCGGACGTCGATGTCGCGGTCTTCGTCGGGGAGGCGGCGCTCGACCGCCTCTTCGACGCGCTCGAGCGCGCCGGCGTCCTCTTCGCGCGCGACGAGGCCCGCCGCAGCGCCGCGCGCTTCGGCGCGATCTGGGCGAGGCTGGGCCGGACGGGCGTGGACGTCTTCATCGCGCACCACCCGCTTCACCGCGAGATGGAGCGGCGGCGCGTCGAGTTGCCGACGCCCGACGGGCGGTCGCTGTGGTTCCTGAGCGCCGAGGACGTCGCCGTCACCAAGCTCATCTACGGCCGCCCCAAGGACGTCCTCGATCTCGAGCGCCTCTTCGCGGTGCAGCAAGGGCGCCTGGATCTCGCCTACGTCTCGCTCTGGCTCGCGCGCATCGTCCCTCCGGAGGATCCGCGTCTCGCGCTCCTCGAGGATCTGAGGCGGCGTTTCGCGACGGGCTGATCCGGCGCGGGGGGCGTCAGAGGGCGTCAGGGGCAGGGATTCGCCGGGACGTTCGGCGACATCCCGGCGCCCCAGAACTGCACGCTCCGGGTCGTGAGCAGGGTCCCCGCCCCGGTCTGGGGGTCGATCTGGATGATCTGGCCGGAGGTGTTGAAGGCGATGACGCGGGCGTTCACGTAGGCGAGGCCCCAGACCTGGCCGAAGCCGATGGGGCCGACCACCGTGGCCGCGCCGGTGGCGACGTCGACGCGGAGCAGGACGTTGTTCGAGGAGGCGTCGCTCCCGCCGGAGCCGGTCGACGAGATGCCGTACATGACGCCCCCGACCGCGACCAGGTCGCCGGAGGACGACAGGCCGTGACCGAAGCCGCCGACGGTGCTCACGCCGCCCGTCGCCGGGTCGATCCGCACGACGTCGCCGGCGCCGCTCGCCGCCAGCAGCGTGCCGTCGGACAGGAAGGTCAGGCCGTTGTTGCTGCTGCCGGCGACGCTGGCGACGAAGGTGGCCGCGGCGGTCGTGCGATCGACACGGTACAGGGCCGAGAAGGAGATCGCCCACAGATCCCCGGCCGGGGTCACCGCGATGTCGGTGATCGAGTCGCCAGCGCCGAAGGCGCCGACGTGGGTGACGCCGAAGCCGACCGGATCGACGCGGTAGAGATCCGTCGCCGAGTGCGCCCAGATCGTCTCGTCGACGGGGCCGCCCGACGGCGGCGTGCAGCAGGACGGCGCCGTGGCGCACGCCGGGTCCGCGCAATCGACGCGGCCGTCGCAGTCGTTGTCGACGGAGTCGGTGCAGGCGAGGCCCTCGCTGGTCGGCGTCACCTCGCCGACGCAGGGGCCCCAGCTCTTGCCGTCGGACGCGCAGGTCTGGGTGCCGCCGTGGCACGGCCCGACGCCCGCCGTGCCCGCCGCGCCGGTGTAGCAGGGCTTGGTCTCGTTCGCCGTGCAGAGCTCGGCCGCGCAGCCGCCCGCGAGCAGGCAGCCGAACTCGTCGCAGTCCTGCTTGCCGTTGCAGTCGTTGTCGAGGCCGTCCCCGCAGTTGAAGTGCAGGATGCCCTCGCTGGCGCCGGGCGTGACCTCGCCGGTGCACGCGCCCCAGTGGCCGGCCGCGTCGCAGGTGCGGATCCCGGGGTGGCAGACGCCGACGCCGGAGGTCCCGGGTGGGCCGCTGTAGCAGGGCTGCGTGGCGCCGGTCTGGCACTCGGGCACGCAGGCGGGCTCGGTGCCGCAGTCCTCGTCGGCGCAGTCGACGCGCCCGTCGCAGTCCTCGTCGCCGCCGCCGCCGCAGATCTCCGCCGCGGGCAGGACCGCGCCGGTGCAGGCGCCCCAGCCGGTGAACTCGTCGCTGCGGATGCAGGTCTGGGCGCCGTCGCGGCAGGCGCCGACGCCGCGCACGCCGGGATCGGCGCTCGCGGGCCAGCAGCTCCGGGTGGCGTCGACCAGGTCGCAGGCGCAGCCGACCAGGTCCGGCGCGTCCGCGGCGCACGGCGCGGTGACCGCGCCGTCGCGGTGGCCGCCGTCGGCGGCGGCGGGGTTGGCGTCGCGGCCGGCGCCGCCGTCGGCGCCGGCGCCCGGCGGCAGGGACGCGCCGGTCGCGCCGCAGCCGGCGAGAGCGACGGCGAGGACGACCGGGACGGCGCGGAGCGGGCGGCAGCGCGGCATCCGCCCAGCTTAGGACGCCCGGCCGCCGTTCGGCAAGGTCGGCTTGAAGGCTGACCCCGAGGCTGGTACCATCGGCCAGCTCTTCGCGACGAGGCGGCGCGCGCACAGTGGCCGTATTGACCGGGATCCCCCAGGACGCGCCAGATCCACTCCCAGGTGAGGTGATCGGCGGCGCCTACCGCGTCACCCGGCTCATCGGCCGCGGCGGCATGGGCGCGGTGTACGAGGCGCAGCACGTGCGCCTGCCGAAGCGCTACGCCGTGAAGTTCCTGCTCCGAGAGCTCGCGCAGAACGAGGAGGCCTTCGCCCGCTTCCAGCGCGAGGCCGAGCTCGCCAGCAGCATCGGCAACCGGCACATCACCGAGGTCTTCGACTTCAACTGCATGCCCGACGGCACGCCGTACATGGTGATGGAGCTCCTCGAGGGCGAGGACCTGGGCGCGCGGCTCGAGCGCGTCGGCCCGCTCGCGCCGCCGGCGGCCCTGAACGTCTGCGGCCAGGTCGTCTCGGCGCTGTCGGCGGCCCACAAGCGCCACGTCATCCACCGGGACCTGAAGCCCGACAACATCTTCCTCTGCCCCAGCGACGAGGGCGCCGAGTTCGTCAAGCTGCTCGATTTCGGCATCTCCAAGATCCGCGGCGCGACCCAGGCGATCACCGGCGACGTCGCGATGCTCGGCACGCCCGCGTACATGAGCCCCGAGCAGGCCCGGGGCGACGCGCGCAACATCGACGAGCGCGCGGACGTGTACGCGCTCGGCGCCGTGATGTACGAGGTGCTCACGGGGCGGCCCGCGTTCGACGGCGAGTCGGTGTACGCGGTGCTCCTGCGGATCGCGACGGAGATGCCGCCGCCGCTCGAGTCCCTCCGGCCGGGGCTCCCGCCGGCGGTGGACGCGGTGATCCGCGGGGCCCTCGCGAAGGAGCCCGCGGGCCGGCCGGCGACGGCGCTCGACTTCTGGCGCGCCCTGGTCGCCGCGTTCGATCTGCCGGCCGACTTCGGCGACATCCGCGACCCGACGATCACCGGGCTCGTGCCGCTGGCGCGGCTCGCCGCATCGACCCCGGAGCCGCGCGCGACGACGCCCCTGCCGATCGCGCCCTCGCCGCTCACCGGCACGACCCTGCCCGAGGCGCCGCGGCCCGTCGCGCCGCCGCCGCCGGTCGCAC
Organism: Polyangia bacterium; assembly: GCA_036504295.1. Lineage (GTDB taxonomy): Bacteria > Myxococcota_A > Polyangia > JACRCY01 > JACRCY01 > DASXVK01. The sequence continues at coordinate 26,625 of DASXVK010000182.1, forward strand.
CGCCGCCGCCGGTCGCGCCGCCGCCGGTCGGACCGGCGCTGCCGGTCGCGACGGTCGCGGCGGCGCCGCCGCCGATGCCGCCGGTGCCGGTCGAGCAGCCGCCCGCCGCCCCAATGGTGCCGCCCGCGCCCGTCGACGCGCCGCGCGCCGCCGCCGCGGAGCCGCCCGCGCCCGTCGAGGAACCGCGCGTGACCGCCGCGGAGCCGCCCGCGCCCGACGAGGAGCGGCCGGCGCCCGCCGAGTGGGCCGGGCTGCCGCCGCTCGAGTCGCTCGACCTGGCCGGCGATGGGGACGCGCTGCCGGGGGAGCCGACGCGGCTCTCCCCGGCGCCGGGCGACTCGCCGCTGGACCTCGCGTCGGAGCCGACCCGGCTGACGCCGGCGCCGCCCGGCCAGCCGCGCGACCTGACATCGGAGCCGACGCGGATCACGCGGCGCGAGCCGCCGCTGGACCGGGCGCCCACCCAGCCCACGCCCGTGGTGCGCCCGCGGCGCGCCATACCGGCGGGGCTGGCGGTGACGGCGGCCGCGGCGCTCCTCGCCGGCCTCGGGGTCGCGGCGTTCCTGGTGCTCCGCGCCCCGCCCGCCGGCGCCCCTGCGGAGCGGGCGGTCGCCGCGCCGCAAGCC
>DASXVK010000183.1:0-12706 GCA_036504295.1 Polyangia bacterium
CTGGGTCTGGTTGGGAGACACGTACACGAGCAGAAGCTTGTTGCCGTAGGAGAGGCAGCCGTACTTCGTAGAGATCAAGCAGCCATAGCCAGCATCGCCTGCGGGCTGAATGCCCGTCGCGAGACCGGTCAACCAGTCGACTCCATACCCGGCGCCGCTCGGGTCGGCGAGCTCGCGGAAGTAGAAGACATTGTTGCTCGGATCGGAGCCTGTGATCCAGGCGCAGCCTCGATTCGGGTAGCTGCCCGAGATGCATGAATCAGTGTGGCCCGCCGCGTTGAGCGATCCCGCGGCGGTGAGGTCCGCAGTGAACACGGCGCCGGTGCCGAGCCGGGTATCATGCTTCGTAAAGCTGACCCCGCCCGAGGTGTTCCGGTAAGCGACGGCGTAGAAGTCGCCCTGAGAGCCGTTCTCGAAAGCGGCCACCTCGACCGCTGCACCGTGATAGGGCTGGGAGTACTCCTCGCAGTAGCCGACGTAGTCTCCGTTCGAGACGGCGATGTCCTCTTCGCCGTTGTAGATCTGCGCCTCCGCCAAAGCTGGCAGAGTCAGTAGCACCGCGATGCCGAGACCGGACACGATCCTCATGAGCAAGCTCCTTTCGTCCTGACGCCAGGCAGGCAAACAGCCGGGCCACCTCAAGCGCTCTGGCACCGGCCCGCCCACGATGCATCTCGCACACGGGCGCTGCAATCCGTGGCTTTCGGGACGCGCTTGTCCCGAAATCTCCGGACGCGCGGACCTCTCGACCTCAGCGGCCGAGCTTCGTTAGCCGCATGCGAATCGCGAGTTTCGTCAGGTCGGCGGTCGTCCAGAGCCCGGTCTTGCACCGGACCCGCTCGAGAAGGGTATCCACCGTGCACTCGCGGATGCCCAACTGCCCGGCGATCGGGGTCCGCTTGAACCCGTCGGCGATGAGGGTGAGCACCTGGATTTCGCGGGCGCTGAGTGTTGCACCCTCGGGCGGTGCCGGTCGGGCAGCGATGGCCTCGTCCCCATGACCGCCACCTGCTGTCGCGCTGAGGGATGCTGCCGCCGCGTGCGGGTCGACAACTCGCTCCGGCGCCCGAAGTCGGCGCAGCTCCGCCTGCTGCGCCTCGACCTGCCGCTGCACCGCTACGATGCGGAGGGCGCGCTCGACTTCAGCGGCGAGCCCACCAGGCGTGTCAGTGAGCTTCGTGGCGAACGCAAGGGCCCCGAGTTGCGTGCATCGGATCGCCGTGGGCACGTCGTAGGCCCCACCCGTCATCACCACGACGCCGAGGTGAGGCCAGCGCGTGTGTATCGCCTCAAGGGCTGCGTCACCCTGCATGGCGCTATCTGGGAATCTGACGTCGAGCAGGACGAGATCGATCGTCGAGGCGTGGTCGGCGAGATAGTCCAGCGCTGCCTCACACGTCTCGGCTTGGTGAATCTCGTATGCTTTCAGGGTGCGGCGGAGTGTGCGGCGGATCAGTGGGTCGTCGTCGACAACGAGCAGGCGCGTCGGATCCACGGCTTGGCCCCCTAAGCCAGTCGGCAACCGCGACGATGGCTGCCAAGTTGGCGAGAGTCAAGCGAAAACGGGGCGGGTCTCAATGCGCGGCTGCCCTGAGGGGCGGCGCCACGACGGGAGCGCCGTCACGGAGACTACAGGCCGCTGTCGGGCACAGGGCAACATAGACGCCGACCTCGCCGCCCACTTGCCCGTCCGGGACGGCCGCGGTCTCGAGGGAGTGCGTAGTCGGTCTCTACGTAGGTACCGCCATTCAGCGTCGAGGACTCGCTGTGCCTGATTTTGGCCGTAGGGGTCGTCCTGAACCTGGACGGACGCGGCCGAGTCACCGTGACCTTGTCGCCGGGCCTCATGAACTCTGGGAAAACCGGCAGCAGCGGGTAGCCGCCGTTGTGCGTGAAGGTGCGGCAGCCGGCGTCGGGGGCCGCGGCCGGGGTCAGGATTTGCGAGGGGTGATAGAAGCGGCGCCGGGACGCGGCGCTGCGCGGGCCTGCGACGAAGGACTACGGGCCCGCGTCGGGCGTGCGCGCCGTGACGCCGACCTCGCCGCCGCCGACGCCGATGAGTGTCTTCGCGAGCTGCGGAGCGAGGTGCGTGACGACCGTGCGCAGCGAGCGCCACTGGCTTGTCACCGGGAACGCCGTCGTCCACAGGGCGTAGTCGATGTCCATGTGGTTGTTGGGCGGGCTGAGCTTCGAACACTGGATGTAGCCGAACTCCGCCGTGGGCGGATTGTCCTGGATCCGGATGGCGCCGCCGAGGGGGGCCGGGGGCGCGGTGTCGGAGGACTGGATGAGAATGCCGGTGACCAGCTGGCAGTTGCCGCCGGTGCCCGCGTCGGTCTTGCCGCACTCGAAGTCCAGGCCGATGCCGGCGTCACCGACCGGCACCTGATCGATGGCGTAGAGGGCCGGGGTCGGGGGGGTGGTAGGAAGCGCCGTCGTCACGTGCACGAAGGGCGGGACCGTGAGGCCGCCGTCCATGAGCGTCGGCTGCACTTCGTCGCTGCCCGAGACGTTGACGAATACCTTGTCGCCGGGCTTGACGAACTCCGGGAAGACCGGGAGGCGCGGGTAGTCGCAGTTGTAGACGAAGGTGCCGGCGTCGGCCGGGGACTCGGTCCGGTTGCACGTGATCGGGTTCGGGATCGGCGCGCCGGCGTCGCCGTCGGGGTTGATCTGGACGCCCGTCCACGGGCCCTTCACGGTGACGGTGCCCGCGTTCGCGGTCGTGTCGACGTACTTCGTGCCCGCGGCGAGGAAGTTGTAGTAGTAGGCGACGCAGCCCAGACCGAGCGCGTCACGCTTGTCCAGAGTCGCGGTGGGGCTGTTGCCGGTCGCGGCGACGGGCGTCCAGCTCGCGGTAACGATCGGGAACTTGAGGCCGTCGAGCTGCGGCACGCCGACCGGCGCCGGGGAGACCTGGGTGACGATCACCTGGCCCGGCTGGTTCACCGGCGCGTCGCTCTGTCGCACGTCCTGGGGCGCCGTGTCCTGCTGCACGCCCGTGTCATTCTGGAGCGGCGCGTCGTTCTGCCCCGCGTCCTGCTTCGGCGCGACGTTGTCGTCGCCGCAGCCGACGGCGAACACGAGCGGTAGCACCAAGAACATCCCCAACCAGCGTACCGAGAACCGCGACATCGACCACCTCCAGTCTCAAATGACCAGTTACCTACTGCCGAAAATAAGGGTGACCCGGCCGAGCCCCACGCCGATGCCGGGAACAGAGTAGCGCCTATGGTAACAGTGCGCTCTGCCCGTGGCAAGCTTTTGGCGTGAATTGACGGCCGGTTACCATCTTGGTTGAAAAAAACCAGCACTGCTGTAAGCCGAGTCAACCGGTACTTCCGGATTGCGCAAGTATTGTTCTGGCATGCCGAAAGCAGAGCCGACCTGGCATTATTTGCTGCTGCTCGGACTCCAAGATATACTTCGACGGCGGTCGATAAGTGAAAGCCAAGCTTTCGGAAGCACGAGAAAATTCGACCGGAGGTCCGAGTGGCAGAGCGTGAGCAGACCGCTTTCCCTTTCGCCGGCACGGCGCCCGCGGCGGCTGAGGCCCGGGGCCAGGCCCGCCCCGCGCGCCGGGCCGAGGCGCCCCGGCTGAACCTGCAGCAGCAGCTCCTGCAGCTGGGCGTGCCCGATGAGGCCGCCCGGCAGCGGCTGGAGAACCGGATCGCCGCCCACCTGCGGGGCGGGCGGCTCGCCCTGGCGGTGACCGACAACCGCTACACCATGATCGCGGTGAAGCGTGAGCGCGGCCTCTACCGCGTGCGCCTCCACCACATGTTCCTCGAGGCCGACCCCGCGGTCGTGCGGGCGCTCGCGCGCTACATCGGCGAGAACGACCGGCAGGCCTCGGAGCTGCTCGGCCGCTTCATCGACGGCCACCAGGGGCGCATCCGCCGCCTCCACCGCAAGCCCTCCCAGCTCCCGACCATCGAGACGCAGGGGCAGGTCCACGACCTCAAGGCCATCTTCGACGAGCTCAACGAGACCTACTTCGCCGGGCGGATCCACGCCCAGATCACCTGGGGCGGCGGCCGCAGCCGCCGCAAGCGCCGCCACAACTCGATCAAGATGGGCTCCTACTCGGTCGAGGACCGCCTGATCCGGGTGCACCCGTCGCTCGACCGCGGCTTCGTGCCCCGCTACTTCGTCGACTGGATCGTCTTCCACGAGATGCTGCACCAGGTCTACGACATCCCGGTCGTGGCCGGCCGCCGCCAGTTCCACACCGCCGAGTTCCGCGCCGCCGAGAAGACCTTCGTCCACTACGCCAAAGCGTCCAAGTGGGAGAAGGATCACCTCAGCGAGCTCCTGAACTACTGACTGGAGGGGCTTCCGCCCCTCCCCCCTGTCGGCTGGCGCCGACGGGGGCCCCCCTTCCCGGTCGGGTTGCGCCTAACTGAGCGTCGGGTTGAGCACGGGTCTACCCGTCGGGCGGTGCGGCCCGCGGACGGCGGCGCTTGCATTCCCTCTGGTAGGTACGTTACAGATTGCCGGCACACGCAGACGCCAGCCAGGGAGGCAACCCGATGAGTATGATTCGGAAGCGCGAAGCTCTCGAGTATCACTCGATGGGACGCAAGGGCAAGATCGAGGTCACCGCGACCAAGCCCATGCTCACGCAGCGCGACCTGTCGCTCGCCTACACGCCCGGGGTCGCCGAGCCCTGCCTCGCCATCGAGAAGGACCCCGAGCTGGCCTTCGAGTACACCGCCAAGGGCAACCTCGTCGCCGTCATCTCCGACGGCACCGCGGTCCTCGGCCTCGGCAACATCGGCCCGCTCGCCGGCAAGCCGGTCATGGAGGGCAAGGGCGTCCTCTTCAAGCGCTTCGCCGACATCGACGTCTTCGACATCGAGCTCGGCACCACCGACCCCAAGGCGATCATCGAGATCGTCGCCGCCCTCGAGCCCACCTTCGGCGGCATCAACCTCGAGGACATCAAGGCGCCGGAGTGCTTCGAGATCGAGACCGCGCTCAAGAAGCGCATGAAGATCCCGGTCTTCCACGACGACCAGCACGGCACCGCGATCATCTCCGGCGCCGGGCTGCTCAACGCGCTCGAGCTGCAGAAGAAGGACATCAGCAAGGTCCGCGTCGTCGTCAGCGGCGCGGGCGCGTCGGCCATCGCGTGCGCCAACCACTACATCACGCTCGGCGCCAAGCGCGAGAACTTCATCATGGTCGACACCAAGGGTGTCGTGTACAAGGGCCGCGGCGCGGGCATGAACCCGTACAAGGAGGCCTTCGCCCAGGACACGAAGCTGCGCACCCTGGCGGACGCCATGAAGGGCGCCGACGTCTTCCTCGGCTGCTCGGTCGCCGGCATGGTCACCAAGGACATGATCGCGTCGATGAACGACCGGCCGATCGTCTTCGCCATGGCGAACCCGGACCCCGAGATCACCTACCCCGACGCCGTCTCGGTCCGCACGGACATCATCATGGCGACGGGCCGCTCGGACTACCCGAACCAGGTCAACAACGTCCTCGGCTTCCCCTTCATCTTCCGCGGCGCCCTCGACGTGCGCGCGACCGCCATCAACGACGACATGAAGGTCGCCGCCTCCCACGCCCTCGCCGACCTCGCGAAGCTCGACGTGCCCGAGGCGGTGTCGAAGGCGTACGGCGGCCTGCGCATGAAGTTCGGCCCCGAGTACATCATCCCCAAGCCGTTCGACGCGCGCGTCCTGTGGTGGGAGGCCGGCGCGGTCGCGAAGGCCGCCATGGAGACGGGCGTCGCCAAGACCCCCGTCGACCTCGAGGAGTACAAGGAGTCCCTCAAGCGCCGCATCGGCGCCACCCACGAGGTGCTCCACCGCGTGCGCTCCCGCGCCAAGGCGCAGCCCAAGCGCATCGTCTTCCCCGAGGGCAACACGCCGGCCATCCTGCGCGCCTGCCAGACCATCGTCGACGAGGGCCTGGCGAAGCCGGTGCTCCTCGGCGTGCGCGCGGAGATCGAGCAGGCGGTCAGGGAGCTCGACCTCGGCGACCTCGTCAACAAGGTCGAGATCATCAACCCGCAGGCCTCGCCGCTCTACGCCGGCTACGTCGAGAAGTACTGGCGGCAGCGCGGCCGCCGGGGCGTCAACCGGGCGCTCGCGCAGCGCCACATGAAGCGGCACCTGCAGTTCGGCCTGATGATGGTGCACGAGGGCGACGCCGACGGGCTCGTCTCGGGCCAGACCCGCGAGTACCCGGAGACGATCCGCCCGGCGCTGCAGATCATCGGCACCCGGCCCGAGTACCGCCGCGTGGTCGGCATGTACATGATGATCCTCAAGGGCGGCGCGGTGAAGTTCTTCGCCGACGCGACCGTCAACGTCGCCCCGACCGACGAGACCCTCGCCGAGATCGCCATCCAGGTGGCGGACGCGGTCAAGGAGCTCGGCATCACGCCGCACGTGGCGATGCTGTCGTACTCGAACTTCGGCTCGGCGCGCTACGACCAGGCCGAGCGCGTCGCCAAGGCCACCGAGATGGTGCGCCAGCGGCGGCCCGACCTCGAGATCGACGGCGAGCTGCAGGCCGACGTCGCGGTCGACTACGAGATGCTGAAGGAGGAGTTCCCCTTCACCAGCCTGACCGAGGCCGCGAACGTCCTCATCTTCCCGAACCTCTCGGCGGGCAACGTCTCCTACAAGCTGATGCAGAAGCTCGGCGGCGCCGAGGCCGTCGGCCCCATCCTGCTCGGCATGAAGAAGCCGGTCACGGTGCTCGCGCTCGGCAGCGCCGCGAACACCATCGTCAACATGACGGCCTTCACCGTCATGAAGGCGCAGGGCTCCTTCGACGGCACCGCCGTCGAGAAGATGGCCGCCCGCGCCGACGCCGCCACGAACGCCCACGCGAAGCTGTAGTCGTCGGAAGTCGGATTAACAGGGAGGCGGGGAGACGGGGAGTTGGATTTGGTTGGGTCGCGCTGGAGCACCGGCGACGGTGGTCCAGCACAACCCAACCAGGAATTCCTCCCCGACTCCTCGTCTCCCTGTTGATTACTCCTGCTCAACCGGCGCCGGGGCCGGCGGTGGCGGCGGTGCCGGGGGCGGGGCGACGGGGGCCGGGGGCGCGAGGCGCGGCGGGGCCGCGACGCGCTTGACGGCGAGGCCGCTCGCGCCGGTGTTCTTCGACAGCTTCTGCAGCTTGACGTCGAGCACGGCGTCGGCGCCGACCGCCGCGGCCGCGAGCGCCAGCTCGCGCATCGCCTCGGGCGCCTCGCCCATCGCGGCGAACGAGGCGACCCGCCCGATGATCTCGTAGCGGAAGCCGGGGTCGCGGCCCGGGTGGAAGCGGATCTCCGCCGGGTTCGTCGGCGGGTACGCGCGACCCTCGTCGGTGACGAGGACCGCCTGGTAGGCGCAGCCGGTGAGCGTGGTGGCGGCCAGGAGCAGCGCGGCGAGCGGGGCGCGCATCAGCGGTACCTCACGGCGGTGCCGGAGAGGTGGCGGCCGACGTTCCAGACGCCGAAGCCGAGCTCGAGCTGGGTGCCGATGACGGCGTCGGCGCCCATGGCCGCGGCCAGGCGGCGCAGCTCGAACAGCTGCTCGCGCTGATCGCTGGTGTCGATCTGCGTGACGACCAGGCCGACCACCTCGTACGGCCGGTCCAGCCGATCCGCGGACAGGACGAGCACCTGGCCCGGCGCGCGGCCGCCGGCGCCCGGGCCGAAGGCCACGGCCGAGCTGAAGGTGCACGCGGGGACGAGCGCGAGGACGACGAGGAGCATGACCAGGCGCATGGCGAGCCTCCCTGACACGGGCAGTATACGCGCCCGCGCGGCGCGCTGAGGAGTGGGGGATCGGAGATAGGACAGGGGCGGGCGCGGCCGGGGTTGCCCGCGCGCTACCGGGCGGCGCCGCGCCGCACGCGACGGCGCGGCCAGTCGTTGGCGGCCTGCTCGAGGTCGACCTCGCCGGCCTCGCCGAAGTAGCGCCCCTCGTAGGCGCAGGTGCAGTCGCGCTCCTCGGTCTCGGGGTAGTGGAACGTGCGGAACTCGAAGTTCCGCAGCGTGACCTCTTTCTCCGAGGCGGTGACGAGGTACTGCGGGCCGAGCGGGATCTTGCCGCCGCCGCCGGGCGTGTCGATGACGAAGGTCGGGATGGCGAAGCCGCTCGTGTGGCCGCGGAGCTGCTCCATGATCTCGAGGCCCTTCGCCACGGGCGTGCGGAAGTGATCCGTGCCCTCGACGAGGTCGCACTGGTACAGGTAGTAGGGCCAGACACGGCTCGCCACGAGCTGCTGGAACAGCGTCTTCAGCGTGCGGCAGCTCGAGTTGATGCCCTTGAGCAGCACCGTCTGGTTCCCCATCGGGATGCCGTGGTCGAGCAGCCGCCCGCACGCCTCGCGCGCCGCCGGCGTCAGCTCCTTCGGGTGGTTGAAGTGGGTGTTGACCCAGACCGGCGCGTATTTGCGGAGCGTCGCGCACAGCTCGTCGGTGACACGCATCGGCATGACCACCGGGATGCGGGTGCCGATACGGATGACCTCGATCGTGGGGACGCTGCGCAGGCCGGCGAGGAGCTCGTCGAGGCGCGCGTCCGACATGATGAAGGGGTCGCCGCCCGAGACCAGGACGTCGCGGATCTCGGGGTGGGCGCGCAGGTAGTCGAGGCACTGCTGAAACTCGGCGCGCGGGAGGGTCTCGTTGCTGCAGCCGGTGTACCGCTTGCGCGTGCAGAAGCGGCAGTACATCGCGCACATGTTGTTCACCAGCAGCAGCGCCCGATCCGGGTAGCGGTGAACGAGGTTGGGCGCGACGATGTGCTCGTCCTCGGTGAGCGGATCGGCCATCTCGGCCGCCGTCGGCCGCGTTTCACCGACGTTCGGCACCGCCTGGCGTCGCACCGGGCAGTGCGCGTCCTCCGGATCCATCAGCGTGGCGTAGTACGGCGTGATCGCCATCTGGAAGACCTCCCGCGTGCTCAGGAGGCCCTCCTCTTCGGCCGCGGTCAGGCGCACGACCTGGCGCAGCGTGTCGATGGAGCGCAGGCTGTTCTTGACCTGCCAGCGCCAGTCGTTCCACTGCTCCTCGGTCACATCCCGCCAGAGCGGGATCTCCCACCGGTGTCGGCCTGAGTGAGCACGATCGCTCATGATTCTTGCTGACCCTCCGGAGACGTCCTCGTCTCCTGCGACCCGATGATACGCGGGTGACCATACACTGCAAGCAGTTTCAGCATCTCCGTCGGGACCGCCAGGAGCGACGCAACTGCTCGTGATTCGAAGGATGCAACGCGTTCTGACCTACCGGCGTTCGGGAACTACGGGCCGTGGGCGGCAACCCCCACCGTGTGGCCTCCCACCCCCCGTAGTAACAGGCACCGGGTGCGGTGCAGTCAGACAACCACGCATAAGACCTGACACCCCTCAGGCCGGCCGCGCGCGCGGCCCTTGGCCCCCGGCTTGCAGCCGCGTCAACCCGTCGTGCCGAGAGGGTTGATGCCGGACGCGCCGACCAAGTAGGATGGCTCTGGGAGGTCCCGCACCGCATGACGCGCTCGCCCCACACCCCGCTCTCGCTGCTGCCGCTCGTCGTCCTCAGCCTCGCGCTCGGCCTCGCCGCCGGCTGCGAGGGCCTCGCCGAACGGCCCGCCGCGCCGGCCGAGGTGACGCTGCTCGCGCCCGATCTCCCCGGCGTGCCGGCGCCCGTGACCGACGACCATGGCCTGCACGACCTGGCGCATCCGTGGGAGGTGGTCCTGCCCTACCCCGACGACGTGCTGGCGAAGGTGCTCGCACGATGGGAGGCCCACCGGGGCGAGCGCGACACGGGCACGACCGTCGTCTACCTCGTCTTCGACGGGATCACGATCTACAAGGGGCAGGACTCCAACGCGACCACCAACACCTCCTGGATCCCGCCCTCCACCGTCACCATCCCGGCCTTCAACGCCGCGCACTGGTCGAGCCAGGGCACGCGCCAGCAGGTCATCGACAAGATCGTCTCCTGGCTGGGCCAGGTCTACAACGGCTACAACATCCAGTTCGTCACGACCCGCCCCTCGTCGGGCAACTACTCGATGACGGTCATGGGGGGGACGGCGGCGGGCATCGGCCAGGAGTACGGCGTGCTCGGCGTCTCGCCGCTCGACTGCGCCCCCGGCGAGTACCTCAACCTCAACCCGATCGACATCAATTTCATCTGCACCGACGACCTCGGCGGCACCTTCAACATGAGCCTCATGGACGTCGTCTACACGACGGCGCACGAGTGCGGTCACACCTTCGGTCTCGCCCACATCAACCGGCCGCAGGACATCATGTACTGGGCCACGTCGGGCAACCAGTCGCTCACCTGGGGCGCGGCGTCGACGCGCGCGGGCGAGTCCAACTGCTCGAACAACAACTACCAGAGCGACCCGGTGTACCTGTCGCGCGCCATCGGCGGCAGCGGCATCGGCCAGGAGACGACGCCGCCGACCGTCGCCATCACCGCGCCGGCGAACGGCGCGACGCTGCCGAGCGGCGTCTTCGACGTCACCTGCACCGCCAGCGACGCGAGCGGCGTGAAGTCCGTCGACCTGTACTACGACGGCACGAAGCTCAACAGCCTGAGCGTGGCGCCGTACACCTTCGGCCTCATGGGCATCCTGCCCGGCACCCACCAGCTCCAGGCCAAGGCCACCGACTGGTTCGGCAACGTGGGCAGCTCGAGCGTGATCAACATCACCGTCGCCGGGGTGCCGCCGCCGCCCGACTGTTACGTGGACGCGGACTGCGGCGCGGGCAAGAAGTGCCAGTCCAGCCACTGCGTCGACGGGCCGCCCCCGGCGCTGCGCGGGACCATCGGCGCGGACTGCGCGGTGAATGCGGACTGCCAGAGCGGCGTCTGTGTCCCGGGCATGCAGAACTATTGCACCCAGGCCTGCAACGAGAGCGCGGGCAGCTACTGCCCGGCCGGGTACAGCTGCCTCGACGGCTTCTGCCTCGCCGACGGCATCCCGCCCGGCGCGACCGGCGCGCCGTGCACCCAGAACACGGACTGCCGGGCGGGCCTGTGCGCGGACGCCGGCCACGACGGCTACTGCACCCAGATCTGCCAGTCCGGCGGCGCCGCCTGCCCCAACCGCGGCCAGTGCATCGACAGCGGCGACGGCGCCACCTTCATCTGCGACCGCACACCGTCGGACCAGCCGCCGGTCCCGCCCGGCGGCTCGAGCAGCGGCTGCGCGGCGGCGCCGGCCGGCGCCGAGGGCGCGCTCGCGGCGCTCCTGCCGCTGGCGCTCATGCTCGGCTTCAGGCGGCGGCGCAGCCTCTAGCAACGGCGGCGCTGGGAGGCGCCGCGCCACGTACGGGACGTCAGGCGGAAAGGAGGACCCGGCAGCGTCAGGAGGAGATTGACAAAGGCCGCGCGAGATGATGATCTGCGGCCTGCGTCGAGGAGCGGTTCCCGAGGCCATCACGCGCGCGACGCGCGCGACGAGATCAACAGCGGCAAGCACAAGGAGTCGAACATGGTACGGTCCCTGCGTCTCTCTTCCTTCGCCCTCGTGGCGTCCGTCGCGCTCTTCGGCTGGGGCTGCGGCGGCAGCAGCAACAACCCGCCCGCCCCCGACGGCGGCACCGGCGATCGCCCGCACATCCAGCTCGACGGCCCGAACACCGGCAGCGAGGGCGGCGGCCAGCACGACAGCGCCCCGACCCAGCAGGACGGCGGCGGCGGGAACACCTGCAACCCGTCCGGCGGCAACGCCACGGCCGGCCTCTGCAGCCACTTCAACTCCGACTGCCAGTGCCCGAACGACTGCGTGAACCTCTTCTACGACCAGGACCCGACCGACAAGTCCTCCGGCTCCTGCTGGCCGCAGCCCGACCCGACCAACGGCTGCGCCGATGGCAACATGGCCGTCACCTTCTCGTCCACCGACGTGGGTCACTGCTACCCCGAGGGGACGATCACCGGCACCTTCACCGTGCCGTTCGTCGCGACCCTGAACGCCGCCGCGCTCGGCGGCACCGTCGCCGTCACCGCCACCGTCGGCGGCCAGACCGTCACCTACACCCGCGGCGCCGTGATCCACTCCACCAGCGGCTCGTCGCCCGCCTACGTCCTCGCCCTCGTCGACGCCGGCACGACCTCGATCAACGTCCTCCAGATCATCATCCCGGACGCGAACTACGTCACGACGAGCGCGCCCGACATGAACGCGAACACGTTCGCGTACAACGCGCTCCAGAGCTCGACCGCCACGACCATCAACTTCATCGGCATGACCGGCACCATCCCGCTCACCACGGCGGGCACGACGGTCGGCACGAACGCCGTCGGCAGCTTCTCGTTCGTCGCGCCGGCGACCAGCGCCGTCATCATCAAGTACGTGACCGAGATCTGCGGCACGCACAGCACGCCCTGCTAGTCTCCCCGTAGTCTGCGTCACCGACGCGAGGCCGCCCAGCGCGGCCTCGCGTTTTTTTTGCGCCCGCGCGCCGGTTGACAGCCCCGGCGCCTCCGCCGATGATCCCTGCCGGTGCGACGCCTGAGCCTCATCTTCGTGCTCGTGCTCGCCGCCAGCGTCCCCGCGTGCGGCGGCGGGGGCGGCGGGGGCGGGCGCGACGCCGGGACCGACCGGCTCGAGGCGGACCGGGCGCCCGTTCCCGACGCGCCCGCCGCGGACGTCGCGGCGCCCGACGACGCGCCGGCCGACGACGTCGCGCCCACGGGCGACGCCGCCCCGGCGTGCGACCCCGCGGCGGGCCAGCTCAC
>DASXVK010000184.1:0-34502 GCA_036504295.1 Polyangia bacterium
GGCGTGCATGCAAGGGACCGCGGGCCCGCTCGCGGTGATCGGCTCCACCTACGATCTGGCGTACACGCTGAAGTACCCCGACGGCCGGGTCTACGACCTGAGCGGCGGGGGCGGCGGCGAGGCCTTCACGCTCTACTACCATACCGGCTTCGAGTCGCCGGGCTTCGCCCTGGGGCGCCAGCACATCCGCGTGGGTGATCCGAAGGGCGGCTACTGGGAGCTCGGGGACACGAGCGCGGGCTGGTTCGGCCCGGGCCTCGGCTGAGGCGGGTGGATCTCGACGAGCAAGATCACCGTGATCATGAGCCCGAGCCAGGCCGCGGCCTTCCGCGGGGCCTTGCAGCAGGCGGCGAGCAGCGGCGGCCGCTACCAGGGCTACCACGCCGATTCGAACACCTACGTCTCGGCCGCGCTGCAGTTCGCCACCGGCAAGAGCGCCGCCGACCTCCACATCAACCCCGGCCTGATCCACTGGTAGCCGCGCGGTAGGGCGGCGACGGGCGGCACCGAAGGGAGCTCAGGCCTTGCAGGGCTGCACCGGTGACTGACTCGCGCTTGCGGGGCCTCAGGCCGTATGATAGGTGTCTCCCATAGTCGGGTCCCCCGGGTCCCGTCGGAGAGCTCGCGCCAGGAGCACGTCATGTCGGGCCACAGCCGCTGGAGCACGATCAAGCACAAGAAGGCTGCTGCGGATGCGAAGCGCAGCAAGAACTGGACGAAGCTGATCAAGGAGGTGACCGTCGCCGCGCGACTCGGCGGCGGCGACCCCGGCGGCAACCCGCGGCTGCGCACGGCCGTCGACAAGGCCCGCGCCGAGAACATGCCGATGGACACCATCGGCCGCGCCATCAAGAAGGGCACCGGCGAGCTCGAGGGCGTCACCTACGAGGAGATCACCTACGAGGGGCGCGGGCCCGGCGGCATCGCGGTGCTCATCGACGTGATGACCGACAACCGCAACCGCACGGTGGCGGAGATCCGCCACTACTTCGACAAGGCGAACGGCATCTTCGGCGAGAAGGTGAGCTGGATGTTCAAGAAGCAGGGGCTCATCCTCCTCGACAAGACGGTGCCCGAGGACCAGCTCATGGAGGTCGCGCTCGAGGCCGGCGCGGAGGACGTCCGCGACACCGGCGACGCCTGGGAGGTCGCGACCGACCCCAAGAGCTTCGAGGAGGTCAAGGCCGGGCTCGAGAAGGCGGGGCTGAAGCCGCTCTCCGCCGAGATCGCGCAGGTGCCCTCGACCTACGTCAAGCTCGAGGGCGAGCAGGCCGAGGCGGCGCTGAAGTTCGTGAGCACGGTCGAGGATGACGAGGACGTGCAGAACGTCTACGCGAACTTCGACATCGATCCGGAGCTGATGGAGAAGCTCAGCGGCTGAGGCCGACTGAGTGACGGCGCCCCTGCGTATCCTCGGCATCGACCCCGGCAGCCGCCGCTGCGGGTACGGGGTGGTCGACGTGGCGCACCGCCCGCTCGGGCTGCGCTACGTCGAGTGCGGCGTCATCCAGGCGACGCTCACGGCGCCGTTCGCGACGCGCCTCGCCGAGATCGCGGCCGGGCTGCGCGAGATCATCGCCGAGCTCGCGCCCGCCGAGTTCGCTATCGAGAGTGTCTTCCTGCACGAGAACGTCCAGTCGGCGCTGCTCCTGGGCCAGGCCCGCGGGGTGGCCCTGCTGTGCGCCGCCGAGGCCGGGCTGCCGATCCACGAGTACACGCCCGCGCGCGTGAAGAAGGCCGTGGCGGGCAAGGGGCGCGCGGCCAAGCGCCAGGTGCAGGAGATGGTGCGGGCGCTCATGGGGCTCAAGCGGCTGCCCGCCGCCGACGCCGCCGACGCGCTCGCCATCGCCATCTGCCACGCTTACGCCGCCGCCGCGCCGCCCGTCGGCGCGCTGCCCGCGGCGCAGGGAGGTCGCGCGTGATCGCGTCGCTGAGAGGGGTCGTGCTGGAGCGCCTCGCCGACCGGGTGGTCGTCGAGGCGGGCGGGGTGGGCTACGAGGTCTTCGTCGCCGGGCCGACGCTCGCCGCGCTGCCGCCCGACGGCAGCGAGGTGCGCCTCGCCATCCACACGCACGCGGTCAAGGACGGGGGCCTGCAGCTCTTCGGCTTCGGCGGCGGCCGCGAGCGCGCCGCCTTCGAGCTGCTCATCGAGGTGCAGGGCGTGGGGCCCAAGGTCGCGCTCCAGGTGCTCTCGGGGATGCCGGTCGGCGAGCTCTGCGCCGTCATCGGCCGGGGCGACGTCGCGCGGCTGTGCGCGGTGCGCGGCATCGGCCGCAAGACCGCCGAGCGGCTGGTGATGGAGCTCAAGGACAAGGTGCAGCCCCTCGCCGGCGAGGCCGCCGGGGCGGCCGGGGCGCCGGCGCCGCCGGCGCTCGGCGGGGTCGTCGAGCGCGCCGCGCAGGCGCTGCAGGCCCTCGGCTACAAGCCCGGGCTCGCCGAGCGCGCGGCCCGGGCGGCGGCGGCGGCGCTGCCCGACGCGTCCCTCGAGGCGCTCGTGCGCGAGGCCCTGCGCCAGGCGGAGGTGCTGCGGTGACGCGCCGCAAGCACGTGGACGGCGGGCCCGGCCCGGCGGCGCCCGAGGCCGCGCCGCGCGAGGTGGCCGCGACGCCGCGCTCGTCGGAGCGCCAGCTCGAGGACTCGGTGCGGCCGCGCACCTTCGACGAGTACATCGGGCAGCGGCAGGTGGTCGACAACATCAAGGTCTTCGTCGAGGCGGCCAAGCGCCGCGGCCAGGCGCTCGACCACATGCTCTTCTGCGGGCCCCCCGGGCTCGGCAAGACCACGCTCGCCGTCGTGATCGCGAACGCCCTCGGCGCGACGCTGCGGCAGGTGGCGGCGCCGACCATCGAGCACAAGGGCACGCTCGCCGCGCTCCTCACCTCGCTCGGGCCGGGCGACGTCCTCTTCATCGACGAGATCCACCGGCTCACCCCGGTCATCGAGGAGACGCTCTACCCGGCGATGGAGGACTACCGCCTCGACGTCGTGCTCAACGAGGGCCCCCACGCGCAGCCGATCATGCTGCAGCTCGCGCGCTTCACGCTGCTCGGCGCGACCACGCGGACCGGCCTCCTCACCGGTCCGCTCCTCAGCCGCTTCCGCCACGTCGCCCGGCTCGACTACTACGGCCCCGACGAGCTCACGACGATCATCAAGCGCTCGGCGCGTCTGCTGCAGATCCCGATCGACGACGGCGGCGCGCAGGAGATCGGCCGCCGCTCCCGCGGCACGCCGCGCATCGCGAACCACCTGCTCGCGAGCGTGCGCGACTTCGCCGAGGTCGAGGGCGAGGGCGTGATCGACCGCGAGATCGCCGACTACGCGCTCCAGCGCCTCAAGGTGGACGCCTCCGGTCTCGACGAGATGGACCGGCGCGTGCTCGACGCGATCATCCGCAAGTTCGACGGCGGCCCGGTCGGCATCGAGTCGATCGCCGCGGCGGTCGCGGAGGAGCGCGACACGCTGGAGGAGGTGTACGAGCCCTACCTCATCCAGCAGGGCTTCGTGCAGCGGACGCCGCGCGGCCGCGTCGCGACGCGCCTCGCCTACGAGCACCTGAAGCTGCCGCCGCGGCGCAAGGCGGGGCAAGGCGAGCTGTTTTAGAAGCCTGCGGGAAATGCAACACGGAGGCACGGGGACGCGGAGTAAGGCCTTCAATATCCAGGATCGTCCTCCGCGCCTCCGCTCCTCCGTGTGAATTCCCCCGCGCGCTCCTAGCGGACGCCGTTCAGCCGGCGCCGCCCGCGAGCAGCGCCCGCAGCGCCGCCAGGCTCGGCGGCTTCGCGAGGTGGCGGTTGAAGCCGGCCTCCGTCGCCCGCTGCAGATCCTCCGGCAGCGCGTACCCGGTGAGCGCGATGAGCTCCACCGCCTTGAGGCCCTCGTCGCCCCGGAACGCGCGCGCCACCTCGTAGCCGTTCATGCCCGGGAGCCCGATGTCGCACAGCACGACCTCGGGCCGCTGCACGCGGGCCTGGGCGAGCCCCTCGGGGCCGTCATAGGCGACCGCGACCTGGTGACCGCAGAACTGCAGCGCCTCGCGCAGGCTGTCGGCCGCGTCGATGTTGTCCTCGATGATGAGCACGCGGCGCGCGCGGCCCGGCGCGGGCGGCCGGGCCGCCGGCGCCGCCGCGGCCGGGACCGGCACCGTCGGGAGCCGCACCACGAACTGAGCGCCCTGCCCGACGCCGGCGCTGTGCCCGTCGATCACGCCGCCGTGCAGCTCGACGAGGCCCCTGACGAGCGCCAGCCCCAGGCCGAGGCCGCCCTTGTTGCGGTCCAGCGACGTCTCCCCCTGCACGAAGGGCTGGAAGAGGCGCGCGAGCGTCGCGGCGGCGATGCCGACGCCGGTGTCCTCGACGCGGACCACGGCGCGCGCGCCAGCCTCGTCGGTGCCGACGCTCACCCGCGTGACGCCGCCCCGCGGCGTGAACTTGGCCGCGTTCCCGAGCAGGTTGCCCACGACCTGCGCCAGCCGGATGCTGTCGCCGTTCACGAACACCGGGCCGGCCGCGAGGGCGAGCTCGAGGCGGACCTCGCTCAGGTCGAGGAGCGACCGGAAATCCTCGACCGTCCGCCGCACCAGCGCGTTGAGGTCGAGCGGCTGGGGCTGCAGCGTGATCTTGCCGCGGCTGATCCGGGTGATGTCGAGGAGGTCGTCGACCAGCCGCGCGAGGTGCCGGACCTGGCGGTCGATGACCGCGTGGGCGCGCTTCGCCTGCTCGCTGCCGGCGGGCGTTCGCTCGAGGATGAAGAGGCTGTTGCGGATGGGCGCGAGCGGGTTGCGCAGCTCGTGCGAGAGCATGGCCATGAAGTCGTTCTTGCGCGCGTCCGCCGCCCGGAGCTCCGCCTCGCTCTCGCGCAGCGCGCGCTCGTCGCGCTTGCGCTGCGTGATGTCGTGGAACGCCTGCACGACGCCGAGCAGCGAGCCGTCGGGGGCGCGGAACGGCGTCGTGATCACGAGCTCCTGCCGGACGTGCTCGCCGCGCGTCCGCGTCATCTCCGCCTCGATCCGGGGCTCGCCGGCGGCGATGCGCGTGACCGGGCAGCACGGCGACCCGCACTCGGGGCACGGCGAGACCTCGCGGCACTGCCGGCCCACGATCTCCTCGGCGCTGACCCCGAGCGCCCGCGCGTGCGCCTCGTTGACCCGCCGGACGGTGCCGTCCGCGTTCACGACCCACAGGCCGTCGGCCGCGGTCTGGAAGATCTGGTGCAGCTCCGCGTGCGCCCCCGCCAGGGCCTCCTCGGCCTGGCGTCGCTCCGCCGACTCGCGCGCCAGGCTGGCGTTGGAGCGCGCCAGCTCGGCCGTTCGCGCCGCGACCAGCTCCTCCAGGCGTTCGCGGTGGTCGCGCAGCTCGCGCTCGGTCTCGACGCGCGCGACGACGTTGCCGAACAGCCCGCCCAGCGCCAGCAGGATCTCGAGCTCCTCCTTCGAGAGCGACTCCTGGCCGGCGCGGCCCACGACGGCGACCGCGGCGGTCCGGCGGTCGCGGGGCAACGGCAGGACGGCGAGGGCGCACGCCGGGGAGGTGAGGCGCTGCGAGCCGAGGAACCCGGACGCCAGCACGGCCCGCACCTCGTCGATCGTCACGCGCAGCACCTCGTCCACCGGGACGCCGCGCGCGAACGCCTCGTGCAGCAGGCGCGGCGCGCCATCATCGGCGCCGACGATGAGGACGAGATCGAAGCCGAAGAACGTGCTCAGCGCCTCGGCCAGCGCGCCCCAGGGATCCTGGTCCGCCGTCAGGTTGCTGAGGTACTGGGCCGCGCGCAGCACCGCGGTGAGACGCTCGGCCGGCAGCGGCGCGCTCATCGAGTGCTCCCCAGCGGCGCCAGGAAGAGCTCCTCCATGAAGAGCTCCTCGAAGTCGGCGCACTGCGCCAGGTTCAGCTGGCGCGCCCGGGCGCGCACCGCGTCGAGGGCACGCGCCCCGTCGGGCGACCGCAGCAGCAGCTCGCACCCGGCGAGGGCGAGGTTGTCGTGGGTCGCCACGCGCTCCGGCGGCACCGCGGGGAGCAGGCCGATCGCCTGGGCGTTCACGGCGTCGAGCGAGCGCCCGAACATGCCGGTCGTCACCACCCGGCGCAGGGCGGCGCAGGACAGGCCCGCGCGATCCGCGAGGAGCCGCACCCCGGCGCCGATCGCCGCCTTCGCGCGCTGGAACACGTCCACGTCGCGCTTCGCGAGCACGATCCCCCCCGCGTCGCCGCCGAGCGACAGCACGCGGCCCCCGGGCAGCGCGCCGCGCGCGGACACGCTCCCGTCCCGCACCAGGCACGCGAGCCAGTCCACCAGGCCGGAGCCGCAGACGCCCATGGGCGGAGCGCCGTCGATCACGTCGAAGCTGAGCGTGGCGCCCGCCGGCCGCACGCGGAAGATCGCGCCGGGATCGGCGGGGACGGCGCAGCTCATGCCGCTGCCCTCGAACGCCGGCCCCCCGGCCGCGCTCGTGACCCAGAGCGTCCGGCCGTCCCACAGCGCGATCTCGGTGTTCGTGCCGAAATCGAGCAGGAGCGCCGGCGCCTCGCGGTCGAGGAGGCCGGCGCCGAGCACCGCCGCGAGGAGGTCGGAGCCGACGAAGCCGCCGAGCGCGGGCACGAGGTCGACGGTGGCGGCGTGCTGCCCGTCGAGCTGCCAGCGGAGCGGGCGCGCCGGCGCGGCCGCCGCGTCGCCCCAGGTCTGCGGGTCGAGCAGCGCCGCGTGCGAGCCCGCGAGCAGGGCGAGCATGGCCGTGTTCCCGACCGCCATGATGGCCAGGTCCGGCGCCAGCTCGAACCCGTCCGCCGCGGCCGCGTCGCGGAGCCCCTCGCCGATGGCCTGCACCACGGCCTGCGCGAGCTGGGCCGCCGCCGTCGGATCACGGGCCGCCTGCAGCCGGGTCACGACGTCCGCGCCGAAGTGGGCCTGCGGGTTCGGTCCGCGCAGCGCCGCCAGCCGGCGCGCCGGGTCGCGGCTCCAGAGCGCGACGGAGAGGTTCGTGGTGCCCACGTCGAGGGCGATCCCCGCCGCCGGCCCCGGCGCGCGGCCGCCGGTCGCGGGCGCGGCCGGCAGCGTCTCGGGCGGGAGCCCGCGCCACGTCGCCGCGGGCGCGAGGCTCGTCACCTCGAGCTCCACGTCGCCGAGCGCCTCCGCCTGGCAGGCGAGGCGCACCCCGGCGGCCAGGAGCGGCGGGCCCAGCTGGAGCGCCTCCTCGACCGTGGGCGCGGAGACCTCGCCGTCCAGGACGCGCACCCGGCAGAGCCCGCACGAGCCGTTGCCGTTGCAGCCCGTGCGCGCGCGCATCCCGGCGGTCTCGAGGCCGTCCCGCAGGGACGTGCCCGCCGGGACCCGGGCCGACGCCGTCCGGCCGGCGTGTCGCGCGCGCACCAGCGGCATGGTCAACCGCCGGTGAGCCGGGCCGCGGCCACGAGCGCGTCGACGCACTCCGGCCGGGCCTCGAGCGGGATCTCGCAGCCCGACGAGAGGATGAAGCCCGTCGGGCCGGCGGCGGCGAGCGCCGCGGCGGCGGCCGCCGCGATCGCGTCCGGCTCCGCGTCGACGAAGGCCAGCGGCCGCACGTTGCCGTCGAGACACAGCGCCGGCACGGCGGCCCGCGCCTGCTCCGGCGCGACGCAGTAGTCGATGTTGCCGATGTCGGCCCGGCAGGCCCGGTAGAGCGGCAGGATCGGCAGGACGGGCCCGGCCACGTGGAGCCAGTTCGCGAGACTCCCGGCGCGGGTGAGGCCCTCGTTCAGCCGCCGGAGCCGGCCGGCCAGCAGCTCGCGGAAGAGCGCCGGCGGCACCACGGCCGGCGACGCGGAGGGCTCGAACACGGCGCAGAGGTGGGCCCCGGCCTCGAGCTGGGCCTGGCCGAAGCGCAGCTCGACCGCCACCGCGAAGTCCAGCAGCCGCTCGAAGTCCTCGGGGGCATCGACGGCGGCGTAGAGGGCGCGCTCGGCGCCCAGGAGCTGGCACGCGAGCGTCATGGGGCCCAGCACGCAGCCGACGACGGCGACGGCGTCGCCGACCGCGCGCCGCAGCCCGCGCGCGGCGTCGAGGCACAGCGGCATGCGGCCGGCGGTCGTCGGGTCGGGCACCTGGAGCCCGGCGACGGCGGACGGCGCCGCCAGCGCGTGGCGCTCGACCGACGGGTAGACGTCCGCCTCGTAGCGCAGGCGCGAGCCCAGCGCCTCGGTCTCGACGTTCACGTCGAGCAGCGCGAAGACCGCGTCGGCGCCGTAGCGCTCGAGCGCCCCGAGCTGGCACCGGGCGAGCTCCCCCGGGGTCGTCAGGTAGTCCCGCAGGGGGACGCCCGCGAGCCGCGCCGCGTGGCCGAACACCTGCGGCAGGACCGGCACGCGGTCCGGGCGCTCGAACCGGACCGCCGCGGTGAGGCGCTCGAGCCCCGTCACCGGCCGCCCCCGTTCGCGGCGAGGCCCTGGAGGTACCGGGCGCCGTCGAACGCGTCCTGGGCCACGTAGTCCACGTTCAGCGCCTCCGGCGAGCACTGCTTCAGGGCGGCGCCGCCGGCGATGAGCGCCACCGCGGCGAGGCCGCGCTCCCGCAGCAGGCCGCGGAGCTGGCGCACGAGCGGCACGACGGGGCTGATGAGGCCGCTGACGAGGACCGCGCGCGCACCCTCGCGGGCCGCGGCGTCCACCAGCTCGGTGATCGGGCAGTCCTTGCCGCAGTCCACGACGCGGAAGCCCTTGGCCGTGAGCACCATCTTGGTGATGTTCTTGCCGAGGTCGTGGACGTCGCCCTGCGGCGTCCCGATCACGACCGTGCCATGCGTCGCCGGCACCGTGCCGTCGGCGAACGCGTCGCGCGCGACGGCCATCGCCGCCCGGCCGGTCAGCATGATCTCGAGCAGGTTGAACTGCTGCGTCGTGCAGCGCGCGCTCATGGCGTCCATCGCGGCCTCGAGCGCCTTGACGACCAGGCGGGGGCCGTCCACCTCGGACGCGCGCAGGCGCTGCGACTCCCGGAGCGCCGCGGCCGAGTCCCCCTCCAGAAGCATCGTCACGAGCGGGCCCAAGTCGTCCATGGCCTCGCCAATTGTGGGCACGCTCGGCAGCGCTCGCAACCCCTGGCCGCGAGCGAGTGCCGCTTGACGCGCTGCTCCGGAAGCGGTCAAATGAGCTTCCATCAGGGAGGCTCCATGCGCGTCGTCCGCGGCTGCAGCATCGCCCTCGGTCTGTCCTTCGTGCTCGCGCTGATCGGCCCCGCGTGCAGCGACGCGGCGGGCGAGGAGGACTACGGCATCACCGGGCCGTTCCAGGACACCGAGCCGCTCGGCAAGGCCGACAACGCCGGCATCCCCGGGCCGCTGGTCAACACGAACACGAGCGACACGCAGGTGTGGTCCGCGCGCAACCAGTGGGAGGACCGCGACACGGCCGCGGCCAAGCTCGCCGGCATGGCGTGGCCGGCGAACAGCGGCCTCAACTGGGACGAGAAGTACGTCGCCTGGGTGCAGAGCCTCGCGAAGGTGCCGGGCAACGACACCTACTACGACACCTTCCAGGTGACCACGCCCTGGGGCAAGACGGTGCCCGCGCCGAAGCTCGAGTGCTCCGAGAACGCCATGTTCCTGCGGATCGCGTTCGCCTCCTGGTACGAGCTGCCTTTCTACATGACCGCGACCGACGACAAGGGCGTGCGCGTCTTCTTCGGCCACTTCGGCGCGCGCACGGCGACCAAGCGCTACGCCGGCACGCCCCAGTACGCCCTGTCGTACAAGGACTACACCAAGGACTTCGCGAACAAGACGCCCGCCGAGATCGCCGCCAAGTGGCCCAAGGACACGAAGCTGCGCGCCCGCGGGCTCAGCGGCGCCGACGACGTGATGGACTACATCGCGGCCGGCGCCCGCGCCGGGGCCTACTTCGACGAGGTGTTCCTCAACAAGCGCGTCGGCTACTACCTGCTGCTGATGCTCGACTACTTCGGGTCGATGAACCTCGCCAACTCGCGCAACACCTACAACCTGAAGCCGCAGGCGCTGCGCACCGGCGACGTCCTCGTGGAGCGCTGGCAGGCCAACGGCATCGGCCACACGCTCGTCGCGAAGAGCGTCATCCCGCTCGACGGCGGGCGGCTGCAGGCGGAGCTCGTCTCGGGCTCGATGCCGCGGCGGCAGCCGAAGTGGGACGACGCGGTCCAGTCGAAGGAGTACTTCACGAGCGAGATGATGGGCGGCGAGGGCACGAGCTACGAGGGCGACGAGTACGTGAAGCTCGGCGGCGGCCTCAAGCGCTGGCGCGTCACGAAGAACGTCCGCGGCTACTGGACGAACACCTGGATGGCCGCGGACGAATCGTCCTGGATCAGCGACACCGACTGGGCCCGCCTGAAGACCCGCCCGGCGGAGTTCGAGAGCATCCTCGGCGAGGTGCCGCCGGAGCAGCAGCGCGACGCGCTCCTGCGCATGATCTCCGACGCGCGCTCGCACCTGAAGGAGTACCCGGCGTCGTGCTCGGCGCGCGAGAACCGCGAGAAGGCGTTCGGCGACCTCTACGCCCTCGCCCAGCGCGCCTTCGGCCAGAGCGCGAGCGACGTGGACACCCAGTACCGCGTCATCGACGACTACGTCTTCGCCCCGCTCGTCTACACCCAGTCGAAGACCTGCTGCTGGAACTCGTCGACCGCGGCGATGTACCAGATCATCATGGACTACGAGCAGACGCTGCAGGGGACCTGCCACGAGCCGGTCGTCTTCAAGGCGGCGGGCGGCGGCTACAAGACGTTCTCCGACTACGCCGCGCAGACCGGCCGGTCGCTGCAGTGGAAGCCCTGGACCGAGGACGAGCCGTGCGCGCAGCGCGGCGTCGACACCGACCTCGAGGCCGACCACGCCTGGATCCCGTGGTGCACGGCCAGCGCGGGACGGTAGCGGCGGTGGCGGGGCGGATAGGGGCCGCGCGGGTCGGCGCGGCGGTGTGCGGCGCGCTGGCGGCGCTCGCGGCGGCGTGCAGCCCGGCGCCCACGGCGGAGCTCGCGCGCGCGAGCCGGGCCGCGGGCGGGGCGTGGCTCGTGCCGTGGGGCGCGGGGCCCGGCGCGGTCGGCCGGCGGGAGGCGCAGCCCGAGCGGCGCGGCGAGAGCGTCGCCGCGGTCGCGGTCGGGCCGGACGGCGCCGTCTTCGTGCTCGACCAGCTCAACCGGCGCGTGGTCCGGCTCGACGAGCCGGGGCGGCCGCCGGCGCGCGTGGCCGCCGCGCCCGCGGACGCGGCCGACCTCGCGGTGGGGCCCGACGGCGCGCTCGCGGTCTACAGTCCGCTGCAGGCCCGGGTGTGGGTCCACGGCGGGGCCGACGTGGCCGAGATGGCCGTGCCCCGCGTGCTGCGGGAGGCGCGCGGCGTCGCCCTCGGCGCCTCGCGGCAGGTGCGGGTGCTGACCGCCTACCAGGAGACCTACGGGCTCGGCAGCCCGGCGGCGCCGCAGTCGCTCCCCGCCGTCCTCGCCGGCAAGCGCGAGGGCGAGGCGTTCCTCCCCGACGGGCGCGGCGTGGCGGTCGTCCGCCGCCCCGACGGGCGCGTCGAGGTCGTGCTGCGCGCCGCGGGCGAGCGCGCGCCGGTCACGGCGCGCCTGCCGCTGCCCGGCGCCGCCCTCGGCGGCCGCGTCATCGGGACCGCCGGCAGCGTCGTGTGCGTGCGGCTCGAGGAGAGCGCCGCGGCGCCGGCCCCGGCGTTCGCCGTCACGCGCCGCGTGGCCTGCGTCGACGCCGCCACCGGCGCGGTCGTCCTCGAGCACCCCCTCGGAGCGCCGGGCGACTTCGTGCCCGCGCGCGAGGCCGCCGTCGGCGGGACGCCGGCGCGGCTCGCCGTCATCCGCCCCGAGCGGGACGGCCTGCGGGTCGAGCGCCTGCCGCTCGCCGCGGGCGCGCACGAGGTGGCGCCATGAGGCGCGCGGCGCTCCTCGGCGCGGCCCTCGGGCTGCTCGCGCTCGCCGGCCCGGCCGCCCGCGCCATCCCGCGCGATGACGTCCTCGTGCACGCGCGCGCGTTCGCGTACCACCCGTGGCGCTGCGCGACCGCGAACCTGACCGCGTCGTGCAACACGAGCTACCAGAGCATCTACACGCCCGGCGACTACGTCGGCCTCCCCTACGACTGGGGCGGCTACATGAGCCTCTTCGAGTTCGACCAGCAGATCGCGCAGGGCTACGGCGCCGGCTCCTACCCGGCCGACGGCGAGCTCGACTGCACCGCGGGCCTCGACTGCTCGGGGTTCGTGAGCAAGTGCTGGGACACCGGGCACTACGGGACCTCGACGATGGATCAGATCTCGACCGTGATCGACCAGTCCGCGATCCTGCCGGGCGACGCCTTCAATCAGGCCGGCTACCACGTGATCCTCTACAGCCACACGCTCGCGAGCGGCGAGCCGATCTACTACGAGTCCGCCGGCGCGAACGTGCACATCACGGCGAACGGCGGCTGGTCGCACGTCTCCGGCTTCACGCCGCGGCGGTTCAACGGCATCACCGGGACCACCGCGGGCACGCCCCTGGGCACGCCGGACAACCCCATCGTGGTCGGCGCCTTCCCCTACACCGACACCCGCGACACGCGCCAGGCGGCGAGCGACGTCCTCGACGGGTGCGCCGCCGACCCGACCAAGCGCGAGAGCGGCCCGGAGTACGTCTACCGCGTGACCCTCACGCAGCCGGGGACGCTCACCGCGGCGGTGGCCGACGACGTCAGCACCGACATCGACGTGCACCTCTACGGCTCGATGAACACCAGCGACTGCATCGCGCGCCACGACACGACGCTGTCGCGGGCGCTCGACTGCGGCACGTGGTACGTCGTCGCCGACACGTTCGTCAGCGCCGGGGGCACCGCGTACCCCGGCCCCTACACCCTCTCGCTGACCTTCACGCCATCGGGCGCGGCGTGCGGCACGGGCACGGCGCCGCCGGTGTACACGCCGTCCGGCGGGCCGGGCCAGGTGTGCAGCTACCCGGGCCACGAGGAGCTGCCGGAGTGCAACCCGAACCTCGGCGCCGACACCTGCATCTACAGCTCCGGTGGGGCGTTCCCGTCCTTCTGCTCGCGGCCCTGCGCCTCGGTCGCCGACTGCACCGCCTTCCCGGGCGGCTGCTGCGAGGAGATCTCGGCCGGCGAGCTGTACTGCATGATCGCGGCCCAGTGCGGCACGAGCGCCGACGGCGGCACTTCGCCGCACGACGGCGGCCCCGTGACGCACACCGACGCGGCCGCGGCCAGCGACGGCGCCCCGGCCACGGGCGACGCCGCGGCCGGCGACGCGGCCACCACCGCCGACGGCGCCGCTCCGGCCGACGACGCCGGCGCGGCCGGCGGCGACGCCGCGCCGGGCGGCGGCGGCGGGGGCTGCAACTGCCGCGCCTCGGGCGCGCGCGCCCCCGGCGGGCTCGCGATGCTGCTCCTCGGGCCGGTCGCGTTCCTGCGACGACGGCGGCCCTAGGCCACCCGACCAATCCGCCTCCCCGCCTCCCCGACTCCCTGTTCAATCGTCAGGCGCGTACGCGCCAGGCGCGGCGTGATCGCGGCCGCACCGCGAGTCCGAGCAGCAGCAGCACGGTGACCCCGCCGAGCGTGGAGCTGCCCGCGCTGGCCACGGCGCAGCCGCCCGTGCGGGTGCTGCCCGGGGCCGCGGGCGACGATGCTCCGTCGCGATCGGCGGCCGCGGCCGCGTCGTCCGCCGCGGGGACGCCGGCGTCCGCGGGCGGCGTCGTGCTCGAGCCGGGCGCGTCGCCGCCGGCGGTGGCGGCGTCGGTCGCCGTGGCCGTGGGGGCGTCAACGGCGACCGACGCGTCGTGCCCGGTGGGCGTGATCGGGGCATCCTGCGCCACCGCCGCGTCGGCCTGCCCACCCGCCGCAGCCGCGTCGGCCTGTCCGCTCGCCGCGGCCGCGTCGGCCTGCGGCGGCACGCCCGCGTCATGGCTGGCCGCGGCGTCGGGGCCGCTCGCGACGCCGCCGTCGGCCGCCGAGCCCTGCGCGCCGATCTGGAGCAGCACGACCGAGCGCGGCGGCACGCTGAAGGTGAAGCTCGGACCGACGTTCACCGTGCTCGGCGTCACGCCCACCGTGCCGGTGGTCGTCTCGTTGCTCGCCGTGAGCGAGGGGCCGGTCAGCGTGAGCACGTCCGCGGTCGGCCGCGGGGTGAACCCGTTCAGGTTGATCGTCGCCGGCGTGGCCTGGTCGGGGTGGCGGCTGACGATGAGCAGCGTGAGGTGGTCCGCGTGGCGGCTCGCGTACGCCGCCTGGTACGGCACCGCGCCGCTGTACTCCCACTCGGGCGACTGCGTGCTGGTCGTGTACGTCGCCGCGCCGCTCACGGTGGTGGCGACGAGGTCGCCGCCCGCGAGCTTGCTGGCGAGCTGGAGCGCATAGGCCTTCGGCCGCACCTTGTTGGTGAACCGGTCCGGCCAGCTCCAGCACGCGTCGTAGCCGTCGACGAGCCCGTAGTTGCGGCCGGCGGTCTCGTAGTGGGTGGACAGGGCGACCCCGGCCGTCGCCATCTGGCCGAGGGCGTCCGCGTAGAAGATGGCGTTCGCGAGCGTCTGGCGCATGCCGGTCGTGTCGTGGTCGAACACGCCGTCCCACTCGAGGAAGCCGATCTCGATGTGGTCCTTGCGGGCGGCGCACGTGTCGGCGAGGAGCTGGCGGAAGTGCTGCACCCACCATGGGATCATGACGCTGTTGCCCATGACGTGAGCGGCCGTCTCCGTGGTCTGCCGCCCCGGGTACCAGTGGAACGAGAGGAAGTCGATGTCGCTGCAGGCGCCGGCGACCACCGCGCGGTCCCAGCTGTCGTACGGCCCGCCGCCCACGTCGGCGCCGACGAGGACGTGCGGGTCCTGCGGCCGCAGCGCGGCGGCGAACTGCCGGATCGTGGTGACGTAGGCCGACGCGGAGCGGTAGCCGGCGTCCCAGTCCCCGTACACCTCGTTGCCGAGCTCGAAGTACTCGCCGGTCAGGCCGTTCGCGCGCATCCACGCGAGGAGCCCGGCGGCCTCGGTCGCGGTGCCGCTCTCGACGTTGACCTGCACCAGCACCTCGCCCGCGAGCGCGGCCATGAGGCCCTTGAGGTAGTTGATGTCGGCGAGGGCGCAGCTGTTGAACTCGCTCTGGTTGTCGAAGGTGCCGGTCTGCCAGTGCCAGCCGGGCCAGCCGCCGCCGGGGAAGCGGTACAGCGAGAGGCCGAGCGTCCCGAGGAGGTCCCGCGTGGCCTGATCGGTCTGGTCCTTGGGCTCGAGGTTGGAGCCGAAGAGCCGCGGGTTCACGGGGCGCACGGCGGCGCCGGCGTTGACGTCGATCTGCAGCGGGCTCGCGACGGACGTCGCCGCGAGGAGCGACAGCGTGAGGACGAGGCAACCAGCAGAGTAGCGCATGCACGATCATGACCGCGACCGTCGCTGCGGGCCATCCGGAGTTGCTGGTTTGCCGTCGGTGAACGTCAGTCAGACCGGCTCGCCCGACGGCGTGAGCCCGAAGCGGCGCAGCCGCCGGCGGAGGGCGTCGCGGCTGATCCCGAGCTGGGCGGCCGCGCGGCTCTGGTTGCCGCCGCTCGCCGCCAGCGCCTCCCGGATCATGCGGACCTCGACCGTGGCCAGCGCGCCCGTGGCGTCCCCGATCACTTCCTCTCCCACCCCGCCCCCGCCGAGCTCGGCTGGGAGCAGGTCCACGCTGAGCGGGGCGTCCGCGGCCGCGAGGATCATCGCGCGCTCGATCACGTTGCGCAGCTCGCGGACGTTCCCCGGCCAGCGATACTCGAGCAGCACGCGCTCCACTTCGGGCTCGAGGCCCGGCACGCTCTTGCGGAACGTGCGATTGAACGTCCCGAGAAAGGCGCGCGCCAGGGGGAGGACGTCCTCGCGGCGCTGGCGCAGCGGCGGGATCGTGATGGGGAAGACCTTGAGGCGGTAGAAGAGATCCTCGCGCAGCCGTCTTTGGGCCACGGCCTCGTCGAGGTTGCGGTTGGTCGCGGCGATCACGCGGACGTCAGCGGTGATGTCGCGCAGGCCGCCGACCCGCCGGAAGGTGCGTTGCTCGAGCACCTTGAGCAGCTTGGCCTGTACCGTCAGCGGCGTGTCCGCCACCTCGTCCAGGTACACCGTGCCCCCTTCGGCCAGCTCGAAGAGCCCGCGCTTCTGGGCCTTCGCGTCCGTGAAGGCCCCGCGCTCATGGCCGAACAGCTCGCTCTCCAGCAGGGCCTCCGGGAGGCCCGCGCAGTTGATGTCGAGGAAGAGCCGCTCCCGGCGCGGGCTGCCTTGATGGATACGCCACGCCACCAGATCCTTGCCGACGCCGCTCTCGCCGAGGAGGAGCACGGTCGCGGCGTCGCTGCGCATGACGTGCCCCGCGAGCTCCAGCACCCGCCGCATGCCCGCCGACTCGGCCACGACCGGGCCCCCGGTCGCGCCCCGCGCGCGGCCGCGCAGGGTGCGGTTCTCGAGCCGCAGCGCGACGCGCTCGGCGGCCTTGGTGAGGCTGCCGTGCAGCCGGGGAAAGTCGAAGGGCTTGGTGATGTAGTCCCACGCCCCCAGACGCATGCTCTCGACGGCGGTGTCGAGCGCGGTCTCGGAGGTGATCATGATGATGACGGCGTCCTCGCGCGTGGCGAGGAGCTCAGGGATGAGCTGCACCCCGCTGCCGTCGGGCAGGTTGATGTCGAGGAGCACGATGTCGGCGGGCTCCGCGCCGTGGCGGGCCAGCGCGTCGGCGCACGTGGCGGCGGTCGCGACCGCGTAGCCCTGCTTCGCGAGCTCCTTCTCCAGCGACCACCGGATGAGCTCCTCGTCGTCCACTACGAGCACGCTAGTCGGCGCCATGCGGCTCCTCCTGGGACCGGCCGGCGGGCAGCCGGACGGTGAAGGTGGTCCCGTGCCCGAGCTGAGTCGCCACCTTGATCTCGCCCCGCTGCGTCTCCACGATCTGCCGCGCCACGTACAGGCCGAGGCCCGTCCCCTGCGTCTTGGTGGTGAAGAACGGCGAGAAGATGTGATCGAGGTGCTCCTGCGGGATGCCGATCCCCTGGTCCGAGACGGCGATCTCGACCGCCGCGCCGTCGCTGCGCGCCTCGACGCCGAGGGTGCCGCCCCGCGGCATCGCCTGGATGCCGTTGAGCACCAGGTTGAGGAAGACCTGCTTCATGAGGTCGGGATCGACCCGCACCGCCGGCAGCTCGCTCGCGTACCGACGCCTGATCTCCACGCGCTGCTCGGCCGCCTGCCGCTCGACGAAGAAGAGCGTATGGTCGAGGATCTCCACCACGGTCGCGGCGCGCACGCTTGGTTTGAGCGGCCGGGCGAACTCGAGCAAGCTCACCGCCGTCAGTGACAGGCGCTCCATCTGGTGCCGGATCTTCCCCAGGATCTGCTTGTTGGCTTCGCCCGCCGGGGTCTCCTCCTCGACGATTCGGAGCGCGCCGATGATGCCCGCGAGGGGGTTCTTGATCTCGTGGGCTATCGATGAAGTGAGCTGTCCCAGGGCGGCCAGCTTCTCGGCCTGCGCCAGCTCCGTCCGGTAGGTGCGGTCCAGCTCGACCTTCGCCCGTTCGATGCTGGCCGCCATGGCGTTGAGGCTCTCCGCCAGGCGCCAGATCTCGTCGCCGCCCGCGACCGCGGCGCGGGCGCTCAGGTCCCCAGCTCGAATGCTCTCGACCGTGGCCGTGAGCTGGCGCAGCGGCCGGTAGACCAGCACGAGCTGCACCAGGATCAGCAGGACCGAGACCGCGACGGCCAGGACCGTGTCCGCCGCGAGGTTCAGGCGCTGCATCTCGCGCACCTCCTCCTCGCCCTCGACGAGCGGACTGTCCACGGCGAGGTACCCGACCGGACGGGTCGCGCCGTGGCAGCGGGTGCAGCTCGCGTCGCCGTGGAGGGGTCGCTGGTGCCGTGCCCACCGCTCCTGGCCGTGCCAGACCTGCGCCGGGCCGGCGCGCACGACCGGGAGCGTGGTGCCGAGCAGGGTGTCGTCGCAGGCGAAGCGCACGCGGCCGCTGCGGTCCGTCACGGCCACCGACTTGTCGCTGGCCCGGCACAGGGTCCGCAGCTCCGCGGCCACGTCGCCGTGCCGCTCCTCCATGGCGCGGGCGAACTCCTGCTCGACCAAGCCGGCCACGTGATGCGCCCGCTCGGCGGCATGGCGTTCGTGGATGCGGGCAAACAACCCGGTGAGGAGCTGCGACGCGGCCAGGCTCGCCCCGAGCACCATCACCACGGTCGGGACCGTGATCTTGAGGACGAGGCTGCTCCGCGCCCGCTGGAGGATGCTCAACGCCTGCTCCGCACCATCGCACCAACCGTCGGCCGTCAGCACCGCCCGGCCCGGCCAAGCGTAGCACGAGGCGCGGCAGCCGGCCGGCGGCGCCAGTCCCCGCCGCAGCAAGGGCCATGCCACCGAGCGCGGTGATGGACGATCCCCCAGATCCGCCGGATGCCCCCTCGCGCGGCGGAGTCACGCCGGTCTCGTGCTGCGCGGGTCCGCGCGGCCCGCGCGCAGCCGGTGCGCGGTTCCGCGCACCCGGACCGGGCGCAGGCGGGGCCATCGCCGCCGATTCCAGGGCGTCCGCCGTCGTGGCGCGCGCTGGTCCAGGGCTTGCATCGCCGTGATTCAACGTGGAGGGAACGCGATGAACGGGGTGAAGGTGCTTGCTATCGGCGTGCTGTTGGCCATGGGAGTGCTCGGCTGCGAGGGCGCGACGGGACCCACGGGTGATCCGGGCCTGCAAGGTAGCCCGGGGGCCACCGGCGCCACGGGGGCCAGCGGGGCGAGCGGGGCGACCGGGGCGACTGGGGCGACCGGCCAGCCCGCGGTCACCACGGGCACCATCGCCGGCACCGTGAAGGACGGCGACGGCGCCGGCATCAACGGCGTCTCCCTCCATACCGTGCCGGGCCTGGCGACGGCCACGAGCGCCGCCGACGGCAGCTTCACGCTCGCGGACGTCAGCATCGGCTCCTATTCCGTCGTCGCCACCAAGAGCGGCTACGCCCCCTTCACCCTGGCCAACGTCGGGGTGGCCGCCGGCGGGACCACGGACGTGACCCTGGTCCTGCACGTCGGCGCGGATACGCCGGGCACCATCTCGGGCAGGGTGACCGACGCGAAGAAGCCGACGCCGACGGCGCTCGCCGGCGTCGTCGTCGGCGTCCAGGGCGGGAGCCAGACCACGACCACCGCGGCCGACGGCTCGTTCACGCTGGCGAACGTGGCCCCGGGCCCCGTGTTCCTGTCGGCCACCGCCCCGAGCGCCGCCTTCCTTGACACCGAGACTCGCGACGCGGTGCTCGTGTCCGCGGGGAGCGCCGCCACCGGCGTCACGCTCGTGCTCTCGGCCCGTCCGAGCGGCAGCGCGCAGTATATCGGGATGGAAGCCTCCCTGAGCTGTGCGACGTGCCACACGGCGCAGACCACCGCCCACAAGGGCTCGGCGCACTACCGCTCGCTCACCCGGATCGACCGGACGCCCGCCGGGACCGGCCCGGCCAGCAATGGCGCCTTCGCCCGGCTGCTCAACCCCACCCTCACGAGCCCGCGCATCGTGATGCTGCCGCTCGCGGGCACCATCACGATCGCGGCCGGCTCGGCGGCGGTGGTGGGCAGCGGGACGACCTTCACCGCCGACCTCGTCGCCGGCGACGTGCTCGGCTACACGCCGGCCGGCCAGGGTTGGACGCCGCTCGGCACCGTCCAGAGCGTCGCCGACGACACGCACCTGTCGCTCGTGGCCAACGCCACCTTCGCCGCGGGCGTCACCTCGCTCTCGGCCGCGAAGTACAGCTCGGTCGCGAAGTCGCGGACCATCGCGAGCCCGAAGATGTGGCCGATCGACGCGGCCGACATCGTCGCCCCCGCCGCGCCCGGCGTGAAGGCCACGAACCCCAACTACGACCCGAACGACCCCTGCATCTACGGCAACGCGCCCGCCGGGACCTGCGCCGCGGGCGGCACCACCAAGTACTCCGACGGGCAGGTCAACGTCTACCTCTGCAACCTGAGAGGCTCGACCGTGCAAGGGGTCACCTACGCGAACGACGAGTACGTGCAGAAGTTCGGCGGCAGCCCCTCCACCTGCAGCGACGGCAGCTTCTGGGACGGCGTCACGACCCCGGCGGTCCCCCTCGTGCACCTCGACGTCATCTACGGCGGGCAGGGCGACAAGGACGGCAGCGGCGCGAAGCACCCGAACATGGGGGTGTTCAAGCAGCGCTTCCAGGGCCGCCTCGCCGACGTCAAGGCCGCCGACGCGTGGAGCTACACCACCGGCAAGAACCTCGACAGCCTCACCCTGCCCATCCAGATCCTGGAGTCGGGTGACAAGGTCAGCGGCGGCTTCAAGATGAACGGCTACCACCCGACCGAGCAGAAGTTCCCGGGCGAGTCGTGGAGCCAGCGCACGCGCACGTTCTCGCACGCCTGCGCCGGCTGCCACAACACCGGCCTCAGCCTTGCCTGGGACACGGTCACCGTCACGCTGCCCTTCGGCCGCGACGGGGCGCCGAACAACAGCCCCATGCAGTTCGCCGCCATCAAGTCCTACAGCTACCTCGACGAGAACATCACGTGCGAGCACTGCCACGGCCCCGGGCAGGAGCACGCCAGCACCGGCGGCGGCGCCGGCAACGCGATCATCAACCCGAAGTACCTGACGGCCGAGGCGCAGCGCCAGCTGTGCGGCAAGTGCCACTCGTACGACGACGCGACGAACGCCAAGCCGGCGCAGGACTACGGGTTCGAGTACCCCTGGAACTCTGACCACGCGAACGACATCGGCGGCGGCGTCTACGTACCCGGGGTCTATGACCTCGGCGACTTCTTCGACAACTGGGACGAGCGCAAGAGCGACGATGAGGCCCTCTGGGACCCCGCGGCGACCGGCGGCCGCCTCTACGGCCAGGCGCACCGCCAGCAGTACATCATGCTCGGCTTCTCCGCTCACACCAACAACCCCTACCAGAAGGCGACCTGCACGAGCTGCCACGACCAGCACTCGCAGTACCTTGGCACGACGAACGTGGAGTCGGCGACGGGCGTTCGGTACAGCTTCGGGAACGCGGACTTCCGGGGCAACGTCCTCTGTCTGAGCTGTCACGCGGGGGGCGGGCCGCTCGCCGTCATGCCGGCGACGGGCCCGTTCGCCGGCCTCTCCAAGGACGACGTCGCGAACGTGGCCGCCGCCGGCACGGTCACCAGGGACGGCACGGCCTTCACGGCCACCGCCGAGGAGGCCTACGCCTCCGGATTGACGATCGCCCAGGCGGTTTCCGAGCACATGTTCGCGAAGACGAACATGGTGGCGTTCTACGACCCGCTCAACGACGCGCGGCCGGTCGGCCGCTGCACCTCGTGCCACATGCCCAAGGTGGCCAAGTCGGGCGGCTACGTGACCGGCAACGACGCCAGCAACCCGCCCAACAAGGCGCTCATCGAGGGCGACCAGGCCTCGCACTCCTTCAACGTCGTCTGGCCGTGGCAATCGAGCGCCTTGAGCCGGGGCGGCCCGACGTTCCAGTCCGGCTACTACGGCCAGATGTTCGGCAGCACG
This sequence comes from Polyangia bacterium, assembly GCA_036504295.1. GTDB lineage: Bacteria > Myxococcota_A > Polyangia > JACRCY01 > JACRCY01 > DASXVK01. The sequence goes on from DASXVK010000184.1 coordinate 21,516, forward strand.
AACGTCAAGTACGACCTCTACGGCTCCATGCCGAACTCGTGCGGCAAATGCCACGCCGCCGCGCGCCGCGCGTCCCTCGCCTGCCCCGACAGCGCCAGCATCTGGCCGGGGTACTGGCCCTTCAGCGAGCACCGCGCCGACCCCTTCTGGGCCGCTTGCACCACGTCCTCGTCCGCCCCGTGATCGGCTGAAGCGGCGGATCCGCCTCCCGGGCGCGCTCCGGCTCACCGCCTGGCGCCGCCGCGCCCGTGGTCCCTCCATCGGCTCCAACCGTCAACACCGCGTTGCAAGGCGACTGAACCTTGCCGTCGCGGGGCGACGCGCAGCGTGCCGTCACTCGGAGTCGAGCACGGGGCCTGGTGCTACGCCGGAACGTCGCTGACGTTCGCCGCTCAGCGCCGGGCGAAGTCGGCGAGCTCGAGCTCGCCGCGGAACACCTCGGTCGCCGGCCCGCGCATCGTGACGCCGGCGAGGCCCGGGGCCACCGTCACGTGCAGCGTGCCGCCGGGGAGCCGCACCGCGAGCTCCTGGCCCTCGGCCGCGCGCTTCGTCACGGTGGCCGCGACCGCGGTCGCGCACGCGCCGGTGCCGCACGCGAGCGTGATGCCGCAGCCGCGCTCCCACACCGCCGTGTCGAGCGTGCCGTCCGGCTGGACGCGCACGAACTCGACGTTGGTCCGGTGCGGGAAGGCCGGGAGCTTCTCGACGAGCGGGCCGAGCGTCTCGGCGAGCGGCCGCGGCGGCTCGTCGACGAAGACGACCGCGTGCGGGTTGCCCATGGAGACCGCGGTGACGCGCAGCGTGCGGCCCGCCACCTCGAGCGCGCCCTCGACGAAGGGCGCCGGCTTCGGCAGCGACGGGCCCGCGAGCGCCGGGGCGCCCATCTGCACCGCGACCGACTCCACCGTGCCGTTGCGGGCGTCGGTCACGCCGCACCTCATCACGCCGGCGAGCGTGTCGATGAGGATCTCGCGGCGCCGCACCGCGCCGTGGTCGTGGAGGTACTTCGCCATGCAGCGGATGCCGTTGCCGCACATCTCGGCCTCGCTGCCGTCGGCGTTCATGATGCGCATGCGCGCGTGGTGCCCCGGCTCGGCCGGCTTGAGCACGCCGAGCACGCCGTCGGCGCCGACGCCGAAGTGGCGGTCGCACAGCCGCGCGACGATCACGGGATCGAGCGGCGAGGGCGTCCCCTCGCCGTCCCGCAGGTCGACGAGGACGAAGTCGTTACCGAGCCCGTGGTACTTGACGAAGCGGAGCATGCGAGAGAGAGCGTAGGGGAGGTTCGGCGGTCCGGCAAGAGCCGTGTGCGTCGTCTCGACGAGGGTGCCCAAGGCACCGGACGCTGGCGTGGCGCGCAGCGGGCGCTCGCTACGTGCTCTCCGGCGCCTCAAGCGGCCCCTCGGCCCACCAGTCCCCCAGCGCGAGCTCGATCTCCTGGAACGGCTCGGCGCGCACGTGGTCGTCTTCGCCCCACACGCCGAGCTCCATCCAGCGCCCGTCCACGAGCGTGCTCACCGTCAGGGTGTGCGCCTCGCGGTCGATGTACCACAGGTACCCGACGCCGAGCCGGGCGTAGAAGGGGCGTTTGACCCGCAGGTCCAGGGCGCGGGTCGTGGGCGAGTGGATCTCACACACCCAGTCGGGCACGACCGTGATGGGGCCCTCGGCCGGCAACGTGGGCATGCGCGCCACGCGCCACGCCGCGAGGTCGGGCGAGAACTCGGGGGAGCCCGGGACCTCGATGCCGGGCTCGACCAGGATCCACCAGCCGCCCGGGCCGCCACGTCCGCGGCGGAACGGTCCGATCAGCTCGTGAGCCAGCAGCCCCTCGACGTCCGCGTGCAGGGCGCGGGGGCGCGGATACGCGTACAGCATGCCGTCGATGATCTCGCCCTTGAGGTGCTCCGGCAAGGCCTCGAGGTCGGCGATGGTCGCAGGCCGGCCATCCGGAGTGCGCACGCGCGCCATGGCTCACATCATGACGTGGTGGCCATACCGCCGCAAGCTCGGCCGCGCTCACCACCACTCGCCGCGGCGCGGGAAGTACAGCGCCTGGCGCTTGGGGTGGCGCGCCCGGAACGCGCGGTAGCGCCGCAGCGCCAGCTCGTAGCCGGTGTCCGACGTCGGGATGGGCGTGTGCGGCATGGCGATGAGCGCGTCGCGGACCGCCCAGACGTTCCGCGCGGAGAGCCGCCAGTCGCAGCGCGGCACCAGCGTGCGCAGGTCGGCGACGCCGTAGCGCACGATGCGGCCGGTGAAGTCGACGAAGGGCTCGACGTAGCTGTGCACGAGGGCACGGACCGACCGGAAGCCCGGCCGGCGGCCGTGGAGGCCCGCGTCGCGAGACTTGCCCACGGTGCCCCAGCCGGCGGGCCCGTGGAAGAGGAAGAGCACGTGGTCGAGGTTGTCCTGCGACTCGAGATCCAGGAGCAGGGGCGGGTAGCCGTGCTGCTCGAGGATGGTGGCGGCCGCGAGCGCCGCCTCGAGGCAGTGCGCGGTCCCGCGCCGCACGACGGCGCGGAAGGTGCGCAGCGTCTCGCCCGCGGGCTCCCAGTTATAGGCGAGCGCGCGTAGGTACCCCTGCACCTGGCGAGGGGTGCGGTGGGCAACGATGACCCGCCGCTCGGCGGAGGTGAAGCGGGCGTGTTCAAGCGGGCGTGAACGTCCTACCATCCGCCGCTGCCTTCAGGTGGGGGGCCCGCGGCGGAGCCGCGGGGGGAGGGCCGTGCCCTCCCAGTTGCCAGGCGGGGCACTGGCCCGCTGCCGCCTACGGAGCGGGCGTGGCGGGGCCAGGCGCCTTGGCCGGAGCCGGCGCCTTGGCCGGCGCGGCGGGCGCGGGCGCCTTGGCCGGCGCCGCGGGCGCGGGCGCCTTGGCCGCGGGCGGCGCCGCGGGCGCGGGCGCCTTCGCGCCGGGCGGCATGGCCGGGAGCTTGGTGCCGGGCGGCATCGGCATGACCTTCACGCCAGGCGGGAGCTGCATGCCCTTCGGGAGCTGGACGCCCGGCGGCAGGACGATCTGCCCGCCCGCGCCAGGCGCCGAGGCCGGGGCCGCGCCGCTCTGGTCCGGCGTGCTCTGCCCGCCGACCGGGCCGGCTTTGCCGGGCTGCGAGCCGGGCGCTGCGCCGGGCGTCTTCGGGCCGGTCACGGGCGGCTTCTTGCCCTTCTGCCCGCGCCACGAGTACTGCTCGCTCGCGAAGTAGGCCAGCGACGCGGACGTGAGCATGAAGAGCCCAGCCGTGATGCCGGTCAGCTTCGAGAGGAACGTGGTCGCGCCGCTCGAGCCGAAGACCGTCTGGCTCGAGCCGCCGCCGAACGCGATGCCCATCCCACCGCCTTTGCCCGCCTGCAGCAAGACGACGAGGATGAGGAAGAGACAGACGATGCTGTGGACGATGGTGATGAGGGTGACCATCTTAGCGCTTGTACCTCACGAGCTTGATGAAGCTTTCGGCGGTGAGGGATGCACCTCCCACCAGAGCACCGTCGATGTCTGGCTCCGCCATCAACCCGGCGACATTGTCCGGCTTGACGCTGCCACCATACTGTATGCGGACCTCATCTGCAACCTCGGCGTATTGCTCCCGCAGCTTGCCGCGGATGAAGGCGTGGACCTCCTGGGCCTGGGCGTTGGTCGCCGTCCGCCCGGTGCCGATGGCCCAGACGGGCTCGTAGGCGATCACGACGCGCCGCATCTCGTCCTTCGAGATGCCCTTGAGCGCGCCCTCGAGCTGCGCGCCCACGCGCCCCATGGTCTCGCCGGCGTCACGCTCCTTGTCGGTCTCGCCCACGCAGATGATGGGCTTGAGCCCGTGCTTGAGCACGGCGCGCGCCTTGAGGTTGACCCCGGCGTCGAGCTCACCGAAGAGCTGGCGGCGCTCCGAGTGCCCGACGATGACGTAGCTGCACCCGACGTCCTTCAGGAGGGGGACCGAGACCTCGCCCGTGAAGGCGCCCTGGTCCTCCCAGTGGCAGTTCTGAGCGGCGAGCGCGATGCTGGTGCCCTCGAGCCGCTTGCCGACCGCCTGCAGGGCGGTGAAGACCGGCGCCACGGCGACCTCGACGTCGCGCACGCTCGCGAGCGCGTTCTTCAGCTCGGTCACGAGCGCGAGGCTCTCGGCGACGGTCTTGTTGAGCTTCCAGTTACCCGCGATGAACGGCGTCCGTGACATTTAGGACTCCAGCGCCTTGATGCCGGGCAGCTCCTTGCCTTCGACGAACTCGAGGCTGGCGCCGCCGCCGGTGGAGATGTGCGAGATCTTGCCCGCGACGCCGGCCTGCTTGACCGCCGCCACCGAGTCGCCGCCGCCGATGACCGACACGGCCTGCGCCCCGGCCACCGCCTTGGCGACCGCGACCGTGCCCGCGGCGAAGGCCTCCTTCTCGAACACGCCCATGGGGCCGTTCCAGAAGATCGTCTTGGCCGTCGCGATCCGGTCCGTGTAGCGCCGGATCGTATCGGGGCCGATGTCGAGCGCCATCAGGTCGCCGGGGGCGTTGCCCACCGCCACCGGGGCCCCGGAGGTCGCGTCGAGCGACTCGGCGTAGACGAGGTCGGTGGGCAGCAGGATCTCGGTCTTGCGCTCGGCCGCCTTGCCGAGGAAGGCCTGCGCCGCGCCGATCCGATCCTCCTCCACCTTGGACTTGCCGACGTCCTGGCCCTGCGCCTTCAGGAACGTGTTCGCCATCGCGCCGCCGATGAGGATGGTGTCGACGCGGCCGGCCAGGTTCTCGAGCACGGCGATCTTGTCCGACACCTTCGCGCCGCCGAGGATGGCGACGTAGGGGCGGTCGACCTTGCCGAGGAGCTTGCCGAGGAACTCGATCTCCTTGAGCATGAGGAAGCCGGCGCCCCTCAGGCCCATGAACTTGATCATGCCGACGGTGGAGGCGTGGGCGCGGTGCGCCGTGCCGAACGCGTCGTTGACGTAGATGTCGGCGTAGCCCGCGAGCGCCTTCGCGAAGCCCTCGTCGTTCTTCTCCTCGCCCGGGTTGAAGCGCAGGTTCTCGAGGAGGACGATCTGGCCCTCGCGCTGGTCGCTGACGACCTTGCGCGCGCCGTCGCCGGCGGGCTCGTCGGTGAGCAGCACCTCGTACTTGCCGCCCAGGAGCTCGGCGAGCTTCGCGCCGACCGGCTCCATGCTGTACTTCTGCTTGTCCTCGGGCTTGCCCTTGGGCCGGCCGAGGTGGGAGCCGAGCACCAGCCGCGCGCCCTGCTCGAGGGCGTACTTGATCGTCGGCAGGGACTCGCGGATCCGGGTGTCGTCGGCGACGCCCTTGGCGGGCGTGAGCGGGACGTTGAAGTCGACGCGGATGAACACACGCTTGCCGCTGAGCGGCAGGTCCTTGATGCTCTTGATCGCCATGCGGTCCTCCGAGGCTGAGGCTAAGGGGAGGTTCTGCGGATCGAGGGCTCTTCTTCCGACGGACTTCGACGGGCTAGAGGCCCTGCTTGATCACGTGGCCGAGGAGGTCGAAGAGGCGCTTGGTGTAGCCGGTCTCGTTGTCGTACCAGGCCAGCACCTTCACCATCTTGTCGCCGATCAGCATGGTCGAGTCGAGGTCGACGGTGGTGGAGTGCGCGTCGCCGATGAAGTCGACGGAGACGAGCGGCTCGGTGGTGACGGCCATGATGCCCTTGAGCGGGCCGGCGGCGGCCTTCTTGAAGGCGTCGTTGACCGCGTCCTTCGAGCCGGGCGCCTTCTCGAGCGTCAGGGTCAGGTCGACGAGCGAGACATCGGCGGTCGGCACGCGGAGCGAGTAGCCGTCGAGCTTGCCCTTGAGCGCCGGCATGACCTTGGCCATCGCCTTGGCGGCGCCGGTCGTCGTCGGGATCATGTTCATGGCCGCCGCGCGGGCGCGGCGCAGGTCCTTGTGCGGCAGGTCGAGGAGGCGCTGGTCGTTCGTGTACGAGTGGATCGTCGTCATGAGGCCCTGCGCGATGCCGAACGCCTCGTGGATGACCTTGGCGACGGGGGCGAGGGCGTTGGTGGTGCAGGACGCGCCCGAGATGATGTGGTGCTTCTTCGCGTCGTACATCTCGGTGTTGACGCCGTAGGCGATGGTGACGTCCTCTTCCTTCGCCGGCGCGCTGATGAGGACCTTCTTGACGCCCTGGGCCATGTGCTTGCTGGCGCCGGCGCGGTCCACGAACTTGCCCGTCGACTCGACGACGACCTCGATGCCGTCCGCCTTCCACGGAATCTTGTCGGGCTCCTTCTCGGCGTGGACCAGGATCTCCCGGCCGTTCACCTTGATGCCCTTCTCGGTCGCCTCGACCTCGCCGGGGAAGCGGCCGTGGACGGAGTCGTACTTCAGCAGGTGGGCCAGGGTCTTGATGTCGGTGATGTCGTTCACCGCGACGATCTCGAACCCGGCGGCCTTCGCGTCGAAGCGCAGGAGCTGCCGACCGATGCGACCGAAGCCGTTGATCCCAACCTTAACTGGCATGTCATTTCCTCCAAGCAGCAGCGCGACGCTCGGTCGCGCGCAATCCCTTACCTCATAGTGGGCGCACCCCCGGTCCGCACGCCACCCCGCCCTCGAGAGGCTAAGAAACTAGCGACACTCCCGGGGCCAGTCAAGGGGCATCGGGGGGCGCAAACGGCGGGGCTGAACGGGGGGGCAAGCGCCGAGGGTTACTGGGAAGACGAGCGGTTCTTGGCGGGGTCCGGCCGCATGTCGGCCGTGATGAGGTCGATGATCTCGGTCGAGAGGGCGACCACCTCGCGCGCCTCGTAGCCGTTCTGGCGCAGCTCCTTATATATGGACTTAGCGAGGATCTTCAGCGCCCGGTCCTTGGCCTGGGCGGACTGTGGAACCTCGAGCGGCACGGTCACGGCGGCGGGCATCCCCATCGAACGGCTCCTCTCCACGGCGGGCCTGAGCGAAGCAGCTTCCATGCCATGTGGGTGCGGGTGTGATTCCGGTGCGTTGAGGGCGCGGCGCGCGTAGCTGCCTACGCACACTGCGGGGTCGGGCGGGGGTGGGGTGCGTAGCTCGTTACGCAGCGCGCCACCGCTCCGTCGGGCCGCCGGGCGGCCGGCGAACGGCTGCGTAAAGCCCTATGCACCAGCGCGCGCGCCGTGTCAGTATTCGGCGCGATGGCCGCCCCGGAGCGCGAGGTCGAGATCTTCCTCTCGCCGGACGAGGTCGACGGCGATGTCGGGGCCCGGGCCTTGCGCGTCTGCGGGCTCGACCCGGCGACGAGCCACGCCCGGGTGCTGCGCCGCTCGCTCGACGCCCGCAAGGGGTGGCCGCTCGGGTTCCGCTACGTCGTCGCGTGCGGGCCGGGGCCGGCGCCGGCGGGTACGCTGCCGGCGCTGCCGCCGGCGCCGCCGACGCGCGCGCGCGTGGTCATCGTCGGCAGCGGCCCGGCCGGCAGCTTCGCCGCGCTACGGCTCATCGAGGCCGGCGCGCGCGTGAGCATCGTCGAGCTCGGGCGGCAGGTCCCGGCGCGGCGCCACGACATCGCCCGGCTGGTCCACGACGGCGCCCTCGACCCGACCTCGAACTACTGCTTCGGCGAGGGCGGGGCGGGCACCTTCTCCGACGGCAAGCTCTACACGCGCACGAAGGACCGCGAGGCGGTCCGCGCGGTGCTGGGCACCCTCGTCCGTTTCGGCGCCGACGCCGAGATCCTCATCGACAGCCGGCCGCACATCGGGTCGAACCGCCTGCCCAAGGTGCTCCTCGGCCTGCGGGCGCGGCTCCTCGCGCTCGGGTGCGACTACCACTGGGCCGACCCGGTCGTGGACCTCGCGGTCCGCGGCGGCCGGGTCACCGGCGTGCGGCTGCGCTCCGGGGCGGACCTCGAGGCGGACGCGGTGCTGCTGGCCGCGGGCCACAGCGCGCGACCGCTCTACGCGGCCCTCGCCGCCCGCGGCGTCGCGCTCACGGCCAAGGACTTCGCCGTCGGGGTCCGCGTCGAGCACCCGCAGCCGCTCATCGACGAGATCCAGTACGGCCGCCTGGCCCGCCACCCGCGCCTGCCCGCCGCCTTCTACGAGGTGAGCGCGCAGGCCGGCGACCGCGGCGTCTACTCGTTCTGCATGTGCCCCGGCGGATGGGTCGTGCCGGCGGCCACCGAGCCCGACGGCATCTGCACCAACGGCATGAGCATGAGCCGGCGCGACTCGCCGCTCGCGAACGCGGCGCTCGTGGTCACGGTCCGGCCCACCGATCACGCGGGCGGGCCGCTCGACGGCGTCGAGCTGCAGCGGCAGCTCGAACGCGCCGCCTTCGGGCTCGGCGGCGGCGCCCAGCGTGCCCCGGCGCAGCGGGCCCGAGATTTTCTCGCCGGCCGGGTGAGCGCCGATCTGCCGCGGAGCAGCTACCTGCCCGGCGTCACCTCGGCCGACCTCGCGGCGGCGCTCCCGCCCTTCGTCACGGCCGCGCTCAAGGTCGGGCTCAAGCAGTTCGAGCGCCGCCTGCCCGGCTTTCTCTCGGCGGACGCTCTCCTCGTCGCCGTCGAGACGCGCACGAGCTCGCCCCTGCGCATCGAGCGCGACCGCGCGACGCGCGTCTCGCCCACGCACCCGGGGCTCTACCCGGTGGGCGAGGGGGCGGGGTACGCGGGCGGGATCGTGAGCGCGGCGATCGACGGGCTGCGGACGGCGGATGCGATCATGGCGGCGGCCGCCGCGGCTTGACCTCCGCCCCCGCCCTCGGCGACAGTGGAGCATGCTCGCGGGCACGCTCGCCGAGGCCGCGAAGAAGGCGCGCTACGCCGCCTCCTTCCTCGGGCGCCGGCTGGTCCACACCAACCTGCAGCTCCTCTACCAGTGCAACATGCGGTGCCAGATCTGCGACTTCTGGAAGCCGCCCTTCACCGGGAAGCCGCGGCTCACGGCGGCGCAGGTCGAGGTGATCGGGCGCCAGCTCGCCGCGATCGGGCCGCAGATCGTCTCCATCGGCGGCGGCGAGCCGCTGCTCCACCCGGAGCTCGTCCGCATCGTCGAGATCCTCGCCCGCGACCACTTCCCGGTGATGATCTGCAACGGCTGGTTCGTGACGCTGGCGGTCGCGCGCGACCTCTTCCGCGCCGGCATCTACGAGGTGAGCATCTCGGTGGACTACGCGGACCGCGCGCGCCACGACGCGCAGCGCGGGGTCGCCGGGGCGTACGACCGCGCGCTCGCGGCCCTGCGCGTGCTCGCCGAGAGCCGCGTCCACCCCTGGCAGCGCGTCCACATGATCTCGGTCGTGATGGACGACAACGTCGACGATATCGAGCGGCTCATCACGCTCAGCCGCGAGCTCGGCGTCACCTACCTCGTCACGCTCTACAGCGACGGCCGGGGCCGCGCGGAGCGGCGCGCCCGCAGCGCCGGGCTGGGCGCGCGGCTGCTCGCGCTCAAGGACCGCTACCCCGATTTCGTGCAGCTCCGCGGCTACCTCGGCCGCTTCGGCGAGGCCGTGCGCGAGGGCGGCGTCGGGCCGTGCCGGGCGGGGCGCAACCTGTGCAACGTCGACTGCCAGGGGAACGTCACGCTGTGCATCGACCGCCTCGACGAGCCGGTCGGCAACCTGCTCACGGACGACGCGCGCACGGTCGAGCGCCGCCTGCTCGAGGCGCACCGCCGCAACGAGTGCCGCTCGTGCTGGACGAGCTGCCGCGGCGCGATCGAGACCCTGATGTACGGCTCGGACCGGCTGCAGAACCTGCTCGACTACCACGCGATGACGCGCAGCGTGCCGCTCGGGTAGGGGCAGGGCGCGCGGCGCCGGCGTCAGCCGCCGCGGTCGAGCTGGGCAAAGAAGTCGGCGACGAGCGGCGCGAGGCCCGGCAGCGCCGGGTGCTCGGGCAGGCGCGCGCCGGCGCCGTACCGAGTCTCGCGGTCGGGGTCGACCACGAGGACCTCGCGCGTGTCCGGCAGTACGAGCCAGACGATCGCGACGCCGGCGCCGAGGTACCACTGCGCTTTTTCGCGCAGGTCCTCCTCGCCCTCGTCGCGGCCCGCCACCTCGACCGCAAGCAGCGGAGCCACCCGCGCGAGCTCGTGCCGCGAGGGGCCCACGTCTGCACGGAGCCACACGGCACCATCGGCCGCCCGCACCTCGCCCCCGAGCAGCATGCCGGCTTCGTTGCTGCCGACGGCAAACCGGTCGCGGCCGCGAGCCCAGTTCCCGAGGAGGAGGATGAGATCGGAGCACACGTCCTGTTGCACGCGCCCGCACGGCGGCATGTAGCGGATCCTCCCCTCGACGTACTCCAGGCGACCGTCGAGCCGCGGCCAGGACGCGAGATCGCCTGGATCGAAGCCGTCCGGCGGCCGGAACTCGACGGGCAGCCGGACCGCGCCGCGCGGGAGGTGGAGGCACTCGCCATGCGAGTCATCGGCGATGTGCACCATGCTTTCCACTATGGCAGCCTCACTCTCCAGCGGCAAGGCGGGCTCGGGCCCGTCGTCGTCGGTGCCGTGAAAAGCATGCCCTGTGCCACGCCGAAGTGGGCGAGATCACGTGCCCGCGGGCGCGGCGGCCGTCCGGATCCCGGCCGCCGTCCGGAATCCGGCCGTCACGGACGGGGCGGCTGGGCCTGGAGCTGCGCGAGCCGCTGACGGTACCGGCCGAGGCTCGCGTGCTTCGGCGCCAGCGCGATGAACTTTCCGTAGGCCTGGATCGCCTCCGCCGGGCGGTTCAGCTTCTCCAGCGCCTCGCCGCTGTTGGCCCACGCGATCGCGCGCTTCGGGTCGAGCGCGAGGGCCTTCCGGTACCACTCGAGCGCCGGGGCGTGGTGCTCGAGGCAGTAGTGCACGTAGCCGACGTTGTTCGCGAGCTGCGCGGTCGGCTGCTGCTTGAACGCGGCCTCGAGCGCGGCGAGCGCCTCGGGGTAGCGGCGCTCGCGGAAGAGCGCGAGGCCCCGGTCGCTCTCTCGGCGGGCCGCGTCGCGGGGCGCCGCCGCCCCCGCCGGCGCGGGCGCGGTGGCGGGCGCCACGCCGAGCGCGCCCTGCGCGGCCGCGACCTGGACCGCGAGCGCGTCGTTGCGGGCGCGCTTCTCGGCGATCTGCCGCCGGAGCGCCGCGAGCTGCTCGCTCAGCCGCACGCCCTCGTCGTCGAGGCGGCGCGAGACGGCGCTCAGCGACTCGTCTTCCTGGCGCAGCGCGAGGACGAAGTCACCGCCCTCGCCGCCGACGAGGTTGCCGAACGCCGGCGTCTGCCGCGAGAGCGACGGCACGACCGGCACGATATAGGCGGCCAGCTCCGTCGCCGTGATGACGCCGTCGCCGTTGAGGTCCGCCTTGCCCTCGAGGCCCTGGAGCAGCGTCCAGGTGAAGATCGAGTGGCCGCCAGGGCCGTGGTCCGCGACCAGCTCGCGGGCGCCGCCGGCGGTGAGCATCTGGCGGGCGGTCCGCTTCGTGATCTCGGCCAGGTACGCGGCGGGATTGCTCGCCGGGCCGACGTTGCCGCGGGTGAGGGCGAGGCCGCTGTAGCAGGCGTCCATGACGAAGAAGACGTGCTTCGCGGGGATGGCCTCGCTCACGTCCTGGAAGTTCGTCATCGAGATCGCCTGGCCCTGGTAGCTCTCGGTGTCGGCCTCGACCGGCACGATGTAGCCGAGCGCGCGGCCGCTCGGCAGCTCGCGCGTGGCGCCGTGGCCGGCGAAGAAGACGAAGACGCGATCGTTGCGCTTCACGCGCTTCGGGTCGGCGAGCGAGTCGCCGAGCGCCGAGAGGATGCGCTCGCGGGTCGCGTCCTGGTCGAGGAGCGTCGTCACGTTCTGCGGCTTGAAGCCGAAGCGGTTGACGAGCGCGTCGCGCACCGCGAGCGCGTCGCGGACCGCGTGGCTCAGCTTCGGCCACTTGGCGTAGTCGTTGATGCCGACGACGAGCGCGAAGCTCTCGCCGTAGAGGGCGCGCTCCGGGCCCGCGGGGGCGGCGGCGACGGGCGGCGGCTCGCCGCGGTCCAGGATCTGCGCCCCGTCCCACAGCACGAAGCGGAAGCCCTCGGCCTGGAGCGTCTCGAGCACCTGCGGGAGCGCCTCGACGGTGCGCGCGTGGATGTCGTGGAACAGCACGACGCCGCGGCCGCGCGCGCGCGCCTGCGCGATGACGCGGTTCGCGATGGAGCGCGGCACCGGGTCGGCCCAGTCCTGCGAGTCGATGTTCCAGAGCATGACGCGCATCTGCCGCGCGTCGACCTCCGAGCGGACGCGCTCGTCGAGCGCGCCGTAGGGTGGCCGGAACAGTGACACCGTCGCCCGGCTCACCTCCCGGAGCGCCGCGGCGGTGCGGTCCAGCTCGGGACGGAGCCGCTCGAGGTCGAGCTTCGGCAGGTTCGGATGCGAGTAGGTGTGGTTGCCGAGGAGATGGCCGGCGGCGGTCAGCTCCCGCTCCTGCGCGGCGGCGCCGGCGACGCTGCGCCCGACCTGGAAGAAGACGGACTTCACGCCGTAGAGGGCGAGCGTCTTGAGGACGCTGGCCGTGTGCCGGCGGTGCGGTCCGTCGTCGAACGTGAGGACGAGCGTCTTCGGCGGCAGCGTGGCGCCGGTCAACACCTTGCGGGACGGGAGCGGCGCGACGAGCGGCGCGACGTGCGGGCGCACCTCGTCCATGACGGCGCGGGCGCTGTGCTGCGTGCGCAGGAACCCGACGTAGCGGTCCCACGACTCCCGGCGGAGCGGCAGGCCGCGCGTCTGGAACTGAGCGAAGACGCGCTCCATCTCGCGGTCGTACAGGCGCTGGATCTGATCGAGCGCCGCGCTGTCGGCGCGCAGCCGGTCGCGCAGCGCCGCCGGCGCGCCGCTCTCGGCGGCGCGATCAGCCAGGTCGCCGACGACCTCCCGGAACGCGAGCTTGTCGGCGTCGTGCCACCCCTCGCCCTGCTCGAGCGCGTCGAGGAAGCCCGTGAGCTCGGCGCTGCTCGCGGCGCCCCGCTCGAGCTGCGGCCGCAGCCGGTCCGCGAGCGCGGTCGTGCGCTCGCGGTTCGCGCGGTAGAGGAAGTTGCCCGCCGGGAACGCGAGCGGCCGGTCGGCGGGCGCCAGGC
>DASXVK010000185.1:0-13921 GCA_036504295.1 Polyangia bacterium
GGTCGCCGAGTTCTTCAACCGCGACGGCCTGATCGACTACCCGTCGAGCTCGGTCCGCTTCCACCCGGACGAGGTGATCTTCACGCCCGGCACCCGCGCCGGGCTGGTGATGGTGCTCGAGGTCCTCGGCGCGGACGGCTCCGGCGTGGTCGTGCCCCGCCCGAGCTGGGAGTACGACTGGTTCGTGGAGCGGGCGCGCAAGCGCCTGGTGGAGCTGCCCACGACGGCGCCCGCCTTCCTCCCCGACCCGGAGGAGCTGGACCGGCTGCTGGCGACGCAGCCGATCTCGTCGGTCATCATCAACAACCCGCACAACCCGACCGGGACCGTGTACCCGCGCGCCCTGGTCGAGGAGCTCGTGCGCGTCTGCGCCGAGCGCCGCGTCTACGTGCTCTACGACTCGGTGTACCAGCGGCTCGACTACGTGGACGCGTTCGTCAACCCCGCGTTCGCGAACCCCGCGTGGCGGCGCTGGGTGGTGACCCTCTCCGGCCTCTCGAAGATGGATATGTTCGGCGCGTCGACCGGGGCGCGCGCCTGCTGGATCGTCCTGCCGGACGAGATCCAGGCGGGCACGGTACGCGCGCGCGACGTCATCGCCAACCTCTCCGCCTGGCTCGTGGCCACCCCCTCGACGCTCGCCCAGGACTGGGCGGTGGCCGCGCTGCAGAGCCCGCTCGCGGCCCTGCGGCGGCCCTCGCCCTACATGCGCGAGCGGCGCGACTTCATGGTCCAGGCGGCCGACGCGCTCGCCCCGCTCGGCGTCACGCGCACCGACTTCGGCGGCACGTTCTACGCGCCGCTCGCGTTCCCGGGCCTCGTCGGCGAGAAGTTCGAGCGCCTCCGCAACGGCGTGCGCGAGCGGGCCGTGGTCCGCAACTCGGAGGACGTCTTCGACCTGCTCCTGTCGGCGGAGGTCGGGGGCATCCCGTTCGCGGCCTTCGCCGGCGCCGACCGCGAGCGCTACGGCACCTGGCAGCGCCTCTCGTACGGCTCGAAGGACACCGCCGAGCTGGCCGTCTTCGTGGCGCGCGTCCGCCAGCGGATCGAGCAGCTCGGTCGCGCCGGCACCGGCGAGGCGCCGCGGCCCCGGCCCGCGACCCCGGCGACGGCCGTCTGGGGCAGCGCCTGCACCGAGGCGGGCTACGACGCCTTCGACGCGCTCGAGCCCGAGTCCTTCGCGGCGGCGCGGCGGCGCTTCCTCATGCGGCCGCCCGTCGCCCCGCTGCGGCTGACGGGCACCAAGCACCCGGACTCGAGCGCGCACCGCCGCGCCCAGCTCGCCCGCGCCGAGCAGGACGCGGGGGTCGGCGCCGCGCACGCCCACCGGGCGCTCACCCACCTCGAGTGGACGCCCTACTTCAACGCCCGCGAGGAGTTCGAGGAGGCCCTCGCCGACCTCACGGGCCCGTGCACCGAGGAGCTGCTCGACTACGAGGGGCGCAACATCAGCCCCGACTGGCTCGACGTGCCCGAGAAGGTGATGCTCGCGCTGCTCCGCCTGGGCGTGATCCCGGGCGAGGATCGGCACCTGCTGTTCCGCGCCCCGAACCCCTGGGTCGAGCCCGACGAGGAGAAGATCGCCCGCCTCCTGGCGATGGTCGCCCGCACGAACCTCCTCTTCCTGCTCGCCGGCGAGCGGCTCGGCCTCGAGCCCAAGCAGAACGCCGTCTACGAGATCACCGTCCCGCAGGTGAACTCGCGCTTCGACCTCGGCGCGCTCGTGAAGGTCGGCGCCCTGTACCGCCAGGCCGCCGCCGCCCTCTTCGACGGCCCGCCCGACCGGGTCGACCGGTACCTGTGCGCGCAGGTGCCGGCCGCGCGCCGCGCCGGGCTCCTCGCCCGGGTGGCGCGCGTCCGGCTCGTGCCGCTCGTGGAGAACGTCGGCGCCCTCGCCCACCTCCCCGAGCTCCTCGAGGAGTTCTACGCCGCGCTCGGCCACCACCGCGCCGACGCGATGCTCCCATCCACCGCGAGCTTCGCGACGCGCTTCGACGGGACCGAGCCCGTGCTGCGGGTCTTCGTGGCGATGTCGGACACGGCGGAGCAGAGCGGCAAGATCGCGGCCGACGTCGGCTACACCCTGGCGCTGGCCAGCCGCCGCGAGGCGGAGCGCCGGCTCGCCCGGCGCGCCGCGGAGCTCGGTGAGCCGGCGCCGCGCGTCGTCTTCCTCATCGGGGCCGGCCGCGCGGGCTTCCGCGGCGGGCTCGACCTGAGCCGCCCGGGGGTCATCCAGCACCTCGCGCGGGCCGACGGCCTCACGCTCCAGGGCATCCGCGCCGACGACCCGGCCGGGGCGCTGCGGCTGGGCGAGGAGCTCGGCCGCGCGGCCGCGGCGGTCGCCCTCAGGGGGCCGTTCACGCTCCAGCCGGCGGACCACGACGGCCTCGAGCGGCTGCTGCAGGAGGGCGTCCGGGCGCACACCGCGAACCTCCTGCGCGTCGCGCCCCTCATCGCGCCCGCCGGCGGCCTCGTGCCGCAGACGCGCGTGCGCATCCGCGCCACCGGCTCGACCAGCTACGGACGCCACATCCCCACCTACCCCGAGGAGTGGGGCGGCGGCGTCACGCTGCCCAACAACCGCGACCTGCGCGACGCCTGGCCCGAGGGCGTGACGCTGCCGCGCGCCATCGTCTTCAACCTGATCTGCACCAGCCTCGGCCTCCCGCCCGTCACGAGCGACCTCGGGATCCTGGACAAGCGCGCCGCCGTCCTGCTCGACCGCCACGCGCCCGGCTACCGCGAGATCGTCGCGAGCGACCTGCCGTGCTTCATCCGCGAGGCGGTCGCGCTCGTGTTCGGCAAGAGCTTCGCCGAGAGCACCGAGCGGCACTGCCTCCGCGCGGCGGCGGCGCTCTGGGTCAACATCGCGCCGCGGACGGAGCTCGTGATCCCGACCTGCCTCTTCGCGATGCTGTACCTGCGCTACATCGCCGAGGAGTCCGACAGCTGGGACGAGCCCAAGGAGCACGAGAGCCTGCGGACACGGCAGTCCGAGCTCATCCGCGACACCGGCTCGGCCGCCTTCTCGGCGATCTGCACGGAGCGGCCGATGAGCCGCTGGGGGCTGCTGCAGACGTTCGTGGACACGGACGACGCCCCCCGCCTGCTGCTCGCGCGCGAGATGAGCATCGACGAGAAGCGCGAGTTCGTCGACCTGCGCATCGACGGCTGGCTCCGCACGCTCGCCGAGCCCGTCGCCCGCGAGCTGCGCGCCGCGTGGCTGGAGCTGCGGGATCTCGATCGGGCGGGCCTGACGCTGCGCGCGATCCGGCAGCTCGTGGACCTGGAGGAGCTGCGCGGGGACGTCGGGGCGTAGCCCCGCCCAGCCTCTTCCCCGCTCGTCGCCTTGCCGCGCCGCCCGCGCGCGCGTACGCTGCCGCGGTCGCTTTCGACCGAGGTTCCCCATGCGCCGCCTCACCGCCGTCGCCGTCCTCGCCCTCGCCGCCTGCTCCGCCCCGGTGCAGCAGGCGCCCGCCCCCGCCCCCGCGCCCGCCGCCGCCGCCCCGCCCTCGCGCGACGCCGCCGTCGCGTTCGTGCGCGCCGTCGAGCAGGAGCTCGCCACCCTCTGGATCGCGCAGCAGCGCGCGACGTGGGTCCGCGCCACCTACATCACCGACGACACCGAGGCGCTCGCCGCCCAGGCCGCCGAGGCGGTCATGGTCGCGAGCGCGCGGCGCGCCCAGGAGGCGACGCGCTTCACCGGCCCCGATCTCCCGGCCGACGTCGCGCGCAAGCTCCGCCTCCTGAAGCTCAGCATCGAGCTGCCGGCCCCGCCCGCGGCCGCCGAGCGGACCGAGCTGGCCACCATCACGCAGCGGCTGGAGGGCGCCTACGGCAAGGGCAAGTACTGCCCGCCGCGCCTCAAGGGCAAGTGCCTCACGCTCGACGAGATCGGCCAGATCATGGCGAAGAGCCGCGATCCCGAGGAGCTCGCCGATCTGTGGCAGGGCTGGCACCAGGTCGGGGCCGGTCTGCGCGCCGACTACACGCGCTACGTCGAGCTCGCGAACAAGGGCGCCCGCACCCTCGGCTACCACGATCTGGGCGAGCAGTGGCAGTCGCGCTACGACATGAAGCCGGCGGAGCTCCAGGCGCTCGTCGACCGGCTCTACGCCCAGCTGCAGCCCTTCTACCGCGAGCTGCACTGCTACACGCGCGCCAAGCTGCGCGAGCGCTACGGCCAGAGCCGGGTGCCGGACGGCCCGATCCCGGCGCACCTCCTCGGCAACATGTGGGCGCAGGAGTGGAACAACATCGACGATCTGCTGATCCCGAAGCGCGGCGCGTCGTCGATCGACGTCACCGCGCGGCTGCGCGCGAAGAAGGTCGATCCGATCGGCATGGTGAAGTACGCCGAGGCCTTCTTCGTGAGCCTCGGCCTCGCCCCGCTGCCGCAGAGCTTCTGGCAGCGCTCGATGTTCACGCGGCCCCGCGACCGCGACGTCGTGTGCCACGCGTCGGCGTGGGACGTCGACTTCGACCAGGATCTGCGCATCAAGATGTGCATCGACATCACGGGCGAGGACTTCACGACGGTCCACCACGAGCTCGGGCACAACTACTACCAGGTGTACTATCGAAACCAGCCGATCCTGTTCCGCGACAGCGCGAACGACGGCTTCCACGAGGCCCTCGGCGACACCATCGCGCTCTCGATCACGCCCGCCTACCTCGCGCGCGTCGGCCTCATCGACGCGGCGCACGCGAAGCCGAGCCCCGACGCCGAGCTCAACGAGCTGATGCAGCGAGCGCTCGAGAAGATCGCGTTCCTCCCGTTTGGCATGCTGGTCGACAAGTGGCGCTGGGACGTCTTCTCGGGCAAGACCGCGCCGGCCGACTACAACGCGGCCTGGTGGCGGCTGCGCCGCGACCTGCAGGGCGTGGCGCCGCCGACGGCCCGCTCCGAGGCGGACTTCGATCCCGGCGCGAAGTACCACGTGCCGGCGAACGTGCCCTACGCCCGGTACTTCCTCGCGACCATCCTGCAGTTCCAGTTCCACCGCGCCTTGTGCCGGGCCGCCGGGCAGACCGGGCCGCTGCACCGCTGCTCGATCTACGGCAGCCAGGAGGCGGGGCGGCGCCTCGCCGCGATGATGGCGATGGGCCAGAGCCGCCCCTGGCCCGAGGCCCTCAAGGCGCTCACCGGCGAGACGTCGATCGACGCCACCGCGATCATCGACTACTTCAAGCCGCTGCAGGACTATCTGCACGAGCAGAACAAGGGCCGGACCTGCGGCTGGTAGCACCCCGCGGCGCTCGCCGTTGACTGCCTCCCCGCCTCGGACGACAATAGCTCCCCTCCCATGATCATCATGAACCAGGACACGAACGTCCTGCGACAGCGCATGCTGATCGCCGGGTTCATGCTCCTCCTGGTCTTCGCCGGGGGGACGTTCGGCCTCTGGGCGCTCGGCCGCGCGTACCTGCCGCCCGAGAAGCAGTGGCCGCTCGGCGACTGCGCCTACATGACGGCGATCAGCGTCACCACCGTCGGGTACGGCGAGGTGATCGAGGTGTCGAAGGTGCCCTTCGGCCGCCTCGTGATCGTGGTCATCATCTTCGGGGGCCTGGGCGTCGCGGTCTATTTCGCGTCGACGCTGACCACGTTCTTCGTCGAGGGCGAGTTCCAGCAGTACCGGAAGAGGCGGAAGATGGAGCAGCAGATCTCGAAGGTGAAGGACCACATCATCGTCTGCGGCATCGGCACGAGCGGCTTCCACATCGTCGAGGAGCTCATCGCGACGAAGTGGCGGATCGTGTGCATCGACGCGTCATCGGAGCGCATCGAGCGCATCCACGACCTGCCGCGGGCGAACACCGTGCCCTGCATCCTGGGCGACGCCACCGACGACGACGTGCTGCTCAAGGCCGGCGTCGAGCGCGCCCGCGGCCTCATCACCGCGCTCTCGTCGGACAAGGACAACCTCTTCGTCGTCATCTCGGCGCGCGAGCTGGCGCGCAAGCTGAACCCGACCCTGAAGATCGTCGCGAAGGCCGTGGACATCCACACGAGCGAGAAGCTGCGCCGCGCGGGCGCCGACACGGTGGTGACGCCGGCCTACATCGGCGGCATCCGGATGGTGTCGGAGATGATCCGGCCGAACGTGACCGAGTTCCTCGATCTCATGCTGCGCGACAAGGACAAGAACCTGCGGGTCGAGGAGGTCAACCTGCCGCCGGACTCGGTCCTGATCGGCAAGCCGCTCAGCGAGGCGCGCATCCGGGAGATGGCGAACCTGCTCGTCGTCGCGGTGCGCACCGCGCCCGGCGGGCCGTTCCTCTACAACCCCGGCCCGCAGCAGGTGCTGACGAACGGGATGTCGCTCGTCGTCCTCGGCGACGCCGACGCGGTGGGGCGCCTCCGGGAGCACGCCGGGCATGCGTTCAAGCCCGGCGGCGAGTCCGCCGCCGTCTGACGCCAGGTGGGTCTCTCGGGGAAAAGCGCCGGGCGCCCGAACGGGCACCCGGCGTGAAAAGAGCTAGCCGTACGCCTTCTCGATGCGCTCCTGATCCTCCTTGCACCGGATGCACAGGGTGGTCTCAGGCCGCGCCTCGAGGCGCTTGAGCGAAATCGGCTCCTCGCACTCCTCGCACACGCCGAAGTTGCCGTCGTCGATCTTCTTGAGAGCGTGGTCGATCTTCTTGAGGAACGTCTTCTCGCGTCCCCGCAACCGGAACGTGAACGACTGGAGGTACTCGCTCGACGCCAGATCCATCTCGTCCGGCAGGTCGTCGGCGTCCAGCGCCATGTCCTCGGTCAGGGTCTTCTGCGCGTTCCGCAGGAGCTCCGCCTTCTTGCCCAATAGGACCTCACGAAAACGCTTGAGATCCTTCTTCTTGAGCGAGGTGTTCTCCATTGGATTCCTCCTTCTCACCTCGTGAAAATGTAAACGGTTAGAGTACCGAGCCGACCAAAAAACGTCAAGTATGGTCGGGTTATTGCGGCGAACGTTACGGCCGGCAGCGTTCCAACAGGCTCAGCGGAACAATCCCTTCAGGTTGAACTCGAGGATCTCCCGGCTGACGCGCTCCCGGTCGAGCCCGCGCCCGTCACCGCGGACCAGGAGGTGCTCGACCACCTCTTTGACCGAGCCCAGGACGCACAGCGACACCACGTTCGGGTCGCACGGACGCACGAGCCCCATCTCGGTCCCGAGCGTCAGGGCGCCTCTGATCATCTCCCGCAGCCGGCCGTAGAGCTCGCCCAGCTTGCGGTCGAAGTCCGCGTCGATGCCGATGGCCGTGTTGAAGAGGATGCGCGTGAGCTGGCGATGCGTCTGCAGCGTGGCGAGGACGCTGCGCACGTTCGCGAGCATCTGCTCGCGCGGCGCGGGCGCCTCGGGGCTGACGTCGATCCGGCGCACCGAGCCGGCGATGAAGGCCAGCAGCCGGTCGAGCAGCTCGTCGAAGATCGCCCGCTTGCTCTCGAAGTAGAGGTAGAAGGTGCCCCGCGCGACGCCCGCCTCCGCGATGATGTCCGCGATGTTGGCGTTGTGGTAGCCCTTCTCGCTGAAGACGCGCTGCGCGCAGGCAAGCACCTGCTCACGCCGGTCCTGCCGCTGCTTCGCCGCGCGCGTCATGCGCCCGTCGGGGCGAGCGCCGCTGGGCATGATCCTTCATAGCACGCGGCGACGCCCCGCGGCAACGCCCCGACGCGGCGCGGCTCCGGCGTGGTATCCTGCGGCCAGTATCGCCGGCAGGAGCGTCCTCATGCGTGTCCTCCTCTGCCTCGCGCTCGTGGCTCTCGGCTGCGGCTCCAGCACGACCTCGACCACGCCCGACGGCCCGGCGGCCCCCGTCGACGCGGCGCCCCCGGACGACGCGGCTGGATGAGCGCCCTCAGCCGCGACGGCCTCTACGACGCCATGGCCAACCGGCGCACGTTCGCGACGAGCGACAAGAACGCGACCAGCAAGATGCTGGCCGGCACCTGCTGGATGGGATCGATCCTGACGCACGCGCCGGCGTCGATGGCGATCACGGTCGAGGCGACCGATCCCGACGCGGGCGACGATTTCACCACCATCGAGCTCTTCGGCCCCGCCAGGTCGGCGCTCGGGTCGCAGGCGTGCAGCGGCACGACGTGCACGGCCGCCTTCACCGTCGCGGCGACGGCCGCGACGTACGTCGTCGCGCGCGCGACGCAGACGGACGGGCAGTACCTCGTCTCCGCCCCGATCTGGCTTGCACCTTGAGCGGAAACGTTTGACAGATCGGTAGCCCACGGAATACAGTACCTTACATCTGACGACGCCCTCTCCAACGGAGACGCCATGGCCGGCTCGGACAAGAGAAAGCAGAGCCTGTACTTCCCCGAGGACATGCTGAAGGAGATCCAGGAGGAGGCCGCGCGGCAGGACCGCTCGCTCTCCTGGATCGTCCAGAAGGCGTGGAAGATCGCCCGCAAAGACATCATGAAGTACCCGGCCGTCAACGAGCTGCCGGGCGAAGAAGACGAGCGCGGCGCCAACGAGTAGGGCCCACCCGGCCCGCCTCCACCTCGACTCTTCCCGACCCCACGCGCGCGACGCCGGCAGGCGTGCGCGCGCGTGCGCCTACTTCTTCAGCAGCTCCTCGACGGGCGCGAGGCGCGTCAGCGCGCGCATCGGCAACCGCGCGTCCGGACGTCGCCCGTCGTGAAGATCCGCGCGAGCTCGCGCCCGCCGATCAGGGGGGGACGTGCCCGTCCCCCCTCGTCCGGCAAAGCCGGACGAGCCTCCCCCCACCGCGCGCCGCGCCGCGCGAGTCGGCGGTCGCGTCTGCCTACCTCTTCAGCAGCTCCTCGACGGGCGCGAGGCGCGTCAGCGCGCGCATCGGCACGTAACCGCGGGTGCGCACGTCGCCCGTCGTGAAGATCCGCGCGAGCTCGCGCCCCTCTTCCTCGACCTCGACGACGACCGGGGTGCCGCCGCGGATGCGGCCGACGGGCTTGCCCTTCGGGGTGTCGAGGAGGTCGGCGTCCATCGCGATCTCCCACGTGGCGGGCCCGCCGCCGGGCAGCGTGACCTCGCGGCGCTCGCGGCCCGAGAGCGCGTCGCGCGGCACGAGCCCCTCGATCACGATCGGGCCGTAGGTGCGCACCCGCGCGCGCTGCCCGTCCTCGAGCAGACCGACGACCTCCTCGGCCGCGTGCAGGCGCGCGAGCGGCCGGCCCGGCGCCAGGGCGTCGACGAGCTCGACGGGGCGCTTGAGCTGGAAGACCGGTCCGCCCGGCTCGGGGAAGACGAAGTCGGGGCCGTTCACGGCGAGCGCGGCCCGCGGCACGAGCCCCTTCGTGACGACGCCGACGGTCTCGACGAGGAGCGCGGCACCGCGCGCCGCGATGACCCGCACGTCGGCGCCGGGCAGCAGCTTCACGGTGCGCGCCTCGCCCTGCGGCTTGAGCTCCGTCTCGGCCGTGACTCGCAGGCCGAGCGCGAGCTGGCGGACGACCCCGGTCATGCGCACCGACCCGCGCGTCTCGACGCGCGCCCACTCGGCGCCGTCCTTCCGCAGCAGCCGGACCGGAGTGCCCAGGGCCAGCTCGCCGATGGCCTTCGCGCCCGGCCGCGGCAGCAGGTCGCAGCCGCCGCCGACGATGCGGTGGGTGGCCGGCGGCTCCTCCGCCACCTTCGCGGGCCGCGCCGCCTTGGCGGGGCGCGGCTTCCCGCTCGCCGTCCCGGCGAGCCCGACGGTGAGCGCGACCACGAGGCACCACCTGAGCATGGAGGGCAGTGTAGCTGCGGGGGCGAGCGGAGACAACGCGCCTCGGGCGCACACGGGATCAACAGGGAGACGGGGAGGCGGGGAGTCTGATTGGGTTGGGTCGCGCTGGCCGCGCGAGAACGGCGCTCGAGCACACTGCCGCGCGGTGACGGCAGCCAAACCCAGTCCTACTCCCCGTCCCCCCGTCTCCCTGTTCAATTCCCCAGGGCCCAGCCCCTACTTCGCGATCACGCCCGCCGGCCGGGCCCCCGCCTCGCGGACGCTGACGCCCTGGACGCGGACGTGGCAGAGCTCGGCGGGGTTGCTCATGTGGCGGATGGCGACGAGGCCGTCGGAGACGCCGGGGTAGACGCCCTCGAGGAGGAGCCGCATCGTGCGGGAGCCGCGGAAGGGGACCGCGAGGACCTGCATCTTCGCGCCGCCCATCGACTGCTGGCCGTAGAGGAGCTGGCCCTTGTAGTCGGAGAGGATGTCCTCGGTCTGCTTCACCGCGGTCGTCGTCGGCACCGCGATGATCGCGTAGTACTCGAGCGGATCGCGCGCGGCGTCGAGCTGGATCGTGAGCGCCGCCTCCTGGCTCACGACGAGGTCGCGGTGCGTGATGTGCGCCGCCGCGAAGGGCACGCCGCCGCCCTCGAGCAGCGAGATGCGGCCGCCGCGGTCGATGCGCACCACGGCGCCGGCGCCGGCCTTGAGCGTGAGCCGCTCGCGGGCGTCCACGCGGTCGCCGAACGCCACCTGGCGCGCGCCGTGCGCGCCGCTGACGACGACGGGCTGGGCCGCGGCCTGGCCGGGGCCCATCAGCAGCATCAGCTCGAAGAAGCGCACGACCGCCATGGGCGTCGAGTACACGCCGCCGAGGAGCGCCGGCCCCTGGATGAGGCCCGGCTCCTGCGCCGCGATCATGCCCTTCGCGACGACGCGGAAGACGCGCTGGAACTGCGCCCGCCCCTTCGGGCCCGCCAGCCACAGCGCCTTCGCGATCTCCATCTGGTACTGCAGCGAGCCGGTGCGCTTGAAGGCGCGCAGGAACCGGAAGGTGTCGTAGGCGCGGCCGAACGCGAGCTCCGCGTCCTTCTGGTCGGGGTCGAGCAGCGGGGCGAGCCGCTCGAGCGCGAAGCGCTGCACGGCGTCGTCGGTCACCACGCGGTACACGACCTGCCCGTCGATCTCGACGGGGATGACGGCCTGGCCGTCCTGGCTCGGGTCGTACAGGCCGAGCTCCGCCGGCTTCAGGCCGCGGCCCTTGAGCGCCGCGTCCATGCCGCGCGCCATCGTGTCGGCGCTCCTGATCGCGTCGCCCAGCTTGGCCGCGAGCCGCGGCTCGGCCTTGAGCGCCCGCACCGCGGCGTGCAGGTTGCGGCTCGCCCACGCGGTCCACAGCGGGTTCGGATCGAGGCCGGGGAAGGGCCGCATCAGCCCGCTCGCGCGATCCCAGAACCGCTCCGCGAGGTCGCGCACGGCCTTGTCGAGGTCGACGCGCAGCGTCTGCTCCAGGCCGTCGTCGGCGACGAGGCCGCGGCTGATCGCGGCGAGCACCGTGGCCCGCACGGCCACCTGCGCCGAGAGCGCCTCGGCGTGGCCGAACCAGGAGTACATCGTGGTGACGACGTTCAGCACCATGCCCTTGAGCAGGTGGCCGGGGCCCTGGTAGACGACCGCGCTCTCGCCCGCCGCGAGCCGCACCGGCGCGTCGCCGGCAAGCTCGAGGCGCGAGTAGGTGACGGGCTGGTTCACGATGTCGCGCACCTTCATCTCGCGCCGGTCGACGACCTTGCCGCGCGCGTCGGCGAGCAGCACGCTCACCTGCCCCTCGCTCACGGCCTGCCACGTGAACGTGAGGTCCCGCTGGCCCGGCGCGACGCGCGCGGTCTGCGTGCCGGCGATGCCGGCGCCGGAGATCTGGAGCGTGAGCGGCTCGGTGCCGGTGTTGACCGCCATGACGCGCAGGTCGAGGCGCGTGCCGGGCACGAAGCTCTGCGGCAGCCGCGCCTCGACGTAGGCGCGCTTGGTGACGTCGACCTGCGCCTGGGCGGTCGCGTGATCGAAGCCCCGGAACGCGACGAAGCGGAAGGTCGTCCGCCCGGTCTGCGGCGGGAGCTTGACCTGGACCACGGCGCGGCCGCTGGCGTCCGTCTGCACGCGCTCGCAGAAGACGACCTTCTGCTCGCCCTCGCGCAGGACCTCGCCCTCCTCGCTCTCGTCGTCCGGCGTGCCCATGGCGCCGGCCGGAGCCCTCTGCCCCATGGGGCGGCCGGCGACCATGACCTGGGCCCGCTTCAAGGCGTAGCCGTAGCCGCCGCCCCGGCCGGGGCCGCCGAGGCCGACCGCGCTCGGCGACGGCGGCGCCGGCGGCGCCAGCGGCCCATCCTGGTACTGGGCTACCGCGTCCGGGCGCGCCGCCCGCCGCGGCCGGTTCTTCTGCTCCTCGCGCTTCTCCCGCGCGATGCGGACCCGCTCCTGGCGCTCGGCCCGCTCCTGCTCCTTCGCCGCCTCGATCGGATCCACCCACGCCGACAGCGAGTTGGAGACGTTGCGCACGGAGTCGCCGATGGCCGAGGCCAGCGGCGAGGCCGGGCTGCGCGACGCGACGCGGTTGTCGAACGCCTCGAGGATGCCGGACACGCGCGCCGGCCGACCGCCCTCGCCGACGACGGCGACGACGACCGGGATGGTGCGCTGCGGCGCGCCCTCGCGCGGCGCCTCGACGGTGACCTTGAGCTCGGCCGGCGGGAACGCGACGACGTAGCCCTCGACGAGCTTGCCGCCGGCGAAGCCGCCGACGGTCACGAGGCCGAACGGCTGCGCGACGGGCACCTTCACCACCTGGCCGGCGGCGAGCTTCGCGCCGGTCGGCACGGCGCGCTGCTCGAAGGTCCCGTCCTTGAGCGGCGCCCAGACGTGGACCGCGGCGCCGGTCACGGCCTTCTCCACCCGGATCGTGATGTTCCCCCCCTCGGCGACGGCCGAGGTGACGGCGAAGGCGTCGCCGGCGGGCGCGGGCTTGCTCTCGATGAAGATCTGCCGCCCGGGCACCTGCTTCGTGCCGCCGTACGGCGCCAGGCCGGCGCGGTGCAGGACGCCGACGCCCTTCGCGATCGGCACCATGTCGCGCTCGACGTGGCTGGAGCCCTCGAACTGGTGGCGCAGGCTCCCCTTCGGCGTGATGAGCTCGATCTGGAACGGCCCGGAGTGGCCGCCGATGCTCATGGTGCCGGCGATGACGCCCTTCTTGACCTCGAGCTTGAGGCGCGGCCCGGCGTCGACGCCGTTGCAGCCCGGCAGCATGCAGCGGCTCGCGATCGTGAGCGGGCCCTCGTAGGGGCGGTTGTTCCAGCGGAGCTCGTTCTTGAAGGAGAGGCCGTTGCCCCAGCGCTGCCCGGCGCGGCCCGGGTTGCCGAGGAACCAGCCGCCCCGCACCTTGTCGAGCTCCTCCGCGCTCGTCACCTGCTTGAACTCGTAGGCGAGCGCGATCGACCCGAGGCTGCCCTCGACGACCGCGTAGGTGGCGCTGCCCGCCGTCTTCGTGTCCGAGGTCGTCTTCACGTCCACGCGGTACTCGCCGAGCTCGAGCCGCCGCGCGGCGCCGTCCATGATCTCGACGACCGCCACGCCGTTCTCGTCGAGCTGCCGGGGCCCGACCTCGCGCGGCGCCGCGTCGCGCTTCTGGTACGCGAGCGTCACGTGCGCCTTCGGCTGGCCGGGCATGACCACCTTCACCCGGACCTTCTCGTTCGCCCAGTACTGCGGCTGGTCCATCGTGACCGAGACCAGCTTCAGCCCGAGGTAGCGCGGCACGTGCGTGGCCGGGCCCACGATGCGGTGCGCCTTGTGGTCGACGCGGAAGAGGCGGGAGTCGCGCACCGGCGGCTCCTTGACGACGGCGCGCGTCGTCAGGCCGAGGCCGAGCCCCGCCAGCGTGACCGTGACCCCGAATGCGAGCGCGAGCGTGCGATGGGAGCGCATCGTGAGGACCCCTCCAGGCAGGTGAGCCGATTATAGGGCTGTCAGACGGATGGCCGCGCCGAAAGTTCCGTCGACAGGCCACGCGATAGGAGGCGGCGCGGCAGGCCCGCGCCGCGCCGCGCGCCCGACCACCCCTGGGCATCTTGACATCATGTTTCCGCGGCATCAAGATGTTGAGGTGCGCACCACGCTGACGCTCGAAGCGGACGTGGCGGAGCGGTTGCGCCGTGAGCTGCGGCGCACCGGC
>DASXVK010000186.1:0-17933 GCA_036504295.1 Polyangia bacterium
AACGGAAGTACCCAACCGGAGTTCCCGTCACGAAAGCCGAGATGGGTTCCCTCGCGTTGCATCCACATGCCTTCCACGGGGAATGGAACTACGAGCTTCGCCCCCGTCGGAGTTGATCACGTAAATCGGATCGGGCTCCTAGGTGGCAAGAGGAACGAGTCGGGCAAGCGGAATAACGAGTATCGTCCTGGCTTACACGCGATGAACCTCGGCGCGGCCGGAGGGTGGTTGTACCCCCTGGACAGCAGGGGCGGGGCGAAGCGCTACTTCCGCCCTGGACCTCGTCAGCTCGTCACCCTAATCCGCTGCCTGCTGCGGCCAGGTGACGAACTGTCGTGGCGCGAACTCGCCCAGCGCGCAGAGGGCATCGGGTTCGCGATCGGCGGCCCTAACGAACACCGAACCGCCGCGCGACTGAGGATCGGCA
Organism: Polyangia bacterium; assembly: GCA_036504295.1. Lineage (GTDB taxonomy): Bacteria > Myxococcota_A > Polyangia > JACRCY01 > JACRCY01 > DASXVK01. Next base: position 428 of record DASXVK010000186.1, read on the forward strand.
GCGCGGCGGACTCTCTGCGACGCGTCGGCGCGGCTAACCGCGAGCACATCGTGGCGCTGGGGCTGGCCCGCCAGGAGTCCGACAACGTTGTCATCGTCGATGGGGGTGCGTCGTGATTCGCCAGGTTGTCGCGGCTGCGGTCTCACGAGCCATTGGCCGACTCCCACCGCAGGCGATCGGCCTCAGGTCACACGCGCTGCCGACCGAGGAACAGCTTGACGCGTGCGTCCAAGCGCTCGAGGATGTGGTCCGGGGCAACGCGCGCCTCGCGACGACGCACGTCGTTATCGGCTCCTCGGCGAGGCCGACCCACCCGCCGACGGGAATGATCACGGTTCTCCCGTGCGACGAGGCCGCCGCTGAAGCGACACGCGTCCGCAACCTTCCACACCCTGCGCAGGTGGAGGCGCCGCGGCTGTTGTACTTCAACAGTGACTCCACGCCCGGTGAGGCCGGCCTCGCGGGACTGCTCGAACTTACTAGCGCCGACGTCGCGCAGGCGTTCGCCGATCAAGAGAATTTGCCCGAGCTCAAGGCGCTCGCTGAGAGCGCAGCTCGGGTCGTGCGTGCCAGAGTCCTCGACGCGAGCATCCAGGACCTCGCCGACTACGCCAAACTCGCGCGAGAGCAATCAGAGATCCACGCCGCCCCACTGCTCGGGTTCGTTCCGGGAGGCGCCACCGGCACAGGTGCGGCCGTCCGCGCCGTAGCAGCTTTCGACGCGCTGAGCGGTCCGCGCGCCGTCGAGGCACTCGGGGCGGCCCTCGCGGCCATCGACGGCGTCCCGGAGGATCGCCGCAGCGATGTGGAGGCCTCGCTCGCCGCGCGGTTCGGCTCGACGCCGTCCAAGAAGGCAGGGGGACTTGATTCGCTGAGGACACTCTGCGACGCGACGCTCCAGCACGCGAGGGGCGAGGACCTTGACCCGCAGGCCCTCTGCGGGCTCACGGCCGAGATCGCGCGGGCCCTGCGCGCTGGGCTCGGTGTCCTCGATAGGCTGGTCGGTGGCGCGCCCAACAGAGGCCCGGAGGAGGATCCCCCGGAGGTGTCCTCGGACCGACTGTTCACCGACGAGGAGGTTCTTCGCCTCCTGGGGCGTGGAGCGCTCGCCGGGACGGTCCGAGCCGACGAAGAAGAGGACGAAGATTACGAGAAGACGGCGCCGAGACTAGCGTTCGAAGCCGATGGTCGTGAGATCACGCTCCGTGGCGCCGGTCGGACCGCGCTGGTTCGCGCTCTGTTCAAGCACGACCGGCTCGACCGCGAGTTTTGGCTCGCCGGCGGTGCCCTGTGGGTCAAGAACGGAGATTTGTCGGGTGAGGGCCTCGCTCGCCTCCGTGCGGAGCACCTGACGGACGTGTCGAAGGCCGCAGAGGCGATGAAGCAGCGGACAGCGGGCCTCGCGCCGGTCATGGACGCCTTTCTGGCGCGTCGCGCTGAGCTGCTCTCCGCGGTTGCTCATATAGGCCGAACGGGGACCGAGGAACCAAGTTCGCCGCGGGGACTGTGGATCCTCGAGCACGCGCCACTGCTCGTGGTCGCCCAACTCCCAAATGAAGTGGCGCGATACGTGGAGGCATACGGGGAACTGATTGAATACGTAACCGATGAGACGCCTCCCGACTTCGTGGCCTGGGTTACGAATCTAGATCTCGCCTTCACCACGACGAACCGGAGCGTTGAGCAGGCCTGTCTGCTCCCGATGCATCCGCTCCGCTTGGCGCACGCAGAACTCTGGCTGACTCAGCAGCGTGAACCTCCACCGTTGCCCTCGACAATCGGCGTCTACCACGGCGATCCTCAGGCGCTAACCGCGGAAGGGCACGATCATGTCTTCGCTCGCGTGCGCCGCGGCAGTCCCAGCGATGTCGGGCTCGGGGCGGGCGCACGCGATGGCCTCTCCGCAGCTTGGGCGCTCTTGCGTCCGCGCGAACTCACGGGCGCGCTGCAGATCGAGCTGGTGGATGTGCTTAGCCCGGCGGCGGTCGTGGATGCGCTGTGCGACGAGGCGCAGAATCTCCTCGACGCTGATGCGGACGCGCCTGGGCTGCACCTCGATATCCGCGTCGCGTTCTCGGACGCCCAGCGCGAGTCCGAGGTGCGGGTCCCCGACGTCACCGTCCTGTCTGACGACGCGCGCGAAGCGCTCGCCGCTGCGCGCGGGACCGGCGTGAGCCTGAGCTTGGCCGTGGCGCCGATTCCCGCCGGTGCCAGTTCGGCGCACCTCGCAATTCAGGCGGTTGAGACCCCGTACGTCAAGCTGCCAGACACGAGCATGGTCGCGTCCGTGCCTGTCGCGGAGTTCGTGTATCGCCCCAGTCGTACCGGTAACATCGCGTTGATCGATGTGCGGGGGTTCAAGCCGCTGGAACGCTACAACCGGCTGATCTCCGACGCTCTCCAACTCTCGGCCGACGCCAGGGGGCTCGATCCCGTCGACGCGGGCGCCCAGGTCGGGGCGACCCTCGTCAGGACGCTGGTGGCACGCCGCGGATGGCCGGTCGCACCTGGCGCCTCCTACAACATCCTCTCACACCAGGAGGTCGACGACCACGTGGTCGTCACGCTGCTGGATCGGGAGATCTTCGACGCTGCCGTGCCAGCGGGGCTCGCCGAGCTCTCCGCCGCCGCGCCTGGGTTGGACGCCCGGCAACTCGTAGAGGGGGTGGTCGCCCTGCAGTCTTGCCGTACATTCATTCGGAAACTGATTGAGCGAGGCGATCGTCGTGACCTGCGCGGTGCACTGGGCGTCCTCCGAGCGTTCGACGCCGCGACGCGAGGTCGACCGAACGTCCTCGCCACGAGCCTCGACGGGGCCGAAGGCCAGCGATGGGTCACCGCGGTGGCACGGGCGCTCGACCTGGATGATGAGAAGCGCGCGGACCTGCTGTTCGTGCACGGCGACGCCGAGCTGAAGCGGGCGGAGAACTTGTGCGTCGCGGAGTTGAAAGCGCGCGAGACCAAGGGCCCCTTCTCAGACGAGCGCCTGAAGGCGCTTGCTCACCAGGCGCAACTAACGGCGAGCCGACTGCGGGCCTGCTTCGCTCCTCCAGCGAACACCCCTGATGAAGCCCTGCGTGAGGCGCGTGAGGCGCTCAGGCGCTTACTCTGGATGGGCGCCGGTGCGCAGCGGAAGGCGTTTCTCTGGCGTGAGGTGCTTGGAGATCTCGACCAGCGCATCGCGAGGGGCGAGACGCCTGAGATTACCGTCGAGTGCTGGATCGTTCCAGAGGAGACGTGGGGCGTGGATCGCCGTGACCTCGACCTTCCCGCTCTATCCCCAGACGGGACCGAGGCAGGCGGAGTAGAGCGGGTCACATTCCACATCCTTCAACCGACCGCGCCAGCGCCGCACGCGCCGGCCGCGCCGACAGCCGCCGCCGCGCCGGCTCCTGTCCCCCAGCCAAACAACGGCTCTCCCGAGTTCGCGTCTAAGTCGGCTGGTAGCTCGCCGGCTGAGGCAGGGCCGCGCGAGTCTCAGGGACATGAACCTTCGGCTCACGCGCCGGTCAACACGTCAACGCCGGCGTCGCTTCCGTTGGCCACACCGCGCCCCACGCCGCCCAAAGTGGGGCGACCGACCGGGCCGTCTTCAGAGGTCACGGGCACCGAGGATGGTATCGTCGTCACGCTCGGAGAGCTCGACAACGGGCAACCGGCCCGGTGGCTGCCGAACCGCACCGACCTCGTCTATCACTTCAACGTCGGCATAACGGGCACCATGGGGACTGGAAAGACCCAGCTGACCAAGTCCATCCTCGCCCAACTGCTCCGCCAAGCGCCGGAGAACCCTGGTGGTGGCCCGTTCGGGGCCCTAATATTCGATTACAAGGGCGACTACATCGACAGTCCGAAGGAACCCTTTGCGACGGCGATCAACGCCAAGGTCCTCGCGCCCGAGGGGCTGCCCATCAACCCTCTCCACACCGCTCGACCCAAGACCCGGCAGGAGTTCGTCCTCATGGCTCAGGTCTTCGCGGACACGCTGCGGACCATCGATCCGCGCATCGGCAGCGTCCAGCGAAACGAGATCATCCGGGCCGTACAGGGCTGCTACCAAGCGGCGAGCATCGATGAGAACACCCCGTCGACCTGGGGCCATGCGTTCCCGACTATGCACCACTTGTACGACCATATGGTCTCGAATGGGCTTGGAAAAGGAACACCGCAGAGCATAGTCCACGACGTTGCCAATCTAGGCGTCTTCTCCCCCGAGGACCCGGATGTTGATCTCGACGCCTTCTTTGACGGTGTTCATGTCTTGAACCTGCGGCCCCTCGGCGGGACGCCGACCGTGATCCGTGCGATCATATGCTTCTTCATGAACGCCTTCTACGATCGCATGCTTCACATTGGTGAGGCGACACTGGAGCAACGCGGGGGGAACAGCCTGCGGCAACTCAGGCGTCTCGTACTCGTGGATGAGGCGGACGACTTCATGAGCCTCAACCTCAGTTCGCTCAAGAACATCATGCAGCAGGGCCGGTCGTTCGGGCACGGCGTAATCCTGTCCACGCAGTTCCTTCACCACTTCAACAAGTCTGATACGCCGTTGCGCCCCCTCATAGGGACCTGGATACTCCACCAGATGGCTGATCTGAACGTCTCTGACGTCAAGGCGCTCCTTGGCGTAGCGTCCAGGACGGAGGCGAATGAGGTTGCCCACAAGCTGACCACCCTCGCGCAACACACGAGCCTGTGTCTCGGCCTCTCTAACCCGGGGATAAAGAACCGCCTGACGCTGGTTCATGATCTCGCCTACAAGGACCTCCCGAAACAATAGCGGCGAATGAAGGTCGTTCGGGAGGCAGGACCATGCGGTTCATTCGGCAGTCAGCCGAGGCAGGAATCCGTCGCGGGTTGCCGGATGGAGTGGACCCTCTACGGCAGGTGCCAGCTCTAGCCGTTCAGTCGTTCCCGACCCGAAGGCACGCTCGTCACGAGTACGCTCATGACGCTTGGCCCCGTTCTTCTTTCAGATCGACGCCCTCTAGAAGAATCCAGATCTTGAGCGCGAAGAAGAGGCGAATCATGCGCTCGTGATCGTCGGGATCGACGAGCACCACCTGTGCACGTTGATCGTTGCCTTCGGTGGTGGTAACGGTGTCCTTGAGTCGCATGTGAGGTCTGAAGTAGGCGAACCACTTCGGCAAGAGCGTTCGCTCTCCTCGGTGCATACCTACCTTGGTCTGTTCCCCCGTCGGATCGGCGACGTTGATCTTGCAGTAGAGCTTCGACCTGTGCGGGTGCTTCGTCGCGCGTACGAACACGATGGACCTGCGATCCAACCCGGCCCACGCTTTTCTGTTGGGCACGGCCCTTGGCTGAATGATGACGTCACTGCTGCCGGCCCGCGGAACCCGGACGACGAATTCCCACCTCCGGTCTCGTTCGCAGTTGTCGTCTTCCACCTTGTAAGTGAATTGGGTGCCACGCGTGACGTGGCCACCCATCCTCCATGTTGCGAGGCATTGCTCGATCTGAGACACGAAGACCTGGCGTGGCTCGTACATCTTCATCCGTGGCATCCGGGCACCCCCATCGGCAAAATACGCATATGCGTCGCGTACGTCCCCCGTACAACGCCAGATAGTACTCCTGAGCCTCTCCCGCCCACAAGATCGAACCACGTCACGGGCGCCGCAAGCCCCTTTCCCGCGGCCGGCGGACGGAGTAGCATCTTTGGGTCACCAAGGGGGGCCGCGTGTCGATTCCGCCGTTTCAGCAGATCACTCTCCCCATGCTGCAGCTCATGGCCGACAGTGCCGATCATCGCACGGCGGACATGGTGGATCTCGCGACGACGTCCGCCCTCACCGACGAGGAGTGCCAGCAGCCGGTTCCCAGGAGCGAGGTGCGGGAGTACGTCGGGCAGATCGAGAAGAAGAAGGTCCTCATCGACGCCGAGCAGCTGGCCGAGTACCTGTTCGAAATTGGCATTGGGGTGGCCGAGGTCACCCGCTACCCCATCAAGCGGCTCGACCTCGATTACTTCGAGGAGGCGGAGTAACCGGCCATGTCCCCGCCTGCGACGCACGACCTCGAGCCGATGATCTGTCCCACCTGCCAGCGCACCATCAGTCCGCGTCCTGGCCCGTCCCGCCCGGCGATGAGCTGGGAGGACTGCCGCTACCAATGCGAGTGCGGCGTGGCGTACTCGAACTCGCAGGACCCCGCGACCCGACAGCGCATCGTTCGGTCGCCCGCGCTGAATGTGCCGGTCGAGGCGCGGAGCGAGCGCCTCCCCGAGGTGCTGCGGGCGGCGCTCAACGAGATCAACCGCGACAGCAAGTGGCACATGTTCTGCCACCAGACCTCGGAGGACGCGGTCACCTGGACGGCGTTTTACCTTCTCCAGCGCGCGGGGCAGCTGCGGCTCGTGGCGGACGTCGCGGGGCTCCCGCTCGAGCGGGCGGAAGAGCCCGCACTGCTCCTCTGGGGCGTGCCCGTGCAACCGTCACCAGCCGGGTCCCGCGCGCATGAGCGACTGATCGAGATCTGCGAACGGTTGGGCGAGTCCCGGCAACGTCGGTCGGAGCCCGACGTCATCCTCGTCTGGCCCGACCTCGTCGTGGTCATCGAAGTGAAGCACACGAGCCCCAATGACTGCGCTAAGCGCGAGAAGCCCTTCGACCGCTACTTCGACCAGCACCTGTTCGCCGCGCCGCTCCCCGAGGTCGTGCAGCTCGGCTACTACGAGCTCGTGCGGAACTGGCGCATCGGGGCGGAGCTGGCCGGAGAGCGGCGCTTCGCGCTCGTGAACCTCGGATCGTCGGCCGTGCTCGGCGATGCCGCGCGGTTCGCGGCGCAGCTTGGGCAGACCGACCGTCGTCGCTTCCTCCAGGTGACGTGGGCGCAGCTGCTGGACGCGGCCGAGCCGTTGGTCCCGAGCCTCGCCGCCTTCGCAGCCGAGCGCGAGCTACGCCGTTAGTCGCGCTCGTCTGCTGCCGGTCGGCGCGCGGCGGCGGAGGGCAGAGCGCGAAACCTTGGTCCGGCGCTGCGACGTCGAGCGCGCTGAGGCCGCAGCATGGTGAGGATTCCGTGGCATTGATCGCTATCACCGACTGCTGGCAGCCACCGTTGACCCGTCGGGGCGACCCACTCGGGTTCCTCGATCTCGCCCACAAGCTGTCCGAGCACATCATACCCGGCCTCTCGAACCGGACCCGCGACTGCCGCTGGCTGACGCTGCTCGGCTACTCCCTCTTGGCGGCGCGCCGCGCGGCGCCGCGGGAACTTCCGGATGATCGGCTGGCGTTCTACCGCTGGCTGCACCCCCTCGAGCGACTCTGGGTGTGGCAATGTGCCCAGCTGCTCGGCGACGCCGAGCAGAAGGAACGGCGCCTGCCGGGGATCCGTCGCGCCCGGAACGCGCGAAGCCTTGCGACCTACATGCAGTACTCCGAGGACCAGGTCGCGAGCTATCGGTTTACGGGACCGTACGGGTCCTATCGGCTGCTCTTGCGCGACCCGCGCCTGACGGACGAGGGCGACGGCTGGGCGGTCACCGAACCGTTCGAGGAGCTGTGTCGTGACGTGCTCGCAGTTCCGGTCACCCCTGTCTGCCAACTGGCACGGATCAGGCCTCGCGCGGGCACCGAGCCGCACTCCTACTGGCTCCGCAACGATCGCCTTGGGCTTCTGGGGATGGAGAGTGGGGCGAAGGCCTTGCGCGATCGCCACCTGCTGCCAGTGGGCCGTGACCTCAGGCTCGTCCGGGGGCTCGTCCCCACCCCCAGCGCCCGCGAGCGCGCGTTCTACAAGAGCCTCCTCTTCGGGGATGATCTCGCGGGGCGCCAGCGCCGGGCGACGCTCAAGGCGCTCGCCGCCGGACGCACGCTGAGCACCTCGGCGCTGCGAGGAGCGTCGATCCCCAATACCGATCGCCGTCTCATCCAGCTGCTCATCTCCTTCGACGAGTGGAGCGCCAGCCTCTCCGAGTGTCTGCACCGAGCCGCTATCATCGCCAACCTCTGTCGCCCGACCGTCGCGGAGCTGATTGGCGAGCTCGAGGCGGTGGGCATCGACTTCGCCTCCCTCCGAAAGAAGTCCGCGACGTTCGCGCAGGCCTCCAGTAACACCACGAAAGCGGGCCTCGGCCTGTGTGCCGTGCCGGCCTTCGTGGCCGCGTCGCGCCTCGCCAGTAGCTTGCAGAGGGCGAAGACGTCGGTGCGACTGCTGGAGCAGCTCGTGCAGCACCATCAAGCGGCGGGGGGCGGCAAGCGCTGGTTGAAGCTCGTGGTGGAGGGCGCCACCCGGATCGTCGCGACGCTCTCCATCGATCCGGACAGCGCGGCGCCGGCGTACGGGTTCCGCCAGATGGCCCTCGCCCGTCTGGCCGTCCAATGCGGGATGCCGAACACGGCCGCGTTGGTCAAGAAGCCGCAGGCGCGCACCATTGGCGACGATGACGATGAGGAGGAGGGTGACGCATGAGCACCCCGGCCTGGAAACGTGTCAACGCGTTGGCGCGGCACAACGGGAAGGGTCCGGTTCAACGGGTGCTGCTCACGACTCTTGATCTGGATCTCAACTTCCTCGTGGACGACTTCCTGCCGGCGTTGCTGCAGGTCGAAGTCACGCGCGAGGACGCGGCGTTCCACGCTCATCTGGAGCGCAAGCTCCGCGACCTCGACGGGCTCACCATCATCATGGACGGCCGCCGGCTCGCCCGCCTAACCCAGGAGCGGGCCTTTGCCGAGCACTGGATCCATCGGTTCGTGACCATCGCCGCGCCGCCGCTCGGGCCCCGCCAGTCGATGCACGCGAAGCTGCGGCTCATCGAGCGGCGCCCGCACAGGAGCGAACAGGGCACCCTCGAAGTGACCGTCGGCTCGGGCAATCTCACCCGGGACGGGTTCGCCAATCAAGTGCAGTACCTGTGGTCGGAGTCCCTGGAGCTCGGGGCCCGCAAGCGCGGGCGCCGCCCCGGCCTCAAGGCGCTGCAGGAGTTCCTGCGGGAGCTCGACGTGCGCCTCGGGATGCGACCCAGCCTCGAGAAGACGTGGGCGGGGGTATTCTCCCGGACGCGCGACGACCTCCCCGCGCGCATCGTGGCGAGTGTCCCGGGTCGTGACGCCCGCTTCGGGCTGGCTCGGCTGCGCCAGGAGGTCACCGCGGCGAGGGCCGCCGAAGGCGTGCCCGCGAAGCCCGGCCTCGACATCCAGGTCCCCTATTTCGGCGACCTGGGCGAGCGGTGGTGCCGTGAGTGGGTGCGCAGTTGGCTCCCCCGGCACGGGATGGTCCGGCTGCACTGGGTGGAGCGCGGCTCCGTGGCCACGTGGAAGGACGACCTCCGGCTGAAGGCTGACACGGTCGAGGCGCTCCGGCACGCCGGCCGCCGCACCGGGGTGCTGCTCTCCTTTGTCGAGGGGATGATCACCGGCCCGGCCACGGGCAAGCCAGAGTCGCTCGAGCAGCAGTCGTGCCTGCCGCACGGGAAGCTCTACCAGCTGGCGCTGCGGAACGACCGCAGCCTCGCGTACGTCGGGTCCGCCAATCTCAGCCAGGCGGCCTGGGGTGGCAAGGACTGCCCCATGAGCAACTTCGAACTGGGTGTCCTCGTCGCCGTCGACGGACGCCTGCTCTCCGAGCGGGCGCCGGTCATCCCGCGACCGTATGTGCCACCGCTCCCAACCGATGACGATGACCCGTACCTGCTTGGGGCCTACCTTGAACGACGCCGGCGTCACCTCGGGTGCGTCGTGAACGTGAGCCCGCCGGACGCCGACGTGGATATTCGCTTCGACGCGGGCCGCATACGGTCGCTGCATGGCAACGGCAAGCGGCAGGCGAGGGTGCCGGCCGTCGCCCGCGAGCTGGTCCAGGTGAGGGCGCGATGGGGGCGCGGCTCGAGCGATGCGACCGAGCGCACGGTGTGGCTCCCGCTGCCGCAAGCGCCCGGCGCTCCTCCGGAGATCGCGGCCGTGACCCAGGACCAGCGACTCGACCTGCTGCTTGAGACCTATGGGGCCCCCCTCCGCCAGCGTGGGGACGGGGCCCCGCCCTCCAAGAAGAAACCGCGCCGCAGGACCGCCGACCACGCCCCGCACAACGGCGACTATCATGTCCCGGTGCTCGACGAGGCACGGCGGTGGTTCGAGACCGTTGACCGCTGGCGGCAAGCCGGTGCGCTGATGGATCCGAGCTCGCCCTCACACGTGGCCTGGAGCCACGACGGCGAGATGCTGCGGGACCACCTGGGCGAGCGTGGATTCGCGGCCGCGGTCGCGGCAAAGGAGCTTCGGGAATGGCTGACCTGGATCTGAGACGCCTGGCGTTCCTCCGCCAGGATCTCGACGTCGACGAGGTGTCCGCGACGCTCGGACAGCTCGTGCAGGCGGCGACGCTGCGGCGCCAGCGTCGCACCGCGCTCGCCGTGCTCAGGGCCTTTCGCAACCAGAAGCCGGGCGTGCTCCTCGGCGACGACGTGGGGCTCGGCAAGACGTGGATTGGCGCCATCGTCGCGGTCGCCTTTGCCGCCCAGGGGCTCAAGGTCGTCGTGGTGGCCCCCAACCAGACCGTCCAGCGGGCCTGGGACAAGGATCTCCGGTCGTGGATTCGCCTCGTCGCGCAACGGGACCCGGACGGCAGCGCCGGGATCAAGGTGCGCCACCGTCCTGGGGCCGTTCAGAGCTCCACGATCGTGCTCACGACGAGAACTCATTTCAAGGGCCGGGCGATGCCGAGAACGCCCTGGGACCTGGTGGTCGTGGACGAGGCGCACCGGGGCAAAGGGGAGACCGGCCTGGCCGCGCACATCGCCGAGCTGCGGCGCACGAGCGCGCCCCAGTTGCACACGCTCGCGCTGACCGCGACCCCGTTCAGCCTCGGGGCTGACGAGATGGTGCGGCTGCTCGCTCTGTGCGGCGCGTCGGCGGCCGACTGCGCCGCGATCAAGGACTACTCCGCCTACCACAACCGGGTGCTGTGGAGCACGGAGCGGGTCTCCGATCTCAACCAGCGCGAAGCCGAAGACAAGCTGGGGCGGGCCGTCGAGGCCCTGCGCCCGCACATGATCCGCCACTCGATCGACCTGCGCGGGCTCGCAGCCGAGCGCCGTGATTTCGGCACGGCCCACTGGCTCGGGAACAAGCGTCCGCGCTGGGGGCGGCGGGGGACCGTCCAGGCACACGACGCCGTGTGCGCCAGCGAATCCTATCTGGCCGTGCTCGCGCACCTGGACCGTGCCATGGGGCTCGTGCGGCGGGATCCGGAGGGCGCCCAACACGACGGCTCGCTCTCCACTCGAGACGGGCAAGCCGATGTCTGCTTCGCCAAGTTGGATTCCCTGCTCGCCGTGGGCCGGCGGGCCCTGCGAGAGCTGCCGGAGGACGAGCCCGACGCCGCGGTCCTGACGCTGCATCTGGACGAAGCGCGGCGACAGTTGCGCACACTGAAGCGGTCGTCGCATCCCAAGATGGCGGCGGTCGCAGACTTTGTGATGGAAACCGCGCCGCGTGGCGAGAAGCTGTTGGTGTTCTGCCACCACCACGCCGTCTGTCGCGAGCTCACCGAGACGATGACCCCGGCCGTGCCACCCGGCACTCCGCTGCACACGACGAGCTGGTGGCGGGGCGTCTGGGACCACATCGCGCCCGCGTTGTTGAAGCGCCCCTCGGAGGAGGCGGAGGACGATGGGGGCCGGCAGCACACGAGCACTCTAAACGCCGTTCTCGACCTGCTCGCGCAATCCGGCAACGCGGCGTTGGTGGAGACGTGGATGCGCGAGCAGCACGGCGCTGTCCCCGTGTCGGCGCGCGTCGCGGCGCGGCTGCTCGACAAGACCATCATCCGTCCCACCCACCACGGCGTCCGGAGCACCCTCCTCACCGAGGCTCGGGAGCTGTTCTGGGAGATCCGGCGCAACCAGTCCGCGCGCGGTACGCTCCTCCACAGTGCGGACCTGAACGCCCTCGCGGCCCCGGTCGCGTGCACCAGCAGCACTGAGGATCTTCACCGGGCTCACGACCTCACGTATGCGCTCTTCAACAGCGCCTTCCAGCCCCGGCTTCTGGTGACCACCGACCGCTCCGCCGAGTCGATCAACCTCCATCGCCACTGTCGCCTCATCCTCCACTACGAGATGTCACCCTCGCCCACGACCGTCCTGCAGCGGAACGGCCGAGTGCGTCGCGTCGGGTGCCTGGGCGCGGTGGCGAAGCGACCGGTCGTGTTCATGGCACCCAGCCTGGGCGGGACCCGGGACGAGAAGCTGGTGGATGTGGTGCACGGCCGCATGCTGCAGGTCGCCAAGCTGCTCGGCGGCGTGCCCGACGAGGTTGGCGAGGATGTCGGGGCAGCGTCTGAGAAGGAACGGCTGCAGTTCATCCAGACGCTCAAGGTTAAGACGAACCTGGGGCTCGCGGCCTTCTGCCAGGCGAACGGGATCAGGGCGTAGCTTCGCCGGCGTCGTGGTTACCGCCGCTCACGTCGCTGCGTGCCGCAGCACGGTTCAGGTCCAGGTGCTCCGCTTCGCGGAAGGCATTGACCGCCAGCTGGACTTTCTTGCAGGTGGTGCGCGTGAGCTGGACATCAGCCACCAGCTGCTCGAACGGATTCTGAATCGTAGCTGGAGGCCTTCGCCTGGTGGCCCAAGCCCCCCGAGTACGAGCGCGCCCCCGACTCGCCGTGCTCGCGCTCCTCGCCGCCGCCCTCGACATCGTAGGGCTCACCCTCGTCGAGGCGCATCGCGAGATCGGCGATCCCGAGCGGCCCTCCTGGCGACCCGTGCCGCCCACCGTGCCCGCGGGCCGAGACAGCGCTGCGCCTGCTCGACCGCTTGCAGCACGCGCTTGTGGCCTACCGCAGCCCCTCATCCCACCGCCGCCGCCACCGCCTGACGACGACGTCCCATTTTGACCAGTGGCACGTCCGTCGTCAGTGCCCGCCCCACCTTGTGGGACACAGCAACGCCCGCTATCCCTCCTCGGCTACCGGGAAAGATCGATGGGACGCCGCGCTCACGATGGGCGATGTCGCGGTGATCGCGCGTGGCGCGCGTGCCCTCTGGGGGTGGGCGCGCGGCGCTGCGCCGAGGGCGCTGCCGCCGCAGAAGCCCGCGGGGGAGGGGGCGCCGCGGCGGTTCGGGTTCTTAGCATCTCGTCGTCGGGCAGTCCGGCGCGGGCGCCGCAGCGCCGGCGGACGGCGCCGTCGGGGAGCGCGGCGGCGAGGTCGGCCCAGAGCTGCTCCATCCCGTCCGGCACCCGCCAGGCGAGCTCCGCCATGCACTCCGCGAGCCGCGCCAGCGCGAGCGCGTCGTCGTGCCCCAGCGGTCGCCGCGCCAGGGTCGGGAGGCAATCGCCTACGTTCCGGAGCTGCGCGTGCAAGTCGTGGAGCTGCGACCCGTCCGGCGGGCTGGCATCAGCGAGGAACGTGCTCGCGGGCGGCGTGGCCGCGAGCACAAGCCGGCCGAGCCAGCGGCGCAGCGCGACCGGGTTGCCATGGAAGGGGATGCGCGTGATCCCCGCCAACTCCTCGCCCGCGGGTTCATTGCTGAAGGCCGTCATGTAGGCGGGCAGCTTCTGCGCCTGCAGCATGGCCGCGATGCGGCCGTGGATCTGCCGCAGGTGAGGGTCGCTGAGGCTGTACCCGACGAAGAGGAAGACGTGGTTGAGGAGGAGCCCCTCGAGGAGCAAGGCCTTCGCGGGATGATCCTCGAAGAACTGGTCGTACTGGCTCTTCGTGAGCACGATCGGCCCCTCGTCGTCGGCGTCGCCGTGGAGCTTGACGATGCAGGCGTCGTCGACCCCGGCAGTGTGGGGCACCCCGCCATCGCGCACGACGATCTGCGGCCGGCGCTTTTGCGCCTCCAGCGCGCGCTCGAGCAGCGGGTCGAAGTTCGTCGTGACAATGTAGCGGAAGGGCAGCGAGAGCAGCTGATAGTGCGCCAGCGTCGGAAGGGAGCCGGCCGTTCTTGCCCGCCCATAGGTGTCGCGGACGATCTCCTTGAGCGCCGGTTGCGCGACTCGGGTCGCGACCCAGTCGTACCAGTCCGCGGCCACGAGGTAGTCCTCAGTGGAGCGCGCGAGCTCTTCGGCATGCGGCGTCTTGAGCCGGCCCAGGAGAGTCGCGGTCAGCTCTTCCCACGACGGCAGCGATCGTGAGAGCCCCGACCCCACAAAGACAACCGCGCGACGGTCGCGGATCGCGGCCGCGAGCTCGAGCGGCACCGCGGGTCCGTCCTGTCCCCCGTCACCCGCCTCGCGCAGCGCGGCGAGGTACACCTCGTACGTCGACCGATCGTGAAGCACGAACGCGACGTCCAGGTCGTCGTGGCCGGCAACGGCGCTCTGCGCCGCGCGGATCTGCTCGCGGGCGAGGGCGCGGCGCTCATCCTGGCGGCCGCCATCCCCGGAGAGGAGGCTCGGGAACGCGATCAACCGCCGGCGGCGCTCCCCGGCGGACTGCAGGCCCCTGGTCGCGCAGCGAATGGAGGTGGCCACGAGTTCGGCGCTCGGCCACGGCTCATCCGTGACGCCGTCGACGCTGATCGTCACGACGACGTGTGTTGCACCCCCCGTGTGCCGCGGGAGTTCGCCGAGCCAGCACGCGACGCCGGGCCCCCGTCGATCAGCGCCCACGTGCCGCAGCCTAAGGTCGAAGTCGCGGAACACGTTCTGGAACGACTTCGTCAGCCGCCCGGGCGTGAAGACGCTATCGGTCGAGAACACCAGCGCGTCGGCCTCGATCTGGCAGAGGTCGCCGTGCACGGCGAACACGTTCGGACTCGGCATCGTCCCCTCCCTGAAGTGCCTGTCGGGTGCGCGACCGCAGAGTACCACGGTGCGGCCGGTGTCGAGCGGCGCGCCATCGAGATGACCACCCACTCCTTTCCCGCCGACGGTTCGCGCCCCTTGGCGCGCTGGCGAGTCGGTCGATGGTCTGAATGGAGGAGCGGGTGGGCCGGGCCGAGGAGCGGTTCGAGGAGCAGGAGGACGCGATCCGGCAGGAGGCGCAGGAGCGCGGCCGGCGCCGGCTCCCCAGGCTGCTGCGGAAGGCCGAGTCGATATTCTCGGTTCGGGGCTACTACCCGCAGGACGTGAAGTCCCTGTTCGACCCGGTGGACTTCATCATCTTCGACGGCATGAACCGGCACAAGGACGTGCGGCGGGTCGTGCTCTTCGACGGACCCGCCGAGGGGGCAGCCGAAGCCGACCTGACGCACCGCCGATCGGCGTACACTGGTTCTCCCATCACCGCACAGGGGGCACGGACATGGGCATCGACCTCTTCATCGTGCGCGCGGGCGTGACGCCGGCGGAGCGCTTCGGCTACGTGCTGCGCGTCCCGCCCGTGCCGGACCCCGCGGAGCTGGCGGCGGCCGGCGTCGACGTCGCCCGCGACGTGGCCGCGCTCGAGGATCGCCTCTTCGCGCACCTCCTCGCCGGCATGGGCACCCCCGCCCGGCTCGTGCCGCACGGGCTCGTCGAGCCGACGCCCTGGGAGCGGCGGTTCGTGGGCTGGGTGGCGCGCAAGCTCGGGGTGCCACCCGTCGCGGGGTGGGACCACCTCGCCGAGGCCGCGCGCAACCCCGCGTTCGCCGCGCTCGCCGCCGCGGTCGCGGATCCCCTCGCCGCGGCACCCCCGCCCTCGCCCGCGGTCGGGCTGCTCGAGGGCGACGACTTCGAGCTGGAGGCGCTCGGCGCCGTGCGGCACCTGCGCGACTGGCTCGGGGCGCGGCCGCTGGCGGCGTGGCCGGCGGCGTGCGATGACGCGCTCGTGCTGCTGCCGGCGGCGGGCGGGCGGCGCGAGATCTGGAAGCGGACGCTCGAGCGGCACGGCCTGCCCGCGGATGCGCCGGTGTACGCGACGCTGCGCGACACGCCGCTCGGGCAGTGGCTGCTCGCGCTGGCCCGGCTCGGCGACTGGCATGAGCTCGAGGCGACCGTCGGGCGGGACGATCTCCGCGCCGCGCTCCTCGCGCCGTTCACCAGCCTGCCCGAGGGCGCGCGCCGGGCCGATCTGCGCGCGTGCCTGCGGTCGCTGCGGGCCCACGCGGTGTCGCTCGACGCCTGGCGCGGGCATGTGAAGCGCTACTTCGCCGAGGAGCGCGCCGCCATCGCCGACCTGGACCTCGAGGACGACGAGCGCGCGGAACGGCTGCAGGAGCTGGCCGCGCGGGCCAAGGGGCTCGACCGCTTCGTGCGGCTGATCGTCGACGCCTTCGGCGGCGCCAAGAGCGGCTTCTTCGCCGCGCTCCGCGACGTCATGAAGGCCCTCGGCACCTCCCCGCGCATCCGCGCCTCCGCGGAGCCGGGCGCGATCCGGGCCCTCGAGCGGGCGCACGACCTCCTGCGTCGGCTCGCCGAGGAGGAGGCCGGGGCGGGCCGGGGCGGCCTGCCGGACCCGCGCGTCGCGCTCGAATGCGGTCTCGCGGACGCCGTCATCCGCACGGACACGCCGCCGCAGCACGGCGTGCGCATCGCGACCTACCACCAGTACGACGGCCGCGGCGCGGGCTTCGTGGTCCTCGCCGGGCTCGAGGAGGGCGGCTACCCGATCGCGCCCAGGCGCCAGTCGCGCGCGACGGCGCTCGTCGCGCAGGCGCTCGGGCTGGCTGCGCCGACCGCGGAGCTGCAGCGCCAGGCGCGCCTCGCCGCCGCCGCGGCCGGACAGGCGCGCGAGCGCGTGCTGCTCTCCTGGTCGCGCTGCGACGAGGCCGGGGCCGACACCTTCCCCGGTCCGCTCGTGGCCGCCATCCGGGCGCGCGACGGGCGCCCGGGGCTCACGGAGGAGCGCGTCACGGGCCGGGACGCGGTGCCCGTTCGCCTCCAGGACCTGCGCTCGCCCGCGGACATCGTCGCGCAGCCCGACCGCCGCGTGGCGCCGCTCCTGCCCGCCGGCCCGACGCGCGAGCGCTGGGAGCACGCGGCCGCCATGGCCGTCCACGCCCAGAACGTCGACGCCGCCCGGGCGCCCGCGGCCGACGCGCCGTTCGGGCCGTACACGGGCTTCGTCGGCGTGCCGCTGGTGGCCGATCGCTACAGCCCGACGACGCTCGAGGTCCTCGGGCAGTGTCCGGCCCGCTACTTCCTCGAGCGCGTCATCGGCGTGCAGGAGGCCGCGGACCAGGACGTCGACCTCGATGCGCTCGAGCTGGGCTCGCTCCTCCATGACGCGCTGTCGCGCTGCGCGCTGCAGGCGATCAAGAAGAAGGACGCGTGGGACCTGAGCGCCGCGGGCGGCGACGTCGATACGCACGTGGCGCGGGTGAGTGAGCGGCTCGATCGCGCGATCGACGAGGCCGCGGCCGCCTTCAAGACGGCGAACCCCACGATGTGCGGGGCGCTGGTCGACGAGGTGACGGCGCGCTGGAAGAACGCGCTCCGGCAGTGGCTCGCGAGCGAGGCGGGCCAGCCGACCGGAGGCGTGTACGCGCCCGGCGGTCCGCCGGCGGTCGCGGATCTCGACGACGCGCAGCTGACCGCCATCGGCGGCCGGTCGCAGAAGGCCGCCGCCGCGGTCGCCGCGTACCGTGGCGCGGACCTCGACGAGGCGCTCGCGC
>DASXVK010000187.1:0-1984 GCA_036504295.1 Polyangia bacterium
GGCGACCGACTTGCCGTCGGGCGACCAGGCGGGGGTGTACACCTGGGAGAAGCGGGCGCCGCGCCACAGGACCTCGACGTCGCCGCCGCGGGCGGGGATCGCCGCGAGCCAGGAGGTGCCCAGGTCGCCCTGGCTGAACGCGATGCGGCTGCCGTCGGGGGCGTAGGCGGGCTCGCGGGCGCGGGCGCCGTGGGTGAGCGCGCGGTACTCGCCGCGGCCGAAGTCGTACTCGTAGAGGTCGGTGTAGCCGTAGACGGTCTCGACCACCGAGTACTCGTCGTTGGCGGCGCGCGTGCCGTCGGGGTGGACCGCCAGCTTGCCGCCGCTGCGCAGCACGCGCACGCGCTCCGGGCGGCCGAGCGTCAGGCGGTCGGGATCGTGGCCGGCGACGGGGGTGGCCATCCAGCGCGCCCGCGCGGTGCCGTCGTCCTGCACCCACAGGAGGCGGGCGCCGTCGGCGCTGAAGACGGGGCAGTCGTTGTTGAAGGCGCCGGTCGTCACCTTGCGGTAGGGCGTCAGCCCGCGCGCCTCGGCCTCGGCCTTCTGCAGGTCGTAGCGGCGCACGAGGTGCTCGCGCCACTCGGCGTAGATCGTGACCCAGTCCTTGCCGCTCACCTTGCGCAGCGCCTTGTTCAGCCCGAACGGCACCCACGAGGTGCTGAGGTTCGCGCTGCCGCCGTACTCCTTGCTCAGCCGGGCGATGACGTCGTCGCCGTAGCGGTCGGCGAGGAACGCCATCAGGCTCGAGCCGTAGAGGTAGGCGGTCGTGCCCTGCGGCCACTGCAGCGGCGCGCCGTTCGTGATCTGGTCGAGGCGCTGGAGCTTGCCCTCGAGCACGGCGGCGCGCAGGTACATGTCGAAGATGGCGCTGCGGATACGGCCCGAGGTGGTGCGCTTGGACTCCTCGTAGGTGGCGAGCCCCTCGATGATGAAGCGCGGCTGGATCTGGTTGGGCGCCCACTGCTTGCCGAGGATCATGTTCACGAGCCGCGGCAGCCCCGTGATGTTGTCGAGGTGCAGGACGTGCGAGTACTCGTGCATGATGAGCCCGTACATCCAGTCGTCGTGATCGTTGAGCACGCTCGCGCTGTCGGGGGCGGTGACGAAGAGGCGGATGAGGTTGTAGGGCAGGACCGTGGCCGAGCCGTTGGGGCTGTCGGTGTCGTCGGTGAGCACGAGGTGGGTGCGCGTGCGCGGCTGCCACTTCAGGTGCGGCGCGAGCACGGTGTGGACGCGCTCGGCGACGACGGCGACGCGCTCGGCGACGGGGCGCTCGTTCTCGTGGAAGTGGATGGCGAAGTGGTCGGTCTCGAGCGTGCGCCAGCGCAGCCGCGGATCGCCGGCCCGGGCCGGCGCGGCGCCGCCCAGGATCAGCGCGACGAGGCCGATCCCGGCGGCGAGCTGGATCAGGCGCCCGGCGCCACGCCCCATCGTCAGGCCGCCGGGGGCCCTGCCCAGCGCCCGCGCGTGACGCCGGCGGCGAGGAAGTCCGTGACGAGGCGGGTGAAGTCGCCGGGCCGATCCTCGGGCACGGCGTGGCCGGCGCCCGCGACGACGGTGAGGCTGCCGTGGGGCAGCTCGCGCGCGAGGCGCTCGCCGTGGGCCACGGGGAAGATGCGGTCGCGCTCGCCCCACACCACCAGGGCGGGACAGCCGACGCGCCGGGGCCGCTCGGCGAGGTCCTGGACGTCGCTCAGCCCGTGGAGCGCGCGGTGCGCGGCCGCGCGGCCGCCGGGCCGCTCGAGGCGCTCCCAGTAGTAGTCGACGTACTGCTCGTCGGCGAGCGCGGGGTTGTCGGCGAAGACGCTGGTGCGGAAGTAGCGCGCGAGGTCGGCCTTGCGGTAGAGCTTCTTGAAGATCAGCGCGCCGAGCCCCGGCGTGAGGGCGAGCCGGCCCTCGAGCGGCAGCGGGGTCGGGTAGCAGGCGCTGTCGCACAGGACCAGGCGGGTCACGCGCTCCGGGTGGCGCACCGCCGCCGTGAGCG
>DASXVK010000188.1:0-3517 GCA_036504295.1 Polyangia bacterium
GCGCGAGCGCCGCGGCAGCGAGGAGCACGACGACGAGCAGGGCGCGGGTCCACCGGCGGCGGCGCATCGACGCCGACTGCACCACAGGCGGGCGCCGATGGCAAGGTGGGGACACGCAGCCCCCTGCTAACCACCCGAAGATGCGTTACTTTTAGACCTGACCGCGCATTTCGTCAGCCGTCCGTCGGGGCCCCGGCGAAATGCGCGGTGGCCTCTAAAACCGGTGTGGTCGCGCCGGCTTAGCTGGGGGCTGCGTGTCCCCAGATTACCGCCGACAGGGGGATCCACGCCCAGTCCGGCCGGCTGTGGAGCTCGTAGGCGATCTCGTAGCAGGTCTTCTCCAGCTCGAAGAGCGTCAGGAGCGCGTTGCGCGCGGTCTCGGTGAAGGGCAGGAGCGGGGCCGAGGCGGCGTCGAAGTAGCCGCCGAGGAAGGCGGCGCGCATGCCCTGCTCCCAGTGGGCGGCGCGCGTCGTGAGCGCGAGGCCGCCGGGGGCGGCGTCGCCGGCGCGGGCCTCGCGCTCGATGCCGGCGAGGGTCGCGGCGGCGTACGCGTAGGAGCGCAGCATCCCGGTCACGTCCCGCAGCGGGCTGTGGCGGGCGCGGCGCTCCTCGAGGGTGCGGGCGGGCTCGCCCTCGAAGTCTATGACGAGCAGGTCGCCGTCGGGGGCGCGCAGCACCTGGCCGAGGTGGTAGTCGCCGTGGTGGCGGATCTGCATGCCGCCGTCGTCGCCGACCTCGGCGATGAGACCCTGGACGCGGCCCTGGAGCGCGGGGCGGCGCGCGACGGCGGCGCTGGCCAGCGCCGCCACGGGTGGCGGCAGGGCGCCCGCCGCGACCTGGGCCGCCGCGAGGTCGAGCGCCCGGTCGATCATCGCCGCGACCGCGGCGCCCCAGCGGGCCACGTCCGGCCGGTCGGCGGGGCTGGGCGCGAAGGCGGGGTCGTGCGCATCGGAGGCCAGCGCCCGGTGCAGGTCGCGGGTGACCCGGCCGAGGAGCGAGGCCTCGGCGAGCGCGTCGGCCCGCGGCGTGAGGGCGCCGCCGCTGGTGAAGAAGGCGCGGTTCGCGGCCAGGGTGTCCGCCCACAGATCGACGGCGCCGGGCACGAACCGATGCAGCATCCCGGCCACGACCGGCGCGCCGCCGTCCTCGAACGTGAGGGTGGCGAGCAGCGCGGGCGCGTGCCGGAACCGGGTCCGCGTCGTGAGGAAGCGGCCGATCTCGACCTCGGGCTGCTCGCCGCGCTCGAGGCGGCGGTAGAGCTTGAGGATGGCGGCCTCCCCGAAGACGACCGAGCTGTTGCTCTGTTCGATGCCGAGCAGGCGCGCGCCCGGCGGGAGCGCGACCGGGCCGGCGACGGGGGTCGCCCGCAGCCGCGGCGCGCCCGCGCCGAAGTCGCCGCCGGCGACGAGCGCCGCGCCGAGGCCGGCGAGGAAGCGTGGATCCTCGAGCGCGTCGATGAGCAGCCCGGCCTCGTCGCCGGCGACCACCCGCGCGAGCACGGCCACGGGCGGCGGCGCGCCGGCGGCGGGCTCCGGCACGACGCTGAGCGGGAGCTGGAAGCGCGCCGCGCCGCCCTCGGCCTCCACCTCCACCTGCGTCACGACGGCCGGGACCTGCGGCGCGAGCGGCACGACGGCCGCGAAGCGCGCCCGCGCCAGCCGCGCCGCCTTGAGCCCGAACCATCGCCGCTCGCCGAGGAAGGCCGCGAGCGCCTCGGGCGCGATCCGGGCCAGCGCCGCGGGGGCGAGCGCCTGATCGAGAGCTCCGTCGACGCGGAGCGTCAGCAAGGGTCGGACTACCATCCAGAAAGTGTAATGCGGTCGGCCCCGGAGCGCTTCCGCTACGGGCTCGCCGCCGCCACCGCCCCGCCGGGCCGCTTGGTCGCGAGCCGGCGCGCTTTGCCGATGACCTGATCGGCGACCCGCGCCGCGGCCCGGCGGAGCAGGTCGGCGTGCTGGTCCCGCCGCTTGCGATCGTTGTGCCACACGTTCGCCGTCCGCACCGCCCCGACGCGCTCGAAGACGGTGAAGAGCAGGGTGCCGCTGCGCACGTCGAAGAGCGTGGCCTCGAGCACGCCCGCGGTCTCGAGCGTCTGCGACGGCACGACGAGCACGCCGACCACGGTGGCGTAGAGCCACCCCCAGGCGTTCGTGTAGGAGCGGTCGACGAACCGGTGGCGGTAGAGGAGCAGGTAGTCCGAGCGGTACCGGGCCGCCAGCTCGCGCAGCCCCGAGATGCCGCGGTCGCACGGCCAGTCGGTCGAGATCTCCGTCGTCGAGTCCACCAGCCCCGAGCTCTCGAGGCTCTGGCTGAGCTCGCCGGGCACGACCGCGAGCGGCAGCTCGCCGTTCATCTCGTAGCGGCTCGCGACCTGCACCACCCCGACCCGCGCGCCGGCGCGCAGGAACGTGGGCGCGGCGAGCGCCCGCTTGAGGTCCTCCTCGGAGATGCTGCCGGAGCCGTCGCGGCGGAACAGGTCCTGCTCGTTCGCGACGGCCGCCGGGCCGAGGGGCAGCGGCGCGAGCTCCGCCCGCAGCGCCGGGCGGCTGGCGGCGCACCCCGCGAGCGCGGCGGCGAGGATGACCAGGACTACGACCGGGACGTTCCGCATGCGAAGCCTCCTCTGGTTTCGCCAGACAGAACGCGGCCGGCGCGGCCTCCTTACAGTGTAAGGAACGCGGCGGCGCGGCGTTCGATCGGCGGAGAGACTTGCATGGGCGCGCGGCTCGGGCGTAGCTTCGCCTGCGGGGAGCGTGGGCACATCGTTCAACGATCCGGCCTGGCTGGCCGAGGAGCGCGAGCTCGTCCGGCGGGCCCGCGCCGGGGAGCGCGCGGCGATCGGCCGGCTCTACGACGCGTTCGCGGGCCCGCTGTATGGCCAGGTGCTGCTGCCGCGGCTCGGCGAGGCCGAGGCCGCCCAGGACGTGCTCGCCGAGACGTTTCGGGTGGCGCTCGAGCGGCTCGGCGACTGGCGCGACGAGGGGGTCAGCCTGGGGTTCTGGCTCGCGCGCATCGGCGCGAACAAGGCCATGGACCTCCACCGCGCCCGGGCGCGCAGCGGCCGCGCGCTCCGCAGCTTCGCGCGGCTCCTCGCGCCGCTCTGCCCGGCGGTGCAGGAGCCGGAGGGCGCGCTCGGGGACGAGGAGCTCGAGCGGGTGCGGGCGCGGGTGCAGGAGGTGCTCGGGCGGCTGCCGCCGCGGTACCGCGCGGCGCTGACGCTGCGTCTCCTCGAGGAGCGGCCGCGGGCCGAGTGCGCGGAGGCGCTCGCGGTCAAGGTGCCCACCTTCGACGTGGTGCTGCTGCGGGCGGTGCGCGCCTTCCGCCGTGAGTGGGGCGCGAGCGAGGAGCCGGAGACGTGACTGACGACGACCACGACCACGAGCCCCCGGCGCCGGCCGCGGCGGAGCCCGCGGCGACGGCCGCGGAGGAGGACGCCGCGGCGGCGCTCGCCGCGGCGCTCGACGGCGCCCCGGCGCCCTCGTCGGACGCGGCGGACCCGGCGATCACCGCCGCCGGC
>DASXVK010000189.1:0-6372 GCA_036504295.1 Polyangia bacterium
GGCGTGCATGCAAGGGACCGCGGGCCCGCTCGCGGTGATCGGCTCCACCTACGATCTGGCGTACACGCTGAAGTACCCCGACGGCCGGGTCTACGACCTGAGCGGCGGGGGCGGCGGCGAGGCCTTCACGCTCTACTACCACACCGGCTTCGAGTCGCCGGGCTTCGCCCTGGGGCGGCAGCACATCCGCGTGGGTGATCCGAAGGGCGGCTCATGGGAGCTGGGCGACACGAGCGCGGGCTGGTTCGGGCCTGGCCTCGGCTGGGGCGGCTGGATCTCGACGAGCAAGATCACGGTGATCCTGAGCCCGAGCCAGGCGGCGGCCTTCCGCGGGGCGCTGCAGCAAGCGGCGAGCAGCGGCGGCCGCTATGAGGGGTACCACGCGGACTCCCACACCTACGTGTCGGCCGCGCTGCAGTTTGCGACCGGCAAGAGCGCCGCCGACCTCCACATCAACCCCGGCTTGATCCACTGGTAACGTAACCCGCGCGGTGCGGCCCGTCAGCCGCCGGCGCCGCGCTGCACCGTCGGCCAAAGCGCCACGGTGCAGACGCGGTGGCCGAGGCGGTCGGCGATCGGCTGGCTGCGCACGTGGCGGACAGCTCGATCCACGGCCCCTCCTCGGGCGGGCAGAGATCGAAGGGCCGGGTGGCGTCCCGGCGCAGCGGGCGGCCGGCCGGCGTGAGCACCAGGTCGCAGCGCTGGCGGTGCGTCAGCTTGGCGCCCGCGCTCGCGGGGTAGTGCGCCTCCAGGGCGACCTCGTGGCTCCCGCGCAGGCCGGCGCCGAGCCAGCGTGCCTCGTCGTCGCAGGTGCGCCGCCGCCGCGCCGGGCGCCCCGCCGGCAGACCGCGCGCAGGGCTGGCGCGCGGCCCCGTCCCGCCGCCCCTACTCCACCACCCGCCGGAAGCCCTCGCGCCAGGCGGTGTCGACGTCCGCGAGCGGGAGATCGACGACCGTCCCCGCCGCCTCGACCTTGAACCGGCGCCCGCCCGCGACGCCCACGAACGCGAGCGGCGCACCGGCCGCGGCCGCGACGCGCGCGACCTCGTCCTGGCGCGCCGGGTCGAGCGAGATGACGATGCGCGACGGGGCCTCGCCGAAGAGCAGATGGTCGGGCCGCAGGCCGTCCGCGAGGCGGACGCTGCACCCGATGGGCGCGGGCCCCGAGACGCAGCACTCCGCCAGCGCCGCCGCGAGGCCGCCCTCGGCGAGATCGTGCGCCGAGCGCAGCAGCCCGGCGCGGGCGAGCGCGAGGCAGGCGCGCTGCACCGCCTGCTCGAGCGCCATGTCGAGGCGCGGCGCCGGCCCGGCCACCCGGCCGTGGAGCACCTTCAGGTACTCGCTGCCGCCGATCTCGGCGGTGTTGCGGCCGAGGAGCGCGATGAGGTCGCCCTCGCCCTTCAGCCACTGGGTCACGTGGTCGGCGACGCGGGGCATGAGCCCGATCATGCCGATCATCGGGGTCGGGTAGATACCGCGGCCGTTGGTCTCGTTGTAGAAGCTGACGTTGCCGGAGACGACCGGGGTGGCGAGCGCGCGGCAGGCGTCCGAGAGGCCGCGCAGGCACTCGGCGAACTGCCACATGATCTCCGGCTTCTCGGGGTTGCCGAAGTTGAGGCAGTCGGTGATGGCGAGGGGCTCGGCGCCGGAGCAGACCAGGTTCCGGGCGGCCTCGCAGACGGCCATGCGGCCGCCCTCGTACGGGTCGAGGTAGCAGAACCGGCTGTTGCAGTCGACGGTGAGGGCCAGGCCCTTCTCGCGCCCGTCGGGCGCCGTCACGCGGATGACGGCCGCGTCGGACCCGGGCCGCACCACGGTGAGGTCGCGAACCTGGTGGTCGTACTGGCGGTACACCCACTCCTTCGACGCCACGGTCGGCGAGCCGACGACGGCGAGCACGGCCGCGCCGAGGTCGGCAGGCCCGGCCACGGCCACCTGGGCCGGGCTCGTGAGCTCGTCCTGCCAGTCGGGGCGGGCGCGCGGCCGGTCGTACTTGAGCCCCTCGGTGAGCGGCTGCACGGGCATGTCGGCGACGAGCTGGCCGCCGAACGAGATGCGCATGCGGCCGGACTCGGTGACGGTGCCGACGACGACGGCGTCGAGGTCCCACTTCTCGAAGACGCGGATCGCGTCGACCTCGCGCCCCTTGCCGACGACCATCAGCATGCGCTCCTGCGACTCGGAGAGCATGATCTCGTACGGCGTCATGCCGGTCTCGCGGCGCGGGACCCGGTCGAGGTCGAGGTCCATGCCGTTGCCGGCGCGGGAGGCCATCTCGACCGACGACGAGGTGAGGCCGGCGGCGCCCATGTCCTGGATGCCGACGATCACGTCCTGTGCCATCAGCTCGAGGCAGGCCTCGAGCAGCAGCTTCTCGGTGAAGGGATCGCCGACCTGCACCGTGGGCCGCTTGTGCTCGGTCTCCTCGCCGAACTCGGCGGACGCCATCGTGGCGCCGTGGATGCCGTCGCGGCCGGTCTTGGCCCCGACGTAGATCACCGGGTTGCCGGGGCCGGCGGCGGTGCCCTTGAAGATGCGGTCCGCCGAGGCGAGGCCGAGCGTGAAGGCGTTGACGAGGATGTTGCCGTCGTAGCACTCGTCGAAGGCGACGTCGCCGCCGACGGTCGGCACGCCGAAGCAGTTGCCGTAGCTGCCGATGCCCGCGACCACGCCCTCGACCAGGTAGTGCGTCCGCGGGTGCTCGGGGCGGCCGAAGCGCAGGGCGTTCATGGCGCCGATCGGCCGCGCGCCCATGGTGAAGACGTCGCGCAGGATGCCGCCGACGCCCGTCGCCGCGCCCTGGAACGGCTCGATGTACGACGGGTGGTTGTGGCTCTCCATCTTGAAGATGGCGGCCTGGCCGTCGTCGATGTCGACCACGCCGGCGTTCTCGCCCGGGCCCTCGATCACCCGCGGCCCGGTCGTCGGCAGGTTCTTGAGGTAGATGCGCGAGCTCTTGTAGGAGCAGTGCTCGCTCCACATGACCGAGAAGACGCCCACCTCGGTGATGGTCGGCGCGCGGCCGAGGATGTCGTGCACCCGGCGCCACTCGGCCGCGGAGAAGCCGTGGTCCGCGGCGACCTTGGTGTAGGCCTCGGTAGCCGCGCGGTCGCGGCCGAGATCGACGACCTCGGGGAGCCCGTGCCCTGTGCGCTTCATGCCCGTCCTTGCGCGAGGTGCGCGACCAGCGCGTCGAAGAGCGCCTTGCCGTCGGTGCCGCCGAGGATGGCCTCGCTCGCCCGCTCGGGGTGCGGCATCAGGCCGACCACGTTGCCGCGCGCGTTCGCGACGCCGGCGATGTTCGCGAGGGAGCCGTTCGGGTTGGCCGCCTCCGTCGCGCCGCCCGCGGCGTCCACGTAGCGAAACACCACCTGCCCCGCCGCGTCGAGCGCCGCGGGATCGGGGTGCACGTAACGCCCCTCGGCGTGCGCGATCGGGAGCCGCAGGATGCGGCCCGCCGGCAGCGCGTGGGTGAACGGCGTCGGCGCGCCCTCGACCCGCAGGTGGACGTCGCGGCACTCGAACTTGAGGCTGATGTTGCGCGTGAGGGCGCCGGGCAGCAGCCCCGCCTCGCACAGGATCTGGAAGCCGTTGCAGATGCCGAGCGTCGGGCCGCCGCGCTCGGCGAACTCCTTGACCGCCGGCATGATGGGCGAGTGCGCCGCCATGGCCCCCGCGCGCAGGTAGTCGCCGTAGGAGAAGCCGCCGGGCACGCCGACGGCGTCGACGCCGGGCGGCAGGCGCGTCTCCTTGTGCCACACGTACTCGGTGCGCACACCCAGGACCTTGGCGCCGACGTGCAGCAGGTCGTCGTCGCAGTTCGAGCCGGGGAAGCGGATCACGGCGAAGAACATGGCGCCTAGTCCACGAGCTCGAAGCGGTAGTCCTCGATCACCGTGTTGGCGATGAGCTGCCGGCACATCTCGTCGAGCTGCTTCGACGCGGCGTCGCGGTCGGCGGCCTCGAGGCGGACCTCCAGGTACTTGCCGACGCGGACGTCCTCGACGCCGCCGAAGCCGAGGCGGCCGAGCGAGCGGCGGACGGCCTGCCCCTGGGGGTCGAGGACGCCTGGCTTGAGGGTCACGTAGATTCTGGCGAGCACGATGGTCTTACCTCAGCCCGAGGTTGCGGCGGATGCGCGCGACCGGCTCGGCGGTGTCCGGCGCGAAGGTCTTGCCCGTGACGAGCTCGTACGCCTCGATGTAGCGCCGGGCCGCCTCGATGCGCACCTCGTCCTCGAGCGGCGGGGGCGGACCGTCGCCGCGGTAGCCCTGGGCCGCGAGGTGCCGCCGGACGTACTCCTTGTCGAGCGCCCGGGGGTCCTCGCCGCTGGCGAGGCGGGCGTCGTAGTCGGCGGCGAACCAGTAGCGCGAGGAGTCAGGCGTGTGGATCTCGTCGATGAGCACGAGCGACCCGTCGGGCGCGCGGCCGAGCTCGTACTTCGTGTCGACGAGGATGAGGCCGCGCTCCCGCGCGCGCTCCTGGCCGAAGGCGAAGAGCGCCTCGGCCATCTCCGCGGCGCGGTCGAAGGAGGCCGCGTCGAGGGCGCCCATGTCGATGATCTCCCGCCGCGAGACCGAGCGGTCGTGGCCGCCGTGCTCCGCCTTGGTGGACGGCGTGAGCAGCGGGCGCGGCAGCCGCTGGTGCTGCCTCATGCCGTCGGCCAGGCGGTGGCCGCAGAACTCGCGGGCGCCGCGCTCGTAGGCGTACCAGATGGACGTGGTGGTGACGCCGGTCAGGTAGCCGCGCATGACGAGCTCGACGGGCAGCGGCTGGCACTCCCGCGCCACCGTCACGCACGGGTCGGGGACGTCGATGACGTGGTTCGCCGCGATGTGCCGCGTCTCCTCGAACCAGTAGGCCGCGAGCTGGTTGAGGACCTGGCCCTTGAAGGGGATGGTGCCGAGGACGACATCGAACGCCGAGATGCGGTCCGTGACGACGATCACGCGCCGTCCGTCGCGCGTGTAGTTGTCCCGGACCTTGCCCTCGTACTTGTCCCCGAGCTCGTCGAGGTCAGTGGACCCGAGGGTCCGCTCGAGCTGCGCCCGCAGGGTCTCCGTGTCGATCATGTGGTGGCCCTCCCGCGCCGAGTGTCTACTGCGCCCCCTACCCCGCGTCAAGCCGAACCGGGGGCCCCGACGCGGGCACGGGCGCCGCCCCTCGACCCGGGAGCGATTCCGGGGCACGCTGTGGCCGTGAGCTCGCGTGCCGCCACGGTGGGGGCTATCCTGGTGGCGATCATGGCCCTGCCGTCGCCCGCCCTGGCCCAGCCGGCGTCGTTCTCGCCCGCCGAGCGGCGCCGCCTCGCCGCGGGCGAGGTGCTGACGCGCTCCTGGCGCGCCGACGGCGGCGCGGGCACGGGCTGGGCGGTCGGCGTGGTCGACGCGACGCCGGCGCAGGTCTTCCAGATCGTCGCCGACGTCGAGCGCTACAAGGAGTTCACCGAGCGGATGGTCGCGGCACGCGTTCTGGAGCGCCGCGGCGACCGCTACCGCTTCTACTACAAGATCCGCATGCCCTGGCCGCTCGCCGATCACGAGTGCACGACCGACAACGTGCACGAGGTCGACGCGGCGCGGCAGACCTACGCGCGCCGCTGGACCCTGGTGTCCGGCACCTTCCACCGCAACGACGGCTCGTGGACCGTGCGGCCGTGGGGCAAGCAGCAGGCGCTGCTCACCTATCAGGTCGTCCTCCTGCCCAAGACCGCGGCGCCGAAGGCCGTCCTCGACTACGTGACCAGGGTCGCCCTGCCGCGCTCGGTGCAGAGCATGCGCGGGCGCGTGACGGCGCTGCGCAAGGCGGGGCGGCTGTGAGCTGACACGGCGGGGCACCCGGGGCGCAACGAAAGTCGCGATGTCCGCAGGCACCCGAATCCGCCGGCGGCCGGGGCGCAGCATCCCACCTGGAGACGGCGCGCGCCGCGGCTCCACGGGGACGACCGGCGCGAGGGGGAGGTGGGAAGATGAGGACGACACGCCCCACGCACGGGTGTGCGCTCGCGACCTTCGGCTGGCTCACCGCGCTCGCCGCCGGCTGCGGCGGCGACGGCGGCGGGCCGGCCGCCTTCCGCTTCTCCGCGACGACCGCGACGCAGGGGGTCGGCGTGACCAAGGCCGCCCTCGGGATCGTGCCGCGCGTCACCGCGCTCACCCTGAAGATCTTCGACCAGCTCGTGGCCGGTGAGGTCGGCGCCCTCGACCTCTGCGCCGCCGGCCGCGCCGACCTGCGCTGGGACGACGCGGACCAGGGCGGCACGCCGTCGACGGGCGACGCGGTCACGCTGACCTTGACCGACTGCGCCGTCGCGGGCGGGGCCGCGCTGAGCGGGACCGCCGCGTTCGACCTCGTGACGGTCTCCGGCCACGG
>DASXVK010000190.1:0-6907 GCA_036504295.1 Polyangia bacterium
AGGGGCAGGAGCGCGGCCGCGCGCCCCGCGAGCGACAGAGCCGTCATGGCTCCATGGTACGCCCGCGGCCGCGCGTGCGCAGCGCGGGATCGCCGGTGGCGCGGCCGGCGGCGGCGCGCTATCTAACGGGACTCACCCCGAGGAACCGACCGTGCCCGACTCCGTGCTCCGCGCTCTCACCGACGACCGTGCCTTCCGCGTCCTCGCCGTCGGCATGACCGACACCGTCCGGGCCGCCATCGCCGTCCAGGAGGTCCACGGCGCCGCGGCGCGGATCTGCTCCGACCTGCTCCTGGCCGCCACCCTGATGCGCGAGACGATGGCGCCCGACCTGCGGGTGCAGGCCATCCTGCAGCCGCGGGGCCGGCGCTCCCGCATGGTCGCCGACTCCCACCCGAAGGGCGCGACCCGCGGCCTGGTGCAGCAGCTCGCCGACGAGCCCGACGCCTTCACCGGCCCGGGCGTGCTGGAGATGATGCGCTCGCTGCAGAACGGCGAGCTGCAGCGCGGCGTGGTCGAGCTCGACGACGTGGCCGGCGTCGGCGTCGCGCTCATGCGCTACATGCTGACCTCGGAGCAGGTGGTCTCGATGGTCGGCATCGGCGCCCACGTGGTCGGCGGCGAGCTGATCGCGGCGGGCGGCTACCTCGTGCAGCCGCTGCCCGGCGTGCCGCGCGGGGCGCTCATGATCATGGCCGAGCGGCTCGAGGACTTCCGCGCCATCGATCACCTGATCGGCCCGCGCTTCACGCCCGAGGAGCTCCTGGCCGAGATCCTCTACGGCATGCCCTTCAGCGAGGTGGAGCGCAGCCCGGTGCGCTACCGGTGCTGCTGCAGCCAGGAGCGCCTGCTGCTCAGCCTCGCCACGCTGCCGCGCGCCGACCTCGAGGAGCTCGTGGCCGGCGGCACCGCCGTCGAGGTGCGCTGCGACTACTGCCGCCGCGCCTACGAGCTCGCCCCCGAGCAGCTCCGCGCGCTCCTCACGAAGAACTGACCCCCAGTTGACAACCGCGCGCCCCCGTCGTCTCATGCGCGGCAACGGGAAGAATGCGCCCCAGGCGGCGTAGTCTCGCGAGTGGCCGCACGGCCACGCAGCGGCCGCGCCCGTCCCGGGCGCGAGTCCCACCGAGGAGGTCAGCATGAAGCGCGCCCTGCGCCCGGCGATCGCCGGCGCCCTCGCCATCGTCGGCCTGATGCTCGCCGTGCCCGCCGCGGCGGCCACGGACGTCATGGGCCAGATCAACGCCGACACCCACTGGAGCCTCGCCGGGTCGCCGTACCGCCTGACCGGCGACGTCACGGTGGCCCCCCAGGCGACGCTCACGATCGACCCCGGCGTCGAGGTCGTGGCGCAGACGACCGATGGCATGGCGTCGGGCGCCAACACGAGCAAGGTGGAGCTCACCATCCAGGGCGCGCTCGCCGCCGACGGCACCGCCGTGCAGCCGATCGTCTTCCGCGGGGCCGCCGCGGGCGCCGACGTCTGGTACGGCATCACGCTCGCGCCCGGCGCGCGCGCCTCGTCGTTCAGCTACGCGCAGATCTCGGACGCGAGCTACGCCATCTACGTCCGCAGCACGAACCCGGTCACGCTCTCCTACCTCACGGTCACGCGCTCGCAGACCGGCCTGTGGTGGCAGACGACCGCCGGCCTCCAGGTGCAGCACAGCACCTTCGACGGCTTCACCGGCAACGCGCTGCAGATCGAGACCGGCGGGGCGGGCTCCGTGACCGCGCTCGTCACCGACAGCTTCGTGCGCAACGCGACCGGCGTCGGCGTCCACCTGACGAACGGGGTGACCGCGACCGTGAAGCGGACGCACCTCATCCTCAACGGGACCGGCCTCACCGCCGACGCGGGCGTGGCGCTGACCGTCGTCAACGACGTGGTCGCGGGCAACAAGCTGCGCGGCCTCGACCTCACGCAGGCGGGCACGAACGCGATCACGGTCAGCAACTGCACCATCGACGCGAACATCGCGGACATCTGGACGCCCCAGAGCGCCGGCCTCGGGGTCCACGTCCGCGCGGTCACGCAGGCCTCGTCGTTCATCGTGCGCAACAACACGGTCACGAACCACGGCACGGCCGGCATCAAGGTGGACGGCGGCACGGCGCCGGCCCTCGACCACAACAACGTCTGGCAGAACGCCGCCAACTACCTGGGCGCCACCGCGGGCGCCGGGTCGCTGTCGACCAACCCGCTCTACACCCAGGGGCTCGCGGGGGTCTTCGTCAGCTCGCCGATCACCCAGCAGCCGCTGCCGAACAACTTCAACAACTGCGGCTCGCCGTGGGTCTTCACCCAGGCGGGCGCGGTCCTCATCCGGCTGCGCTTCACCGACCTGCGCCTGGAGTCGGGCTACGACCACGTCTACGTCCTCGACGCGAGCGGGGCCACGCTCAACAACTACACCGGCACGATCGGGACCCCGACGACCTCGGCCGCGGCGGTCGGCACGACCATCAAGATCTGCGCGACCAGCGATGGCTCGGGTTCGTCCTACGTCACGATGTCCGGCTACGAGTACCTCCCGACCTACAACTACCGCCTGCAGTCGAACTCGCCCCTCATCGATCAGGGCAACGACCTCGACGCCCCCACCGAGGACTGCGACGGCGTCGCGCGACCCTACGACGGCGACACGAACGGCACGGCCACGACCGACATCGGCGCCTACGAGTGGCACCAGAACGTCGCGCCGTACGCGAGCGCCGGCCCGGATCAGATCGTCCTCCCGTCGACGACGGTGAGCCTCAACTCCGCCGGCTCGCACGACCCGGACGGTACGATCGTGTCCTACGACTGGAACTTCGGCGACGGCTCGGCCCACGCCGCGACGCCGACCGCGACCCACAGCTACGCCTCGACCGGCACCTACACCGTGACCCTCACGGTCACCGACGATCAGGGGGCGAGCGGCACCGACACCTGCGTGATCACCGTCGCGACGAACCTGCCGCCAGCCGCGAACGCCGGGCCGGACCAGTTCGTCGCCGTCGGCGCCACCGTCAACTTCGACGGCGGCGCCTCGAGCGACGCCGACGGCACCATCGTCGGCTACGCCTGGAGCTTCGGCGACGGCTCGGCGCCGGGGAGCGGCCGGACGGTGTCGCACGCCTACGCGGCCTCGGGCGTCTACACCGTCACCCTCACGGTCACCGACAACCGCGGCGCGACCGGCACCGACACCGCGGCGGTGGTCGTCGGCGGCGGCACCACGAACCAGCGGCCCACCGCCGCGGCCGGCGGCCCGTACACGGCCGCGGCCGGGCAGGCGCTGCAGGTGAGCGGCGCCGGCTCGCACGACCCGGACGGCACCATCGTCGCCTACGCCTGGGACTTCGGCGACGGCGCCACCGGCACGGGCGGCACCGCGAGCCACACCTACGCCGCCGCCGGCACCTACCTGCTCAAGCTGACGGTCACCGACAACGGCGGCGCGACCGCCGACGACGCGACGCTCGTGTCCGTGACCGCCGCGACGAACCAGGCGCCGGTCGCGAACGCCGGCGGCAACAAGTCGGGCAACGTCGGCCAGACGCTCAGCTTCGACGGCCGCGCGTCGACCGACGCCGACGGCACCATCGCCGCGTACGACTGGGACTTCGGCGACGGCTCCGCCCACGCGACCACCGCCGTCGCGACCCACACCTACGCGAGCGCCGGCGCGTTCCTCGTGCGGCTCAAGGTCACCGACAACCTCGGCGCCACCGGCGAGGACGTCGCGCTCGTCAACGTCTCGGTCCCCGGCAACGCGGCGCCCGTCGCGCGGGCCGGCGGCAACCGCACCGGGCAGGTCGGGGCGGCCGTCGCGTTCGACGGCAGCACCTCGACGGACGCCGACGGCAGCATCGCCGCCTACGACTGGGACTTCGGCGACGGCACGACCCACGCCACCACCGTGAACCCGACCCACAGCTACGCCGCCGCCGGCACCTACCTCGTGCGCCTCACCGTCACCGACAACCTCGGCGCGACCGGGAGCGACGTCGCCGTCGCCACCATCAGCGCCCCGGGCAACCAGCTCCCGATCGCGGCCGCCGGCGGCAACCGCACCGGGCAGGTGGGCCAGAGCCTCGAGTTCGACGGCAGCGACTCCACCGATCCCGACGGCACGATCGCGAGCTACGAGTGGGACTTCGGCGACGGCAGCACGAAGGCGACGACGGCGGTCGCGACCCACGCCTACGCCGCCGCGGGCACCTACCTCGTGCGCCTCAAGGTCGCCGACGACAAGGGCGCGCTCGGGCAGGACGTGGCCCTCGTGACCATCAGCGCGCCGGGCAACCAGCCGCCGGTCGCGAACGCCGGCGGCAGCCAGTCGGCGGCGGCGGGCACGGCGGTCACCTTCTCGGGCAGCGGCTCGCACGACGCCGACGGCACCATCGTCTCGTTCGAGTGGGACTTCGGCGACGGCTCGACGCACGCGACCACCGTCGTGGCGACGCACACCTACGCGGCGCCGGGCACCTACCTCGTGCGCCTCACGGTCACCGACGACAAGGGCGCCACCGGCCTGGACGTGGCCGTCGTCACGGTGACCGGCACGACCAACCAGCCGCCGGTCGCGACCGCCGGCGGGAGCTACAGCGCCACGCTCGGCCAGGCCATCACGTTCGACGGCACCGCCTCGAGCGACCCCGACGGGACCATCGCCAGCTACGCCTGGACCTTCGGCGACGGCGAGACCGGCACCGGGGCCGGCCCCAGGCACACCTACGCCGCCGCCGGCACCTTCCTCGTGCGGCTCACGGTCACCGACGACCAGGGCGCCACCGCGACCGACGTCGCGGTCGTGACGATCACGGGCCCGGCCACCGCCGGCAGCGGCGGCGGCTGCAGCGCCGCCGGCGGGCCCGCGCCCGGCGGCCTCGGCGCGCTCGCGGCCCTCGCCGTGCTCCTCGGGGCGCTCGGCCTGCGCCGGCGCACGCGCCGGCCGTCCCGCCGCCGCTGACCCCGCCTACTTCTTCGCCGCCACCTCCAGCTTCACCGGCACGAGCAGGACCTCGATGCGGCGGTTCCTCGCCCGCCCGCGCGCGGTGCGGTTCGCCGCGAGCGGGCGGTAGGAGCCGTAGCCGACGGGCATCAGGCGCGCCGGCGCGACCCCGACGGCGTCCTGCAGGAACCGCGCGACGTTGATGGCGCGCGCCGCGGACAGCTCCCAGTTGGTCGGGAAGCGGTGCTTGAGCTCGCTCTTGATCGGGACGTCGTCGGTGTGGCCGTTGACCTGGATGAGGTGGCGCGTCTGCTTCAGCGTCCCGCCGAGGCCGCGGAGCAGCTCCCGGCCGGGCGCGGTCAGCTCGGCCTCGCCGGTGCCGAAGAGGATCGTGTCGACCATCGTCAGCATGATCTTGCCGCCCGCCGCGGTCACCTCCACGCCGCTCGCGCCGAGGTCCGCGCGCAGCTTCTCGAGCAGCCGATCGTTCTGCTCCTTGGCTTCGCTCGCGCGCGCGAGGTCGTCCTGGAGCTGCTTGAGCTCGAGGCCGGCCCGCTCGAGCTCGGCGTGGTTGCGGCCGAGCTCCTCCTTGAGCGCCGCCGCCGCCGTCGTGGCGGCGCCCAGGCGCTCCGTCTGACGCGCCAGGTCGTGGCCGCGCCGCGCGTGGTCCGCGGCCAGCGGCCGGTAGCCGCTGGCGTAGAAGGCGCCGCCGACCCCTACCACGATAGCCAGGATCCCCCACGGGAGCACGCGTGCCATGGATGAGATACGAGCCAGGCGGCGACGCGATACCCACGCCGCCGCCCGACGTGACCGTAGCCGGACGTTGAAGAACGCTACTGCTGCGGGGGCGGGGCGACCTGCATGCCCGGCTGCTGCCCTTGCGGGAACGGCTCCTGCGGGACCGGCTGCTCGCCCTGCTGGGACGGCGGCGGCCCGCTCTCCTGGGACGGCGGCGGCCCGGTCTCCTGGGACGGCGGCGGCCCGCCCTCCGGGGGCGGCGGCGGCTCGGCCGGCGGGTACGGCTGGCCGCTCGGCGGCCAACCCTGCTGACCCTGCCGGCGGAGGTTCGCCGTGATGCCCGCGGCGCGCTGCGCGGAGCGGTTGAGCCGGGGGATGAGCTCGTGATCGATCAGGTTCCGCAGCTCGGGGTCGACCTGCGCCTTGAAGGAGGTGAGGCCGACGACGACCCGGTTGTAGTCCAGGGTCAGGGTGGCGAGGAACTGCTGGTCGAACTGCGTGCCGTGCAGGCCGTAGAGCTGCTGCACCTGCCGCAGCTCCTGATCGAGCTGAATGCCGGGGACGCCGCTGGCGCCCGGCGGCACGAGCGAGAGGCTGCGCTTCTGCGCGTAGTCGATGAGCTTGCGATCGACGTCCTGGAAGTGGTTGACGAGGTCCTTGCCGAAGCTGCGGACCTGATCCGACTGGCCGTTCGTGCGGGCGAGCTTGCCCATCTCGATCTGGGAGACGCTGAAGAGGTGGAGGTTCGACAGGACCTGCGGCGTCGAGCTGGTCTGGCCGCTGGTCTGGCCGTGCGCGACCGCGGCGGGGGCGAGGATCGCGACGCCGCATGCGAGAACGAGGTGCTTCATCTGGTTGCTGCTCCCTTCCCCCTCCGCTCTGTCTGCCGTCGAGGAGGGCCGGCGCAAGCGCGGCGGCGCGGTCACGCCGGCGCTGCGAGCTTCGGGTCGGGAGGCCCCGGCGCGGCGGGTTCGGGCGCGGCCGCCGCCGCTTCGCCGCGGGGCGCGGCGGACCCCGGATCGTCCGGCGTCGCCGTCGCGAGCTCGCGCAGCGTGACGTTGTGCGGCGACGCCTGCAGCGCGGCCTCGAGGCTGCGCGTGGCGTCGACCACGGCGGGGCCGAGGTGGGCGCGCGCGGCCTCGCCGGCCGAGCGCGAACCGCCCGCGCGCCGCAGGGCGTGCAGGACGTCGAGCACGCGCAGGCCGTCGACGTCGCGGGCGAGGATG
>DASXVK010000191.1:0-4818 GCA_036504295.1 Polyangia bacterium
GGATCGACGCCGTGCTCGAGAAGCCGATCAACCCCGCCGCCATCCTGGCCGCGCTCCAGGCGTGAGCGCCGCACTTCGGTCTTGACTCGGCCCCCGCTTCGGCCTCTGCTCAGGACATGCGCAGACTCGCCTGGCTGACCGTCGCCTCCGGCTTCGCGGCCCTCATCGGGCCGGCCTGCTCCGACTCGGGGAGCGCCACCCAGACCGACGCCGCCGTCCAGCAGGACGCGGCGACCCAGGACGACGCCGCCGTCCAGCAGGACGCGGCGGTGCAGCAGGACACCGCGCCGCAGCAGGACGCGGGGCCCCTCGCGTGCGCCGACGTCAAGGCCGGCCACAATCTCGACTTCGTCGTCGACGGCCTCGGCCGCTCGTTCTACCTCGACCTCCCGACCGGCGTCACGACCGGCGGGCCCTACCCCGTCGTCTTCAACTGGCACGGGCTGGGCGACACCGCCGCCAACATGCGCGGCCTCCTCTCGGGGGCGGTGAACGACGCGAGCTTCAAGTTCATCCTCGTCACCCCCGACGACAGCGCCTTCCAGATCCTGGGCAACGACATCAACTGGGACGTCTTCAACGTGGATGCCGCGACGAACCGCGAGGGCCTGCTCTTCGACGCGGTCCTCGCCTGCCTGAAGAGCCGCTACAGCGTCGACGACAACCGGGTCCACAGCGTCGGCTTCTCGCTCGGCTCGATCCTCACCGACATGCTCGGCGTCATCCGCGGCGACCAGCTCGCCTCGACCCTCACCTTCTCGGGCGGCTACTTCTCCGACGCGGCGAACAAGGCCACCCTCGGCATCGGCGCCAGCTTCGTCACCTGGCCGGACCTGACGACCACGAACAAGTACGTGCAGGTCCTGCTCCACGGCGGCACCACCGACCAGTTCGACCTCGCCGGCTACCTCACCGTGCACTTCGACACGTTCGCGACGAACGACACCACGTACCTCGGCGGCCTCGGCCACGACGTCATCCTCTGCGACCACGGCCAGGGCCACGCCGCGCCGGTGCCCGGCTTCGACGCCGCGCAGATCGTCGAGTTCTTGAAGGCTCACCCGAGGGGCACCGCATCGCCGTGGACCACAGCGCTCCCCCCTGACTACGCGAGCCTCGGGTACTGCACGTTCCATACCCATACCAATCCGTGATGACTATCGCGTGTTCTGCGCATGCGGCGCGGACGCCGCCCGCGCCCCCGCGCTCGAGCTCGTCGGGCGGGCCGGGGCGCAGCTCGCGGCGGCGGTGCGCGACGAGGGGCTGCGCCGTGAGCTGCTTGCGCTATTATACGTGATCGCAGGGACGCGCTTCGACCCGGCGAAGGTACGGGCGCTGCTGCCCTGGGAGGAGCTCATGCTGCGGTCGAGTACGGGCGACGAATGGTTGCGCGAAGGCGAGCGCAAAGGGCGACTGGAAGGCCTCCTGGAGGGTGAAGCCAAGGGCGAGGCCAGAGGCGAGGCCAAGGGCAAGGCCGAGGCGCTCCTCGCCGTCCTCGCGGCCCGCGGGCTGCCGGTCACGCCGGAGGACCAGGCGCGCGTGCGGGCGTGCACCGACACGGCGCTGCTGGACCGGTGGATCGCGGCTGCGGTGAGCGCCCCCTCAGCGGAGGCGGCGCTGGCCACTCCCGGCCGTTCGCGCCGGCGCCGGCCGGGAGCTGGGAACCGGGGGAGCCGCCGGTAGCCCGACCACGCGACCATGAACGGCTCGCCGCACCGACGCCGACACCAGTGACCCGCACCGCGACCCCCACTTCGCCGCCGCTCGATCCCCGCCGCGTCGCCCGCGGCATCCGCCGCCGCGTGCTCGGCCACGTCGTCGCCCACGGCGGCGGCTACCTGAGCCAGGCCTGCTCCGCGGCCGAGATCCTCGCGACCCTCTACGCGCGCGTCCTGCGGCTCGGCCCCAGCCTGGGGCCGGCGCGACCGGCGCCCTTCACCGGGGTGCCCGGCCCGGGCCGCCCGACGCGCACCGGCGCCGCGTACCACGGCGCCCGCGCCCCGGACCTCGACCGCCTCTTCTTCTCGCCGGCCCACTACGCGCTCGTACTCTACGCCGCCCTCGTCGAGGTCGGCCGCCTGGACGCCGAGGCGCTCGACGACTTCAACCGCGACGGCAGCACCGTCGAGCTGATCGCGGCCGAGCACTCGCCCGGCGTCGAGGCCATGCCGGGCTCGTTGCCGCAGGCCCTCAGCCAGGCCGGCGGGGTCGCGCTGGCGCGCCGGCTCCGCGGCGAGGCCGGCCGCACCTTCGTCTTCATGTCCGACGGCGAGCTGCAGGAGGGCCAGGCCTGGGAGGCCATGGCCGCGCTCGCGTTCCACGGCCTGGGCGGCGTGGCGCTCTACGTCGACGTCAACGGCCAGCAGTGCGA
Source organism: Polyangia bacterium (assembly GCA_036504295.1). Lineage (GTDB taxonomy): Bacteria > Myxococcota_A > Polyangia > JACRCY01 > JACRCY01 > DASXVK01. The sequence goes on from DASXVK010000191.1 coordinate 2,372, forward strand.
CGGCCGGACGGAGGCCGTCATCAGCGCCGAGCCCCTCGCGGCCCGGCTGCGCGCCTTCGGCGCGGTCGTGCACGAGGTCGATGGCCACGACCCCGACGCCCTCGCCGCGCCGGCCGCGGCGCCGCCCGGCCGCGCGCCGCTCGTCGTCCTCGCCCACACCGACCCGTGCCGCGGCTGCGCGCTGCTCGCCGACCGCGCGCCCCGGCTGCACTACCTGCGCTTCCGCGACGACGAGGAGCGCGCCGCCTACGCCGCGCTCCTCGCCGACGAGGGCTGGGGCGAGGCCTGAGATGGAGACGACCGCCCGCCCCCACTGCCACGCCCTCGTGCGCTTCGGCGCGACGCACCCCGAGGCGCTCGTGCTCTCGGCCGACCTGACCGCGTCGTGCGAGGCCGACGGCTTCCGCGACGCCTATCCGGACCGCTTCTTCTCGTTCGGCCTCGGCGAGCAGAACATGATGGGCTTCGCCGCCGGCCTCGCCCGTGAGGGGTTCGCGCCCTTCGTCCACACCTTCGGCGTCTTCGTGACGCGGCGGCCCTTCGACCAGGTCGCCATGTCGATCGCCTACCCGTGCCTGCCGGTGCGGCTGCTCGGGTTCCTGCCCGGCGTCACGACTCCGGGCGGCGCCACGCACCAGGCGATCGACGACCTCGCGCTCATGCGCGCGCTGCCGAACCTGACCGTGCTCGAGTGCGGCGACGCGACCGAGGTCGAGTCGCTGCTCGAGGCGATGCACGCCGTCCCGGGCCCCGTGTACGCGCGCGTCCTGCGGGGCGAGGTGCCGCGGCTCTTCCCCGCGGCCGCGCCGCTCGTCGTCGGGCACGCCCGCGTCCTGGGCGCGGGCGCCGACGTGACGCTGCTCTCGTCCGGCATCTGCACCGAGGAAGCACTGCGCGCGGCGGCCGCGCTGCGCCGCCGCGGCGTCGGCGTGCGGCACCTGCACGTCGCCACGCTCAAGCCCTTCGACGACCCGGCGGTGCGGGACGCCGTCCTCGCGCCGGGGCGCGGCGTCATCACCGTCGAGAACCACAGCATCATCGGCGGCCTCGGCTCGGCCACGGCCGAGCTGATGGCGGAGCTCGGCTGCGGGCGGCCGCTCGTGCGCCTCGGCCTGCGCGACACCTTCAGCCACGGCGCGAGCCGGGCCACGCTGCTGCGCGAGCACGGCATGGACGCCGCGGCCGTGGTCGGCGCCGTCGAGCGGCTCCTCGGGCGCGCGTTCGAGGTCGCCGCGGCGGAGCTCGCCGCGGTGCCGCTCGGCCCGGGCGCGGCGGCCGCGGCGGCGGAGGCCCTATGAGCCTGACGAGCGGCGCCCGCTTCAGCGTCACCTACGCCATCGCCGGCGGCGCCGCCGAGGCCGCGGCCGCCGCCCGCGAGCTCTGCATCGAGCAGACCGTCGAGTACCCCGAGGACCTCATCGTCGATCCGGCGATCCGCGCCGACATCTTCGGCCGCCTCGAGGGGCTCGTCGAGCTCGCCCCGGGGCGCCACGAGGCGCGCATCAGCTACGCCGTCGAGACGGTCGGCGCCGAGCTGACGCAGCTCCTGAATGTGGTCTTCGGCAACAGCAGCCTGAAGCCGGGGCTGCGGGTCACAGGGCTCGACCTCGGCCCGCTCGCCGCCACCTTCCGGGGCCCGCGCTTCGGCGTCGCCGGGCTGCGCGCCCGCGCCGGCCGCGCCGAGGGCGTGCTGCTGTGCACCGCGCTCAAGCCCCTGGGGCTCGATGCCGCCGCCCTCGCGGACCTCGCCTACGAGCTGGGCCGGGGCGGCGTCGACCTCATCAAGGACGACCACGGCCTCGCCGATCAGCCCCTCGCGCCGTTCGCCGAGCGCGTCGAGCGCTGCGCGGCGGCCGTCGCGCGGGCCGCCGCCCGGACCGGCCGGCCGTGCCTCTACGCGCCGAACGTGACCGCCCCGCTGCCCGCCCTGCTGGGCCGCGCGCGCCTCGCGCGGCGGCTCGGCGCCGGCGCCCTCCTCGTCGCCCCGGGCCTCGCCGGCTTCGACGCGCTGCGCGCGCTCGCCGCCGACGGCGACCTCGGGCTGCCGCTGCTGTGCCACCCGGCGCTCCTCGGCAGCTTCACCGTCGCGCCCGACGCCGGCATGGCGCCCTTCGTGACGCTCGGCCAGCTGCCCCGCCTCGCCGGCGCCGACGCCGCCATCTTCCCGAGCTACGGCGGCCGCTTCAGCTTCACGCCCGCCGACTGCCGCGCCATCGTCGCGGGCGCGACCGGGCCGATGGCGGGGCTCGCGCCGATGATGCCGGCCCCGGCGGGGGGCATGAGCCTCGCGCGCATCCCGGAGATCGCCCGCTTCTACGGCCCCGATACGCTCCTGCGCGTCGGCGGCGACCTGCACCACCACGGCTCGGTCGCGCGCGGCTGCCAGCGCTTCCGGGAGCTGGTCGAAAGCGCGCGCTGAAGAGCTGTCGAACAATCGACGGCTCTTC
>DASXVK010000192.1:0-18727 GCA_036504295.1 Polyangia bacterium
CCGAGCCACTGCAGCAGATCGACGAAAGCCAGGAGGCCGGAGCCGGCGAGGGCGCCGATCTGGTCCTCCTTCGCGGCAGCGGCAGGAATGACCACTCGAAACTCGCGCCCGATGGCGTTGATGCGGTCCTTAGTGAGGACCCGGAGCACGGACGCGACAGTCGGCATCGCGTCGCTCGCTCGCTTGTTGTCACTGGCCGGCACGTCCGCCCCCTTCTACAGGTCCACGAGAGCTGCAACGCTCACACGATACACCCGCGCGAGCTCGAACAGGGTCTCGAGCTTGGGATTGATGGTGCCGTACTCGAGGCGCTGCAGATGCTGCCGCGTGATGCCGGCCTGGCCGGCGGCGTTGTCCTGGGTCAGCTGTCAGCGCTTGCCCCGCCGGCCGCCCGTGCGCCTAACCAAGTCGTCAAGCAGATCGGACACCGCCTTCGGCGCTATCTTCCCCGCCAGTTCTACTAGCTGCTCTTCGGCCTTGTCTGACTCGGCGATTGCTGTCAGCCCTCCGCTATCGACGTTTCGCACCACAGCCGCTTCAACGGCGTCCCTCATGAGCTCTGGCTCAACTTCGGAAGCCTTAGCCGCTAGTTGCTCCACCACCATGACAAGAACTAGATCGCTCAGCTTCTCGTTCGGCGACCGTTCGGGCAGGCTCCACATCATCTCAACGAATCCCTCGGTGCCCACCTCTGCCCAATGGAGCTCGTTCAGCCGGAGGGCCCATGCAGCGGGCGACATGACGAACCCAGAGTAATCACGCGCCCCTATCAAATCCTTCGTCGATGCGAGTGCTCGCCGCAGCTCCGAGTCGATCGACAGGAACCACGCTCGTACGCCTTTTGCCCGCTGAGCAGCGAGCCATTCAATCTGAGTCGCCTCGTTCCTCCTAAGCCTTCTTCCGGTCGGGGAGTCCTCATCGCCCTTGCGCGTGCTTCGAAGGTGGTCCCACAACGTTTCGCGCTGGGAGGTATCCATCTGCCGACTTGCATCGTGCCCTTCGACGGTAAACCCCTTCTTCCCGAGAAGCCTGACGAGTGCCGCCTTGCTGTCGAGGCCATTCCGGTCGAGAAAGGCCTTATAGTCGGCTCGTGCGCCTGTGCTATGGACATCCCCATAAAACCACGCCAGGAAGGGTGAGCGTTCCGAGGGGTCCAAACCTTTCAGGATCTGCAGCAGTCCACCCCGGGTGCGAACATTTCGGACCAACTCTCCCGTTGTGCGGATGTTGGCGACCATCTCATCGACGAACGGCTCGAGGATGAGAAGCGGCACATGAAGTTGCCTGAATCGCCGAATAAGCCGGCTGAACGGTGCGTACTTCTCGTCGTACTTCGAGAGGAAGCGCATGACGACATTCGAATCGAAGTACATCTTCCATTGGAGAGCTTCACCTAGGTTGGCCTCTTGGGGATGGAGCATTATGCGCTCCATGACATACGCTGCATTGGCGAGCCGGTGGAGTTCGCGGGAAGTTGCCTCATCCGGACGCCGGATGATCTCGGCAATGCTTCGCCTCATCGGCTCGCGCAGGGCCTCGGATACTGAAGTGTGTGAGAAACCCTCCGCGATCAGGCGGTCCAGGTCATAGGCCTCTGCGTCATCACGGCCAACGAATGACCGAGCGACCGTCAAGCCTTCAACAAACATGACCTCACCTACGATCCTGCGAATGGCGCTTCGAACGTCTTCCCTGTCGGGAAACTCGCGGGCATACGTTCGTGCGCGTAGGATCACGGCGTCTTCGATCGCACTGGAGGGCAACACTTTCGCCGCGGCAGCGGACGCGGAAAGCTCGATCGTTATGCCATCGGGCGTCCGCACTACACTGCCGTCCTTCTCCAAGGATTGGATCCCGACTCGGACAAGTGGCCGTGCATCGCCTTCTTGTATCGCCAGGAGACTGGCTGCCTGCCTTATGATGCCTTCGTCGCGTTGGCGCCCGCTGCTGGCCAGCACCCTCGCGACGACCGCTCTCCCTGCTCCTTCGTAGGCTCCTGCATCCTTCTTCCCTACCGTCGAGAACGCAACGGCCAGCGTTCGCAGTGAAGCCGAGGCAACTCGGTCCAGGTACATGGAAGGCTCTGTTTGGGGTCGCTTTCGGAGGGCGCTCACTAGGCCGCGAACAAAACGGGTCACTTCGCCATGCTGACCTTCAGCGTACCGAACGAGTGTCCAGTTTGCCCGTCGGAGCAACTCGAGCCTTGGAAGAGGGGGGGTACGATCGACCAATAGGAAGTGCTGTGAAGCTCCTGCGCCGCCAAGTTCGTTGGCAACGAATTCAGAGGCCCAGAGAATGTCCGGGTCCGAGGCCGAGTACCCAAGTCCCACTACGCATGTCTGAGTGAAGATGACTTTGAGGACTTCCTGGAAACGTGGGTTCGCAGAGAACTTGCGGAAGGAGTCCTTGTCGAAGACGAGCGTGTCATACTTGAAGTGACGGCCATGGAGATGGATAACCTGTTGGCTCGATCCGACGTTGTCAATGAAGGACTTCAGAGATGGATCGTCGTTGTCGAGGGATGAGGTGGGCGTCGCATCGGCCAGGTTGGAATCGAAGTTCGTCGTTGCGAACACCGCTGCTGGCAACTGGATCACAAGGGCGTAGACATCGGGTACTTGGTGGTCTGGCTTCTTGAATAGATTCGAGAAGAACTCTTGCCGTACGGCGCGAGGAACCCTGTCGCCCCGAGAGAAGAAGTCGGCTGCGCCAATCAGATCCTCTTCAGCAATATCCGCTTCCATTGCGGTCGCGTACGCAGGCGCGTACTTCCCCACGACAGTGGCCATCTTGGTTAGCAACTGGGGCCACAGGGGGAATTTGGTGGGAGGGTTGGCCGAGAGCCCTGCGCCGAGAAGGAATGTAAATCGCCTCGATCGGGACAGGGTGACGATTGTTTCGATTGCGGTTTCGAGATCCATTCTGCCCCCATCGATCAGCGCAGGATCGGGAGTGCGCCTTTGTCAGCTGGCGCGGATCAGGTGCGCGGGAGGCGGTCTCCCCGCCTCGCGGCCAGACCAAGTGATCCTACCACCTTTTCTCATGCTCAGTCAGGAACACGCAACCCTCCCAAACTCTCACTGACGTTCGCGATTCATTCCCCATCCAGCCTCCGTCGGGAGTCGTGACAGATAGTTGCGAGCGTGGGCCCGTACCAAGAACGTGCGCAAGACCACCACAACCCGAAGGCGACCGTCGGTGGCAACGAAGGGACCGAGTGCGGCGCGCCGATCACCCCACCGTCCGCGCCACGCGAAACCCCGCGTCCCAGCGGTGCAGCCGGGCCGCGGCGCGGAAGCGGGCGGCCGCGCGGCACTCGGCGCCGACGCCCGCCCACGAGCCGCCGCGCAGGATCCGCGCCCCGTCGTCGGCCGGGCCCGCGGCGAGCAGCGCCGCGGCGCTCCGCTCGCCCTCGACGTCGGCGACCCACTCGCGCACCCCGCCCGCGAGGTCGTGCACGCCGTAGGGCGAGGTGTCGCGCTCGAACGCGCCGACGGGCTCCGGCGCGGCCGGCCCCTCGCGCGAGTCGCGCATCTTGCAGAAGGTGGCGTCGAAGAACTCGCCCCACGGGAACGCGCGGCGGTCGGCGCCGCGGGCGGCCTTCTCCCACTCATTCTCCGTGGGCAGGCGCACCTCGCGCCCCTCGCGCTCCGTCCGCCAGCGGCAGTACGCCACGGCGTCGTGCCAGTCGACGAAGCCGACCGGCAGCCGCGCGAGATCGCGGCGCAGCTCGTCGGTGCACGGGTCGGCGGCGTGCTGCCGCCCGAGCAGCGTCGGCAGCGGCGCCCAGCGGCCGTCCGCGTGGGCCACCCCGCGCAGGTTGCCGTCGTTGTCGCGGGGCGCGTGCCGGCGCGCCTGCTCGAGCTCGAGGGCGTCGAGGAACTCGCAGTACTCGCCGACGGTCACCGGGTACTCGGCGAGGGCGAAGTCGGCGAGGTCGACCTCGCGCCGCGACAGCGCCCCGGGGGCGTCGGGATCGCCGCCGAGCGTCACGCGTCCGGCCGCCACGAGGACGAGGCCGGCGCCGACCTCGTCGCGGGCGCGGAGGCGCACCTCGGCGCGGTGCTCCTCGCCCCGGCGCAGCTCGAGGTGCAGCCGCACCGGCGCGCCCTCGGCGGGCGCGACCGTGACGAGCAGGTCGCCCGCCGGCAGCTCGTGCGTGAGCGGGGTCGCGCCGAGAGCGCGCGCGTGGCCGGGCACGTACACCCCGCCGAGGTTCGACAGCCGGGCCACGCGCACGGCCGCGCCCGGCGGCGTCGAGGCGATCACGAGCCGCGCCTTCGCCCGCAGGCGGGCGGCGTGGGTGCCGTCGTCGTGCTGGCGCATGAGGCGCTCGAAGAAGGCGCGGTCGCCCTCGTCGCGCCGGGCCTCGGCCTCGACCATGCGCACCCAGTAGAGCTCGGCCAGCGCGCGCTTCGCCTCGCTGCTGTCCGGGTCGCGCGCGAGCGCCTGCGAGTAGAGCACCGTCGCCTCGCCGAACGCCTCCTCCGCCTCGCGCTCCGCCTGCGCCGCCCGGCCGCGATCCTCCCAGGCGCGCGCCTTGCGGCTGACGTCGTCGTAGGGCCGCACCGCGTCGAGGGCGCGGGCCGACTCGCCGAGCAGGCGGTCGCGCTCGTCGCGCAGCGCCAGGCAGGTCGCCTTCACCGCCCCGGCGCGGCGCACCAGCTCCGCGGCGGCCTGGCGCTGCCGCTCGCGCTCCTTCGAGCCCTCGAGGAAGGCCTGCAGATCGCCGACGACCTCGGCCATGCTGCGCGGCCGCGCGGCCGGGTCGCGCGCGAGGCAGCGCAGGCACAGCTCGCCGAGGAGCAGCGGCGCCTGGGGGTTGAGCTCGCACGGCGGCTTCGGCTCCTCGGCCAGCGTGCGGCGCAAGGTCTCGACCGCGTTCTGGCCGTGGAAGGGCGAGGTGCCCGTGAGGATCTCGTACAGGACCACCCCGAGGGCGAAGACGTCGGCCCGCGCGTCGACCGAGGTGGGGTCAACGATCTGCTCCGGCGGCATGTACCCCGGCGTGCCGAGGAACGCGCTCTGGCTCGTGAGCTGGCCGGCCGTCTCGGCGGCGGGCTCGGCGCCGCCGGCCGGGATGACGCGCGCGATGCCCCAGTCCGTGAGGTACACCTCGCCGAAGTTGCCGACGAGGATGTTCTCCGGCTTCACGTCGCGGTGCACGACGCCGCGCGAGTGCGCGTAGCCGAGCGAGCAGCACACCTGGTCGAAGATCGCGATGAGCCGCACGAGCGGGTAATCGCGGCGGACGGCGGGATCCCAGAGGATGCCGGCGAGCGAGTGGCGGCCGACCACGCGCATGGTGTAGAAGGGCTCGCCCGACGGGAGCATGCCGACGTCGTAGACCGGCACGATGCCCGGGTGCTCGAGCTGGGCCGTGATGCGCGCCTCGTTGATGAAGCGGCGCACCAGGTCGGGCGACTCCTTCGCCTTCTGGTTGAGGACCTTGAGCGCGGCGAGGCGCCCGGAGTGCAGGTCCTCGGCGGCGAAGACGCGGCCCGAGCCGCCGCGGCCGAGCTCCTTGGCGATGCGGTAGCGGCCGTCGGCGGGCGGCGGCTCCTCGGCGGCGCTGGCGGCGGCGACGTCGGCCGCGTCGTCGGCGCCGAGGTCGACGTGGGTCAAGCGCGGCGGCGGCGCGGAGAGGAGCGACGCCGTGAGCTGCGCCAGGTAGTCGGTGAGCTGCGCCGGCGGCGCCACGGTCGGGCTCGCGGCGGGCGCCGCGGTCACGGCGGCGGCGCCGCGGACCCCGTTCTCGGTGTCGGCCAGGGCCGCGTCGAAGCCGCCGGCGATGGCGGTGTCGTGGTCGAGCGCCCGGAGCCGCTCCGGGCCGAGCTGGCGCTTCAGCTCCTCCTGCGCCTCGAACGCCCGGCCGGCGTGCAGGTGGCCGGTGATGGACCAGAACGCGGCGTCGTCGAGCCAGCCGCGCCGGTGCGCGTCGCCGGTCAGGCGGCGGAGCCCCCCCAGGGCGTCGTCCGGCAACATCCTGGCAGCATACCCGAGGCGGCCCCGCTTTTCGAGGCCGCCCGGCGGGGCGCGCGGGTGGGACAGGACTACACGGAGACACGGAGGCACGGAGGAGCGCGGAGCAGGATTCTGGTTGGGGGAGTGCCGACCGCGCGCGCCGGTGCGCGCTCGCTCGCTGACGTGGGCGCCAGCGCGACCGGACCCTCAGAACCTCCGTGCGTCTCCGCGCCTCCGTGTCTCCGTGTTGCCTTTTTCCTGGGGCGCTCCCGGCGGGGCGCGCCGGCAGGCTCTGTGATACGTTCGCGTCGTGACCACCCTCGGCATCGACCTCGGGACCACGAACACGGCCGCGGCTCTCGACGGCTGCCTGCTGCCGCTCGCGGACGAGGAGTCCGGGCAGATGGTGCTGCCCTCGGTCGTCGCGTTCCCGCCGACGGGCCAGACGCTCGTCGGCGGCGCGGCGCGGGCGCGGCGGGTCATCGACCCGAAGAACACCATCTACTCCGCCAAGCGCATCCTCGGCCGGAGCTGGTTCGCCCGCGAGACGCGCGAGTTCGAGGCGCGCTACCCCTTCGACCTCGTGCGCACGCCCGAGGACCTGCCGGTCTTCCAGACCCGCGCCGGGCTGCTCACGCCGACCGACATCGCGGCGCGCGTGATCGGCGTCGTGCGCGACCAGCTCCGCCCGGAGCAGCTGCCGCGCGAGGTGGTCCTCGGTGTGCCGTCGACCTTCGGGCTCGAGGAGCGCAAGGCCACGCTGGCCGCGGCGCGCCAGGTCGGCTTCGAGTGGGTGCGGCTCATGGACGAGCCGATCGCGACGGCGTGGGCCTACTTCAGCCACCGCCCCGTCGCGGCGCGCTACGCCGCCGTCTTCGACCTCGGCGGCGGGACCTTCGACCTCGTGCTGCTCGAGTGCCGCGGCCAGCGCTTCGAGGTGCGGGCGCGCGGCGGCGATCCCTACCTGGGCGGCGACGACATCGACCAGGCGCTCGCCGGCTGGGCTGCGGGCGAGGTGCTCGCGCACGACGGCTGGGACCTGCGCAGCGACGGCGCGGTGTTCGATCGCCTGCTGCTCGAGTGCGAGCGCGCGAAGATCCGCCTGAGCCACCTGACGCGCACGCGCATCGATCTGCGCGAGGTGGACCCCGCGGCGCCCGCCGCCGCGAGCGGGCTCACGCTCGAGCGCGACTTCCTCATGGACCTGTGCACCGACCTCGTGCGCCGCACCTTCGGCGTGTGCGACGACGTGCTCGGCCGCGCGCGCGTGAAGGCGCGCGACGTCGACGTCATCTTCCTCGCCGGCGGGACCTGCCTGCTGCCGCCCATCCGCGCCGCCGTCGAGCAGTACTTCGGCCGCCCGGCGTGCTGCGAGGTCGACCCGATGCACGTCGTCGCCATCGGCGCGAGCGTCCAGTACGTCGCGTGACGCTTCGCCTCAGGCTACAACGAGGCTCGTCCCTGACTCGCCTCAGGCGAGGTCCAGCCCGAGGTGCTGCGCGAGCCGCTGGCGCGTGACCCCGTAGAAGGTGCACAGCGCGCGGACCTGCGCCGCGGCCGCCTCGCGCGGGGCGGCCGCGGCGCGCCTCACGGCCGCGATCATCAGGTTCTTGGCCGTGTGCTCGCTCTCGATGAACTCGAACACCTTGGCCGCGTAGCCGGCCCACTCGAGCAGCCCGGCCCGCACCGCGTCGGTGATGAGCTCGGCCTCGCGCGTGCGCAGGATCCCGTGCCGCAGCGCGCCCGCCATGACCGGGGGCGGCCGGAGCTGCGGGCGCAGCTCCTTGTGGCAGCACGGCGCGACGATGATGAGGGCGGCGCCCGCGGCGACGCCCCGGGCGATGGCGTCGTCGGTGGCGGTGTCACAGGCGTGGAGCGCGACCACGACGTCGGCGCCGGCGAGGGCCGCGCCGTCGATGGCGCCGTGCTCGAAGCGCAGGCCGCCGAGGCCGTGCGCGGCGGCGGCCTGGTTGCACAGGTCGACCAGCTCGGCGCGCGCCTCCACCCCGCGCACCTCGGCGGCGAAGCCGAGGCGGCGCAGGTGCTCGTACGCCGCGAAGGTGAGGTAGCCCTTGCCACAGCCCATGTCGACGAGGCGCAGCGGCCCCGGCGCACGCGCGGGCAGCTCGGCGACGAGGCCGTCGAGGATCTCGACGAACTTGTTGGCCTGCTTGAGCTTGGCCGCCATGCTGCCGACGACGCGGCCGTCGGCGGTCGTCACCCCCAGGGCGTGCAGCCACGGCGCGGCCGGGTCGATGAGCCGCGACTTGGGGCGGTCGTGCGCGGTCGGGGGCGGCGCGGTGCGCGCCGGCGGGCCGAGGACCAGGCGCGGGGCCTTGCCCCGCCGCGGCGCCAGCTCGGCGACCGCCTGCGTCGTCGAGAGATGGGCGCTCGCGAAGTCGCTCGCGAGCAGCGCCGCGACGCGCGCGAGGCCCTCCTCGTGGGTGAAGTTCTGGGTGATGTCCCGGGTCTCGTGGCGGTAGGTGAACGAGAGCCGGGGGCCCGCGCCGAGGGTGACGGGCCGGACGAGCACGCGCTCGAGCGTCGGGTCGCCGCCGCGGTAGCCGCCGAGCGTCAGCTTGACGAGCGTGCCGGCGGCGACGGCGTCGCCGAGCATCGCGAGGAGTCTCGTCGGGGCGGGGGCGTCGGGCATGCGCGATCACGGACGGCGCGGCGCCGTCGTGAGAGTCGTGCACGATCGCCGGGGGAAGTCAATTGCGAGTCAATCGCGGCGGCGGCGGCGGCCGAGCATCATGCCAAAGGCGAGGAAGGCGGCGGTGAGGCCCGCCAGGCGGGCCGCCCGGCCGTGCACCGCGGCGGAGTGCGGGGGCGCGACCGACGGCGGGGTCGCGGCCGGCGCCGGCGGCGGGGTCACCTTCGGCGCGGCCGGGGCCGGCGCCTTCCCGCCGCGCGCCTCCACCATGCAGCGCGCGGCCTTCGCCGGCCAGTGCTCGGCCTGCCACGCGTCGAGCCGCGTGGTGCCGTCGTCGGCGAGCGCGGTGTAGGTGACGCGCGGGCCGTCGACCTCGACGAGGACGGCGTGGTGGCGGCAGCCGTTGAAGCGCACCAGCCCGGGGTTGTCGGCGCAGGTGGGCTGCTCGCACCGGCCCTCGCCCCGCTCCAGCGGCGCGCCGGCCCCGCCGGTGACCACGTGGGTGATGCCGTTCTTGACGACGCGCGCGTAGCTGTGCTCGTGGCCCGCGAAGGTGGCGTCGATGGCGTGGCGCTCGAGGAGCGGCTCCACCCACTCGCGGTTGCGCGACTGGTTGCGGTCGCTCTCGTCGGGCCGGCAGAAGCTGCCCACGCCCTCGAAGGTCGTGTGGTTGACGACGAAGACGTGCTGGATGTCGGGGTTCGCGCGCGCGGCGGTCAGCTCCCGCTCGAGCCAGCGCAGCTGGGCCGAGCCCGGGCCGCGGTCCTTGTAGTCGTCGTAGACGATGAAGCGGCTGTTGCCGAAGGTGAAGGCGTAATAGCTCGTCCGGACCGCCGCGTCGGGGCCGGGGGGCAGGGCGAACCAGCGGCTGAAGTTCACGAGGCCGCTGTTGTGCTCACCCGTGTAGAACTGACGGTCGTACTCGTGGTTCCCGATGGCGGGAAAGAAGGGAGTGTGGCGGAACAGGCTGCCGCTGCCCTCGATCCACTTGTCCCAGCACTCCGGCCGGCCACCGTTGGCGACGTAGTCGCCGGTGCCGATGACCATCGCCGGCTTCAGCCCCGCCACCATGCGGGCGACGCTGCGCCACGCCGGGGAGCTCTCGCAGGAGTTGGCCGGGCCGCGGCTGTCGCCGAAGACGACGAAGCGAAACGGCTCGCACGGGCCGGGGGCGGTCGCGAAGTGCTGGTCCGACCCGGCCGCGACCGCGTCGCCGGCGAGGACGGCGTAGTAATACGTCGTCGCGCCCTTGAGGCCCTTCAGGCGCACCTCGTGGTCCTGGCGCGCGGTGGGCTCCGCGACGGTCGCCGTCAACCGGAGCGGCTCGACCCCGTAGTGCACCACGCCGCGGGCGATCTTCGGCGTGAACCAGCGGATTACTGCGGAGTCCCGCGTCACCAGCTGCACGAGCGGGCCGCGCAGTCCCTCGGAGGGCGCCGCGGGGGCGACCGCGGGCACGAGCCCGAGGCCGAGGGCGACGGCGAGGAAAAGTACACGCACGACGGAGAAGTCTGGCCGGAGCTGGCCCCGCTGTCAAAGCTGGTGCACTGTCGGGCAGTTGCTCCGGTCGGCGCCGCGCGAGCGTCAAACCAAGGCGAGGTTTGACACGCGCGCGAAAGGCCCCGAATGAACGAGGAGCGCACGCAGGCCGGGCGGACCGTGGGGGGGATGGTGGTGGTCGGCCTGGCCGCGGCCTCGGTGCTCGCGGCCATCGAGCTCGGCTACCTGTGGTGCCAGCGCGGCGGGGTCGAGCGCGGCCGGCTCGCGCTGGTCGTGCCGCTGTTGCTGCTCGCTGCCGGCGCGGTGCTCGGGCTCGTCGAGGGCCTGCTCGTCCGCGCGATCGGCGCCGGCGCCGCGGCGCTCGGCCGCCGGCGCCCGGGCGTCGCGCGCTGGGCCGCCTGGCTCTACACCGCGCTCGCGACGCCGTTCGTCGCCTGGGGCTGCGCGCAGCTCTTCCGCGGCCGCTACGCGCGCACCATCCCGCGGCACGATCTCATCGCCGTGCTCGTCGGCGTGGTCCTGCTCGCGCTCGTCTACCGGGTGGCGCGCCTCGCCCTCGAGGTCGGCGCGCGGCTGCGCCGGGGGCGGCTCTCGGCGCGCGTGGGCCTCGCCGCGAGCGCGGCCCTGCTGGGCGTCGCCGGCCTCCTCTATATGGGCGACGTGCGCCTGCTGCCCCGCCTCTACCCCTTCTTCCACTGGGCCCTCGCCGCGGGCGCGGTGCTCGCGGCCCAGCTCGCGGTGGGCGCCTTCGTCCTCGCCGCCCCGGGGCTGCGCGCGCGCGTGGCGCGGCTGGCGCGGCCGGCCGCCGCCCTCGCGCTCGCGGCGGTGGCCCTCGTCGGGGGCGCCGCCGCGCTCAGCGGGCTGTCGCGCTCGCAGGGGCTGCGGTTCCAGGCGCTCGAGCGCACGGCGGTGACCCAGAAGGCGCTCGCGGTCGCGGCCTCGACCCACGTGTGGCGCCAGCGCGCGCTGCGCCCCGCCGCCGGCCGGGGCGGGGCCACCCGCGCCGCGGCGCTGCCGCCCGGGCCGCGGCTGGCCGGCGGCGACGTGATCCTCATCACCATGGACGCGGTGCGCGCCGACCACCTGGGCGCCTACGGCTACCGCCGTCCGACGACGCCGGCGCTCGACCGGCTCGCCCGCAGCGGCGTGCTCTTCGAGCGCGCCTACTGCCCCACGCCCCACACCTCCTTCTCGCTGTCGTCGCTGCTGACCGGGCAGTACACCTACTCGCTCACGGCGGTGGGCGCGGAGACGCAGCGCGCGACGCTGCCGCTCCGGCTGCGACCCCACGGGTACCGGAGCGCGGGCTTCTTCCCGCCGGCGGTCTTCTTCACCGACGGGCACAAGCTCGCGGGCCTCGAGGAGCGCCGGTTCGACTTCGAGTACGTCAAGTACGAGTACCGGGACGCGGCCGCGCGCACCGACCAGGTGATCCAGTACTTCGACGCGGTGCGACCGCAGCGCGCGTTCGTGTGGGTCCACTACTTCGAGCCGCACGAGCCCTACGAGCCCCACCCCGGCCACGACTTCGGCGCCGCCGCCGTCGACCGCTATGACAGCGAGATCGCGTACACCGACGAGCACATCGGGCGCCTGGTGACCTGGGTGCGTCGCCACCGGCCCCACGCCGTCATCATCGTCACCGCCGACCACGGCGAGGAGTTCGGCGACCACGGCGGCCACTACCACGGCAGCTCGGTGTACGACGAGCAGGTCCGGGTCCCGCTCATCATCTCGGCGCCGGGGCTCACGCCGCGGCGCGTGGCGATGCCGGTCGAGACCGTCAGCGTGGCCCCCACGGTGCTCGGCCTCCTCGGCGTGCCCGGCGGGGCCGAGCTGCGCGGCATCGCGCTCGGGCCCTGGCTCGGGCGCCAGCCGGCCCCGCCCGACGCCGCGCCGCCCGCCTTCGGCGCGATCGAGCAGAAGAAGATGGTCGTGCACGGGACGCACAAGCTGATCTGCGACCTCCAGCGCGGCTTCTGCGAGCTGTACGATCTGGCGACGGACCCGCACGAGCGGCGCAACCTCATCGACGGCCAGGACGCGCTCGCCGGCCAGATGCGCGCCGACCTCGACGGCTGGATGACGAGCCACCTCGCGGGCGTGGGGCGGCCGGCGGCGCTGTCGGCGCCGGAGCGGGCCCGGCAGGCGCTCGAGCGCGGCCGCCTGGGCGACGCGGGCGCGGTCCTGGAGCTCGCGGCCCTCCTCGCCGGCCCCGATGCCGCGGCGCGGCGCGACGCGGCCCTCGTGCTGCGTGGGCTCCGGGCCGACGCGGCGCGACAGGCGCTGCTCGGCTACCTCGACGACGACGACCCGGAGGTCGCGAACGCCGCGGCGGCCGCCGGCGCCGTGCTCGCGCCGGCGGCGCGGCGCAGCGCCCGCGCCCTGCTCACCGAGCCGGGCGTGACCGAGGACGCGCGGGTGTGGGCCGCGATCGGCCTCGCCGAGGCGGGCGACGCGGCGGGCGTGCCGGTGCTCGCCGCGGCGGTCGCGGGCGCCTGCAAGGTCGTCGTCGACGGCAGCGCCGCCGACGGGCGCTGCGTGGGGTCGATGGACATCGAGCTGGCGCGCTACGGGGTCAACCTGCTGCGCCAGCTCCGGGACCGGCGCGCGCTCGACGCGCTGCTCGCCTCGCGCGCCAACGTGCGGCTGCGGCGCGAGGTCGTCGCCGCCCTCGGCGCGCTCGGCGACCGCCGCGTGGCGCTGACGCTGGCGCACGAGCTCGCGACCGAGCCCCAGGTGGAGCCGCGGGCGGCGATCGCGCGGGCCCTCGGCCGCATCGGCGACCCGCGGGTGGTGCCCGCGCTCGCGCACGCGTTCGCCGGCGAGACCGAGGGGGCGGCGGCGCGCGAGCTGTTCCGCGCGCTCTCGCGGCTGGGCGGCGCCGCGGCCGGCGGCGCGGGCGCGGCGGACCTGCGGCGCTGGGCGCCCGCGCAGCCGCGCGAGCTCGCGCTGGTGCCGGCGCGGGGCGAGCGGGTGTCGGGCTACGACCTGTGGCTGCTGTCGCGGCCCGGCGGCGCCGGGCGGCTCACGGTGCGGGTGGGCGACCGGCTCGTCGCCGTGCTCACCCTCGACGGCGCCGAGCGCGTCTACTCGGTGGTGGTGCCGCCCGCGGCGGTGCCGGCGCAGGGCCCGGTGCGCGTCGCCCTCGAGCGCGCGGACGGCGAACCGCGCCTCAAGGTGGCGTGGCTGCGCGCGCTCAGCCCCGCCCCGGCGCTCGCCCCGGCGCCGGCGTCGCAGTGGGTGCCCGCGCGCCAGCAGGCGCCACGTCCGGCCGCGGCGCCCGGCGGCGGCCCCGGCGCGCTGTGACGGGCTGACCTGATCCCTGGCGGGCCGGCGACTTGCGTCGCCGGCGCCGGAGGCTACCTCTCTCGCATGAGCCACCAGCGAGATGGGGCGGACAAGGCCAACCTCGGGCGCGCTCCCGGCGACCCCAAGCACGCCGGCCCGCGCCCCGACGAGTCGGTGCTCCGTCAGGACACGACCGAGGGCGAGGACTTCGACCAGCCCGAGCGCAAGGACGCCGGCCCGCGCAGCGACGAGCCCGTCGAGCGCTCCGACACGACCGAGGGGGAGGACTTCGACCTCGAGGAAGACGAGTAGGCCCTAGGTCCGCCGCCGCGCGCGGATCGCGGCGAAGAGCGCCTCGGCGAGCGGGAGCCCCATCGCGCGGTAGTTCCCCTCGTGGGCCCAGAAATCGGCGAGGTTCGCGCTGCGGCGCTCCTCGTACACGAGCACCTTGATCATCATCTGGATCTTGTCGGCCGCGGCGACGATCCGCGCCTCGAGGCTGGCCTTGGCCGCGGCCTCGCTCCAGACCGGCAGCAGCGGCGCCGGCAGCAGCTCGGCGGCGATGCCCGCCTCGAGCGCCCCCAGCGCCGCGGCCAGGGCCGGGGTCTTGCGCGGCATCGGGAAGTCCCCGGTCGCGGCCTCGGCGGTGTCGTGGACGAGCGCCATCCGGAGCACCAGCTCGCCGTCGACCGCCTGGCCGGCGGCGCGCAGCTCGTCGACGAGCAGCATGGCGGTGACCGCGACCGCGTAGCTGTGGGCGGCCACCGACTCGGGCGCGGGTACGCCGCGGAGCAGCCAGCCGGTGCGCGGCAGGTCGCAGAGCGGGTCGAGGCCGAGGACCACGTCGATGATCTCGTCGGGGGTCACGCGGACACTGTAGCGCGACGCGCGTCGATCAGGAAAGGGACCCTGAGAGGGTCCCTTTGACCCCCCGCGCCGAGTGCTGGCAGGCACAGCCCGCCAGCACTCACGCGTGGAAAAGCCCCCCACGCCGGGGCCGCCTGAGGCTAGAATCGCGGTCGAGAGCCTCCGGCGCCATGAGCCTGCACGCGATCCTCGCCGATGTCTCGGCCCACTGGTGGATCTACGTCTCGATGCCGTTCATCGCGGCGGCCATCGGCTACGTCACCAAGCTCGTCGCCATCCGGATGATGTTCCAGCCGATCAACTTCGTCGGCGTCCGCCCGTGGTTCGGGTGGCAGGGCATCGTGCCGCGGCGCGCGGCGCGCATGGCGACCATCGCCTGCGACACGATGACGGCGCGCCTCATCTCGCCGCAGGAGATCTTCAGCCGCCTCGATCCCGAGCGCGTGGCGCGCGAGCTCGAGCAGCCGCTCCTCGCCGACGTCGAGGCGATCACGCGCGAGGTGATGGACCACTACGAGCCCAAGCTGTGGGTGATGATGCCGCAGGCCATCCAGCGGCGGATCATCGACCACATCAAGGCCGACGCGCCGCGCGTCGTGCGCCAGATCATGGCGGAGGTGAAGGCCAACCTCGACCGCGTCTTCGACCTGAAGGCGATGGTCGTGGGCAACCTCGTGCACGACAAGGCGCTCCTCAACCGCATCTTCCAGGAGGCCGGGCGCCAGGAGTTCCGCTTCATCGCGCGTTCGGGCATCTACTTCGGCTTCACGCTCGGGCTCCTCCAGCTGACGATCTGGACCCTCACGCACGCGCCGATCGTGATGCCGATCTTCGGCCTCTTCATCGGCTGGTTCACCGACTGGCTGGCGCTGAAGATGATCTTCCGGCCCAAGGAGCCGACGCGCTACCTGGGGCTCTTCACCTGGCAGGGCCTGTTCCTCAAGCGCCGCCAGGAGGTGGCCGCCCAGTACGGCGACCTGATCGCGCGCGAGATCGTGACGCCCGCGAACATCATCGACGCGGTGCTGAGCGGGCCGCTGTCGGACCGGCTCTTCGAGATGATCCAGGAGCACGTGCAGGGGCTGCTCGACGAGCAGGCCGGCCTCGCCAAGCCCATCGTCGTCTTCGCCGTCGGCACGGAGCGCTACCAGGAGATGAAGCGCATGGTGCTGCGCAAGCTGATGCTGCGCCTGCCGGAGACGCTCAAGCACATCGAGAAGTACGCCGGCGACGCGATGGACGTCCGCAACACGCTCACGACCAAGATGCAGCAGCTCACCGTGGACGAGTTCGAGGGCATCCTGCGCCCGGCGTTCCAGCAGGACGAGTGGATCCTGATCACCGTCGGCGCGGTGCTCGGGTTCGTGGTCGGCGAGCTGCAGGTGCTGCTGCTCACGCACTGAAGGGGGGTCCCACATGAAGCGCGGCGGCAGGCTCGGCAGGGTGCTGGTGGTCGGCGCCGTCGCGGGCGGCCTGTGGCTCCTCGGCCGCGGCGCGTGCGGCGGGACGCCGGTGACCCTGGCCACGTTCAACATCAGGATGTTCCCCGAGGCCACGACCGACCGCACGCGTCTCGCGGAGCTGCTCGCCGGGCTCGACGCCGACGTCGTGGCGGTGCAGGAGATCCGCGACGAGGGGGCGCTGCGCGACGTCCTGCGGCGCGCCTCGCGCGCGGCGAAGCGGGACCTGCGGCTGGCGCTGGCGCCGTGCGGCGGCGCCTCGGGGCTCGCGACCGGGGTCGTCTTCGACGCCAAGCGCCTGCGCCTCGTCGAGACGCGGCAGTACCGCGAGCTCGATCCCGACGACCGGGGCGGGTGCTCCCTCGGCCATCGCGCGGCGCTGCTCGCGGTGCTCGAGGGGCGGGGCCGGCGGGTGGCGGTCCTGTCGGTGCACCTGCTCTTCGGCGCGGAGCCGGAGCAGCGCGCCGTCCGGCGCCGCCAGTGGCAGCAGGCGGTGACGATCCTCAAGGACGTGGCCGGGCGCTACCAGGCCGACGCCATCGCGCTCGGCGACTTCAACAGCCTCGGCTACCGCGACAACCTCGGCGGCGAGCGCGACTTCATCGAGAGGACGGTCAAGAAGGCGAAGCTCGAGCTCGTCACGGCGAAGGTGCCGTGCACGGCCTACTGGCGGCCCGACCCCGACGGCGGCGGCTACGTCCCGTCGACGCTCGACCACATCGTCGCGACCAGCGGCTCGTTCCGGCGCCTCGAGCCGAGGGGCATGTGCGAGGCGCTCGCGTGCCGCCCCGCGGAGGGCCGCGACCCGCCGCGGGACTACCGCACGGTGTCCGACCACTGCCCGGTGCGGGTCGTGCGGCGCTGATCTATTGTCCTCCCATGCAGCCCGTGCTCGCCGACCTCATCGACCTCCTCGCGCTCGAGCGTATCGACCGTGACCTCTTCCGGGGCCGCAGCCAGGACCTCGGCTGGGGCGCGATCTTCGGCGGGCAGGTGCTCGGCCAGGCCCTGTCCGCCGCCGCGCAGACGGTCGTGCCCGAGCGTCCGGTGCACTCGCTCCACGGCTACTTCCTGCGCGCGGGCGACGTCGCGCGTCCGATCGTGTACCAGGTCGACCGCCTGCGCGACGGCACGAGCTTCAGCGCCCGCCGCGTCGTCGCCGTGCAGGAGGGCGAGGCCATCCTGAGCCTCGGCGCGTCCTTCCAGGTCACGGAGGAGGGCTTCGAGCACCAGGACCCGAGGCCGGCGGTGCCGGCGCCCGAGACGCTGCGCTCGGAGCGCGAGATCGCGCGCGCCGCCGCCGACGCGCTGCCCGAGATGCTGCGGCAGATGGCCACCGTCGAGCGCCCCATCGAGATCCGTCCCGTGGAGGCGCGCGACCCGCTCCACCCCATCGCGCAGCCGCCCCGCCGGCACATGTGGTACCGCGCGGTCGATCGCCTCCCCGACGATCCGGCGCTGCACCGCTACCTGCTCGCCTACGCGTCGGACTTCTCCTTCCTGAGCGCCGCCCTGGATCCGCACGGCGCCTCCTGGCTCACGCCCGGCATGCACGTCGCGTCGCTCGACCACGCGATGTGGTTCCACCGCCCGTTCCGGCTGGACGAGTGGCTGCTCTATGTCGTGGATAGCCCGTCGGCCGCGGCCGGACGCGGCCTGGTGCGCGGCCAGTTCTTCGACCGCGCCGGCCGCCTCGTCGCGAGCTGCGCGCAGGAGGGCCTCATCCGCCGGCGGTGAGAGCCCTTGTCCACACGTTGCACTCCCTGTCCAAGTTCCTTGCGGGATCGGTGGCGCGCCCCGTCGCAACCGTCCGAAACCTCGTGATCGGCCGCTGGCCCGTCGCTTGCTACCGACCTGGCCCCGTGCGGCACCATCTGCTCGTCCCCGCGGTCCTCGCGCTCACGCTCCTCGCGGGGTGCTTCCGCCTGACCACGACGTACGTGCGGGTGAACGATCCCGCGGCGGTCGCGCTCGCCGCCGGCCCCCAGGAGGTGCTGCCGCCCGGTCGTGAGCCCCGCGTCGCCAAGCTCGCCGAGGGGCGCTACTGGTACCTGCTGACGCGCCTGCCGTACGAGATCCACGCGGTCCGTGAGCCAACCGGCGCCGTGGCGCTGCGCTGCGACGCGTGTGGCCACGCGCCGTGGCCCATGACCGGCACCGCCGCGGTGCTGCTGGTCGACCCCGAGGGCGCGGTGCGACCAGCGTTCGGCCGCGCCCGCCTCACGCGCGAGGCCATCGTGCTCCCCGCCGACGTCACCTTCGTGCGCGCGCCGCGCCGGTTGCAGCCGGTCGTCGCGGCCCGCCCGGACCTCATCATCCCGTGGCAGAGCGTCGTGACGGCGCGCCAGGTGCGGCGGCCGCTGCCGTGGTGGGCGGCCACGTTCCCCACCGCCATCGGGGCCGGCTGGATCGGCCTGGGCGCGTACTTCCTCGACATCTCTCAGCGGCTGGGCTCCGGCACGCGGTATGGCGTCGGCGTGCCCGTGATCACCGTGGGCGCGGCGCTCCTCGGCGTCGGGCTCTGGCACCTGCTCGCGCCGGTGCGGGAAGAGGCGTTGCGGCCGCCGTGAGCGCGCGCCGCCGCAACCGGAGCCAGAGGACCCAGCCGACGAGCGGCAGCAGGGCCACGTAGAAGCCCGGCCCCGAGATCAGCCCCCACGTCCGCCGCGAGGCGTGGAGCGCGGCCCACACGACGACGCCCGCGTGCAGCGCCACCGCCCCGGCCATGAGCAGGAGCAGCCCGCGCATCCGCGCGACCGCGGCGGGCGCGAGCGTCATGGCCGTCGCGTACCGCGCGGCGTGGCGCCGACCTGCGGGTCCAGTACCTTTGGCCCGACGACGATACTACGGCCAAGCTCACTCTCGTCGGGTGGCTGCCGGCGGCAGCCGTCGCCTTGCCGCCGGCCTCCGTGCCTTCCCGCCCGGGGCCGGCGCGGCAGCGATAGCGGCTTGCCGGCGTTTCACGCGGCTGTCGCGCGTCCGCGCCCCCGTT